>CAZNJP010000303.1:0-1505 GCA_964573345.1 uncultured Syntrophobacter sp. | reverse complement strand
CATATATTATCCCTGATATGCCTTTGTTACACTTGAAGGTTTACCCTCCATCTTGATGCTACCAGAGTCTAACCATATCACCCGGTCGCATATCATATTGACTGCCCCCATATCATGACTTACAAATACAATACTAATACCCCTTTTTTTAAAACCAAGCATTCTATCTATACACTTTTTCTGAAATTGTACATCTCCTACAGCCAAGATCTCGTCTATTAAGAGAATCTCTGGCTCCACATGAATAGCAATAGAAAATCCTAGTCTTGCCAACATCCCTGTAGAGTAAGTCCTGATAGGGTGTTCTATAAACTCTCCCAATTCTGAAAACTCTATTATCTCATCTATTTTTTTCATAATCTCTTTTTTTGTCATACCAAGCAATATACCATTTAATATAATGTTTTCTCTTCCTGTAAGGTCAGGATGAAATCCAGATCCAAGCTCAAGGAGGGGAGAAATTTTACCCTTTACAATTATCCTTCCTTTAGAGGGTCTTATCACTCCAGCAATAAGTCCTAAGGTTGTGCTTTTGCCAGTGCCATTTCTTCCGATAATTCCTAATGTTTCGCCTTTATATACCTCAAAGGAGACACCCTTTAGTACCCAGAATTTATTATTTTTCATTTGATTTATGGCCTTTGGTAAATTAAATAAAAAGGATTTTATTCCTCCATATATATGATGATAAAATGAATAATACTTATAAACATCCTCAAATATTATGACCTTTTCCACTATATAACTTCAGCAAATTTCCACTTTAATTTATTAAAAATAAAATAGGCTACAGATAACATTAGAATACTATAAATTAGTGTAATAAACCACTTTGTAAAATCAAAACAACCTTCTAAGAACAAATTTCTCCATGAAATTATCAAAGGTGCAATTGGATTTATATATATAAAGGCCTTATATTGAGTAGGTATCATCTCCTCTGAATAGATTACCGGGGTAAAATAAAATAAAAATGTAATGAATATGGAGATTAATCTTTCTAAATCCCGGAAAAATATGTTTATTGAACCAACAACCAAGGCAATACTAAATGTTAATCCAATATGAACAATAAATAAAAGCGGAATCCCATAAAGCCATTCTAAGGAGGGGTGTTTTTTATAAATAAATAAAAATAATAAAATGACAGGAAATGAGGCTATAAAGTGAAATGCATCATGGAAGATTAGGGCCAATATAGGAAACTCCCTAGGAAAATTTATTTTTTTTATTAAAGAGGCATTGCCTAAATATACCCCTGCACTGCCAACAACTGAATTAGCAAACCACTGCCAAGGAAACAGGCCAGCAATAAGAAATAAGGCATAATTTTCAATGGGTATCTTCATAAATACTTTAAAGGCAAGGAAAAACACTAAGGCCAAAGAGAGCGGATTGGCGATAGACCATAAATATCCTAAAAAACTACTTTTATATCTAGCCTTTATCTCCTTTTGGGTAAGGGCTAGCAAGAGATCAAAATAATATCTGTAGCTATAATTCAT
>CAZNJP010000302.1:0-1526 GCA_964573345.1 uncultured Syntrophobacter sp. | reverse complement strand
TATTGATTATCCTGATTAAAGCTGATAGAAAAATGCCTAAATAATCAAAAAGGGGTAAAAGATGAAGGCACTAATCTTGGCCGGAGGGGTAGGTACAAGGCTTTGGCCTCTCTCTCGAGAGAGCTATCCAAAGCAGTTTTTAAAGGTCAATAGAGATAGCTCTTTGTTGCAACAAGCAATAGATAATCTATCAGGGTTCATACCCGCCAAGGATATAATCATTGTAACAAATCAACAATATCTTTTTCATGTAAAATCGGACCTAAAAGACAAGTTATTGAAAATAGAGAATATTATCCTTGAGCCCAAAGTTCGAAACACTGCCCCAGCTATTGCCTTAAGCGCTAAATATTGTTTAGAAAAATTAAAGTGTAGCCCTGAAGAAGTCCTCTTTGTATTTCCGTCTGACCACATCATAAAACCAAAAGAAAAATTTTTAAAATATTTGAAAAAGACTGTCTCTATAGCCAATTCTGGCCTTATCGTCACATTCTCTATAAGACCCACAAAGCCAGAAACGGGCTATGGGTATATTAAGATTGGTAAAAAAGATAAGGACTGCTTTAAGGTAGAAGAATTTATTGAAAAGCCTGACTATAAACAGGCATGTAAATATCTTAAAAAAGGAGGGTATTTCTGGAATGCAGGCATTTTTGCCTTCCGCATAGATACCATTTTAGAAGAAATCAAAGAACATTCACCAAAAATATATAAGAATCTCAAAGGCAATTTTGAAAAGATACAGAAACAATTTGAAAATATGCCAAATATCTCTATAGATTATGCAGTTATGGAAAAATCAGACAAAGTAGTTACTGTTCCTATGGATATATATTGGAATGATATAGGGTGCTGGGACTTTTTATATGAGGCACTGGAAAAGGATGTCCAAGGTAATGCAAAGATTGGAGATATAATCGATATTGACACAAAAAATTGTTTAATTTTGGGTGATAAAAGGTTGGTTACCACTATAGGTCTTAAAGACCTCCTTATCATAGAGACGGCTGATGCTATACTTGTAGCCAATGGAGGTGAGACGCAAAAGGTAAGGGATATAGTTAAGGCATTAAAAGGATCAGGAAGAAAAGAATTTGCTGAACATGCTACTACTTATAGGCCCTGGGGAAGTTATACTGTTTTAGAAGAAGGGAAGAGGTATAAGATCAAAAAGATTGCTGTCTATCCTGGTGAAAGGCTAAGCCTGCAAATGCATCACCACCGCAGTGAGCACTGGATTGTGGTAAAAGGGACTGCAAAGATAAGGATTGGGGATGAGGAAAGATTTATTCATGAAAACGAAAGCACTTATGTACCAAAATCTACTTTACACAGGTTAGAGAACCCAGGGAAGATCCCCTTGGAATTGATAGAGGTGCAAAATGGTGAATATGTGGAAGAAGACGACATTACTCGGCTTGATGACCAATATGGGAGGGGTTAAATCCCTTTTAATTGGTTTGCTTAACTCAATAAAGTAAACCACCCCACCCTTCCGGGTGGGGCATTGTTAAAGGTATTGATTC
>CAZNJP010000301.1:0-1528 GCA_964573345.1 uncultured Syntrophobacter sp. | reverse complement strand
ATATTGGGGATGACACCTATGGGCCCGAGGATACTGCACAAGTACAGTAGGGCTGAATGAAGATCAGATAAGGAAATATGTGAAGTGGCAAGAAAAGAAGGAAAAAGAGATTGAGAAGAAGCAACTACGTTTGTTTGAATAAAAAAACCTTAAAAAAAACAAGGGGTACCTTTCAGGACCAATAAAACAAGCCACCGCCTCTGGCGGTGGTAATTTGACTGGATTCATTAATTTCCATATACCTTGTTTTACTGTGACTTACTGAAATACACTGAGAAATGCCTTAAATTGGCCTTTCACGCCAGCGACGGGGGTTCAAATCCCCCTGGGGATGCCAAAAAGACGTTTTTATCTGAAGTGGTCAAATCCCCCTATGTTTAGCTTTTCTGTATCTAAATAGATGCCTTCCTTAATAATTTCACCAATCACATATAACTCTTGATTCAAAGCTGCGCTTACTATCTTTTTTACATTTTCTGCTTGATCCTTAGGGACAGTAAACAAGAGACCATAATCTTCTCCTCCTTGCAATGCCCAATCAATTGGGTCTTCATTTAGCAAATGGGCTGCTTCATGACAGGCTTTAGAGATGGGCAAAAGGTCTTTATAGATTCTGGCACCCACTCCACTTGCCTCACACAGAAGGTTTAAATCTTTTGCTATCCCATCTGAGATATCAATTGCGGCATGAACCTTTTTTGTATTTGCTAAGCAATCTGCCAATGAAAGTTCTGGCTCTGGCAAAAGATGAGCCGATGCCAGTTTAGAAAAGAGGGGGTTTTTGGCGATAAGATTCCTTTTGAGCAATGCCAGACCTGCGGCTGCCTCACCTAAATGGCTGCTCACAAAGATAGTATCACCCATCTGAGCACCACTGCGAAGCAGTATTTTGTCTTTATCTACTTGCCCTATTACTATAATGTTAACAATTGTGTTAGGAGCTGCTATTGTATCACCACCAATTAATGCCAATGAATGACGTCTTGCTAAACTTTTTATGCCTGCAATGAGTTCTTTTAATGATTCCTTTAGAAATTTTTTGGGAAGGCCTATAGAGACCAAAAAATAACGTGCTTTACCGCCCATAGCTGCAATATCACTTAGATTCACTGCCAAACTTCTATAGCCCAATTGAAATGGATTAAACCATTTCCAATCAAAATGGATATTTTCTATTAAAATATCGGTAGTAATTAATAAATATTTATTTCCCATATCCAAAACAGCGGTATCATCCCCTATGCCTTTTACTATCTGAGGAAAGGAGGGTAAACCTTTACTTAGTGCCTCAAATAAGGCAATTATACCCTGTTCACCCAAATCTATTAGTTTATCCTTTTTCATGAATAAAACAAAAAAAATCCCCCTAGGCTGAAAATAAATAGCCTAAGAGGGATTTTATAACTTTATTAACCAGTTTGGTATGGCGTTTTTTGAAGCTCTTCTACATCTGAAATATCTATATCAGGGGGGGGTAGGGACTCTGACTCCTTTGCAGCCGCCTCCTTAATTTCATCTACCCGCTTTA
>CAZNJP010000300.1:0-1534 GCA_964573345.1 uncultured Syntrophobacter sp. | reverse complement strand
ACCTCAGAATCTGTAGTCACGAATCTTCACTCTCAAAATTGCATTTTATCCTTTATTTAAGCGTATTTCAACCTGAAAAAGCCTCAAATTTTGGATGAAGATCTGTTAAAAAGGCCAACTTAAGAAAACGCATAGAGGAGCTTAAGGGCAAGATTATGTCTTTTACCAGATTTACAATTGACCAAAGGCTTATGTTAGTGAAATTAGTAGAAAAATGGATAGATGATTGTAAGGTATATGGGGTAAAAAGTGTTACCTTAAAATTATAAATTTTTACGGTTTTGCTTGACATGATACAATCCAGATGGTACATATAAGCTGGAGAACAACGTTACCAGGGCAGAGATAGCAGCATTTCTGATTAGGGCTTTGGAAGTAGCCAAGAAATAACTACTGTGCTTTTATGGCTCACCGTTTCCAGATGTACCAGCCGATGCCTGGCCGTGTAAGTACATAAAAAGACTGTATGAGCTTGGCATAACCACAGGCTATCCAGATAGTACATACAAGCCATATAACAATGTAACCAGGGCAGAAATGGCAGCCTTTCTAGCAAGAGCATTTTTAGGGATGCCGTAGCTAAAAAAGAAAAAGCTTAAGAAGAGTCTAGAAAAAAGGAGATTCAGCGATGCAATTTAAAAAGGTGTTATGGGGTTTTTTGGTGGTATTTATTGTTTTAAGTCTTGCCTTACCGGCTAAGGCAAAGATAGAGCAAGAAGTAGTAAAAGAAAAATTGAAGGGGATTCCTGTGCCTTTTGTAGAAAACAAGGGACAGATAAACAGTGAAAGGGTAAAGTTTTATGCCAAGACATTGGGTGGGACTCTGTTTGTGGAAGAGGACGGAACTTTAACCTACAATCTGCCGGCCAAAGATGGGAAGGGGGTAGCTATTAAAGAGGTTTTAAAAAAACCTTCTTTACCAAGGCCCGGGAAAGAAACAATTACTAAAGTAAACTATTTTATCGGCAAGGATAAAAACCAGTGGCGCACAGGGATTTCTACCTATGAAAGTGTAATTATTAAAAGTCCTTTTGCAGGCATAAACCTGACCTTAAAGGCCTATGGCAAAAATGTGGAAAAGATATTTCAGGTTACTCCAAAAGCTAAACCAGAAGGCATAAGGATAAAAATACAAGGCACAAAGGGGTTAAGGATAAATGCCACAGGGGAATTAGAGCTGATTACTGAATTAGGCAGTGTTAAATTTACCAAACCCCTTGCCTATCAGAAGATAAGGGGAGAAAAAAGAGAAATAGAGGTTTCTTATGTGCTTTATAACAAAGACTCCTATGGCTTTAAAGTAGCTGCCTATGATAGAAATCATGACTTATTTATTGACCCTTTGCTTGCCTCTACCTATGTGGGTGGAAGTGGTAATGATTCAGCTTATGCCCTGGCACTAGATAGCTCTGGCAATGTCTATGTAGCAGGATATACAGACTCATCTGACTTCCCAACCACCCCTGGTGCATATGATAGAACATATAATAGTGGTGACTATATGGGTGGTGATGCATTCATAAGCAAGTTCAAT
>CAZNJP010000299.1:0-1549 GCA_964573345.1 uncultured Syntrophobacter sp. | reverse complement strand
ACCTGTTAGATGGTTTAATAATCCCCAAAGCAAGGTAAGCCTCCTTAAAGATGGTCTTAAGATGTTCTTTGATTTAATAAGGATTAGGCTAATGCATTAATGGGGCAATATCTCTAAAATGAATAAAAAAGCATTTTTTATAATCACATTAGGATATATATTTATTACAATCCTGATGACATATCCACTTATTTCTTATCTTACTACTAATATCCCTGGAGATGCAGGGGATGGACATCAAAATTTATGGAATATCTGGCACTTTAAGAAAAGAGTATTAAATTTCCAAAACCCATTTTATACTAGTTATATTTATTACCCTATCGGGGTTAAACTCATTTTTCATACATATGGTGTATTTAACAATTTACTCGCTTTACCATTTAATAATATAGTTTTGGCCTATAATTTTATTGTTTTATTCTCCTTTGTTATGTCTGCCATTGGGATGTACTTTCTTTCATTTTACCTAACACAGGATAAGCTTAGTTCCTTTGTTGCTGGAATTATCTTTTCCTTTTGTCCTTATAAATTTGCTCACCTATTAGGTCATCTAAATTTAGTATCCACAGAGTGGATTCCTTTTTATATTTTGTATTTAATAAAAACATTTAAAGAGCCATTCAGCTATAAAAATATTTGTCTAACAAGCACTTTCTTTGTTTTTACTTTTTTCTGTTCTTATTATTATGCCTTTTATCTTATAATATTTACTATTTTATTTTTTGCCTTTGAATTTAGAAAGAAAATATTTTCTAAAAGAAATCTCCTTTTAATATTTACAATTTTCATTTTAATACTTCCTATCTTAATTATGGGAATTCAATCATATTTAGAAGAAGATTTTGTAAAGTTAGGTGGATATAAAACATTTTCAGCAGATTTATTAGCCTTTTTTATCCCAAGTCCTATCCATCCTCTGTTTGGTCCTTATGTCAAACCTATTTATTCTGCATTTCGAGCCGGCGGAACTGAAGGAACAGTTTTTATGGGTTATATTGTTTTGGCATTATTTATTTATAGCGTCCTTTCTTCTCAAAGAAAAAAACTTAAATTTTGGCTAATCTCTGCCCTATGTTTCTTTATCCTCTCCCTAGGTCCTATGCTTCAAATATACGGACATGGCATTTTCCTCTTACCATACCAACCTTTATACCATCTGCCTTTAATAGGTGCTTTCCGGGTCCCCAGTAGATTCGATATCATGCTCACTTTATGTTTAGCTATCATTGCTGGTTATCAAATAAAACTTTTCTTATCAAAATTTTCTTTTAAAAAGAGACTTATCTTAACCTCTATTTTCTCTGCACTTATCGTATTTGAATATGCTGCTTTTCCTTATCCCTTGGATCCCTGGCCATCGAGCAGATTGGCCCATGATATAAAACCTGCATTTAAAGGCCCATCAAAAGGTGCTATTTTATTCATTCCTTTTGGTGATTGTGGTCAATATGGGGCGGCAACACTTATGTACCTCCAAACGATCTTCAATCAGCCCATGCTTGGAGGGTACATTTCACGCACTCCACCTTGGCTGGTGAATTATTAT
>CAZNJP010000298.1:0-1560 GCA_964573345.1 uncultured Syntrophobacter sp. | reverse complement strand
GGTCTCTGCCTTCTAAAATAATTTCAAAACCTCTAAAAAGCATATCACTACAATGCGCATTTACTACCTTCCCATTACTTACCTCTACCTCTACCTTTAAGTGACCTTCAATCCTAGTCACTGGGTCTATTACTATTTTTTTGCCTCTTGGCTTTCTGGTCATTATTTAAACCCCCTAATTTCTATATTTACTCTTTTATTTGAAACCCATATATAATTTTCTCAGCTGCTGAGATGTTAGCGGCTCAGCATACAGACTAAATTGCACCAAGGGTTTTTTTTCCCTGCTAATTGGTACCCATTTCCCCTCTTTTTTGTCCAGGAAGGTCCATTCAAGCTTATCCGGCACTAATGGCACTACCCCCTTCCAAGTTATTAACTTACCATCTTTAAAGGTTACCATTGGTATAGTTTCTCCTCTCTTAATTTTTTTAATTGCCTCATTGTTATGACAGTTTTCACATCTTCTACCCTTGGCCATAATGGAGTGAGTGAGATATGGTACATAAACTATATATGGTTTGCCTTTATAAACCAAAGTTTGTGCATTTCCAGCAGTAACTTTACCTTTATAATTGACTAAAAGTAGCCAGCTTTTATAAGGTATAAAAGCATCTTTTCTACTTCCTGTTTTCAAAACTGTATCAAAATGACAATTATAACAATTCATAGCTGCCCTCACATGACAGGCTGTACAATCTAATTTTTCACCATGTTGTTTGTGAGAGGGCAGGTCTGCTACATAGATTGTCCCTTTGGCTTCCTTACCCGAATGGCACCTTAGACAATCGGCCTTCACCGCCCCTAACTCCCTTTGAGAGATGTATTTGATGCCGTCTCCGTGCATGTCTTGGCCTAAATGGCAATCTGTACAAACCATACCAGCCTTTTCATGTACATCTATTGCGTTTTGTTCATGATCAAATTTAGAAGAAACGGCTTCCCTTCCATGGCATGGCATACAAGTTTCTGTTTTCTTGGCTTTATTTATAGAAAAAGTTGGATCTTTGCCTTTAGATTCCATATGGCAGCGATCACAAGTTGTATAGTGGCAATTCTTACATCCAAGGCTTTCGTAAGGAAGTTTGGTTATTTGTTTAAACCCCCTTTCATACCAATAACGCTGGCCAGCACCGGTAAAATGTAAAGACTGCTTATAAAAAGACTCTATTTCCTCACTACTTATCTTTTGTACCTTTATTGCTGTCAGAAAAATAAATAACCCACCTATTATAATTAAAAAATGCACCTTCCTGTAGCCAGCCATTATTAAAACCTCCTTTTTATCTTAAACTATTCGTTGGAGTAAAATGGTGAGTAATTATCCCAAAAATTAGGTTCCACACAGGCAATACAGGTAGCATTTTGCACACACCAGTTTACACCTCCATTCCAATGCCTCCTCCAGGCATCACAAAAAGCAGCCGGCCCTTTACAACCTAATAGCCAACGACATCCCTCCTTATCGTTGAAGTCATTGCAAAATTTCTTCTTGTCAAAAAAGGCACGGTATGGACAGTGATCATGCAACAATTTGCCAAAAAATACCTTTGGCCTGCT
>CAZNJP010000297.1:0-1566 GCA_964573345.1 uncultured Syntrophobacter sp. | reverse complement strand
GTAAATTGGAATATGTAGCAGTGTGTTTAGAGTTAAACATAACAGCGAGGGGGACAGATCTTGCTGACATAGAGGCAAATCTTAAAAATGCAATAGAGGCATACTTGGAAGATGTAAAGGAACATCCAGAAACTATGGTTTCACCAATTTCTACAGAGGAACTTATTGAATTTTTGATAGATACAGAGCCTGATTGGTTAAAAGAAAGAAAATTTATAAGACCTTTAGAAGTCCATGAAGCCCCATCCTATGTCTAAAATTCCTTCTATATGTCCAGCAAGGAATTGTGTAAACTTTAGTTAAGATTCACGGATGAAGAGATCTCCCAGCTTTTTGATTAGAGGCTGTCTATGGATACAGCCTTGTTATCTTTTGTTTACATTATTCATAAAAAGATATAACGGTATTTTTGCTTTTCTTTGGCATGACCTATTTGGTTGAGTTTGGTTTTACAGGGTTAACTTTATAGAATCGACAAAATCTTCGAATTTAACACTGAGCTTAATGTTCTTTCTTTTTAAGAGCTCGAAAAATTCCCAAGGTACTGTTCCTAATTCCTTGCATATGTCCAACATGCTAAATTCTCCATTAACATATTTTTGTAAAAGTCGCTGTTGCCTATCTTCTTCAAACCCCTTCTTAAGGATTTCTCTGAGATAAGATGAGCGGTCTAACTTGAATTTGCGGGTATACTCATCAATCTGGTCCAGTATTTCTTTAGGAACCCTTATGGTTGTTGGTTTTAGCATTCTTTACCTCCATAAGTTTCAAAAAGGCTTCTGCAATAATTTCTGGCGAGTAGCGTCCAATAATCCTTAGTTTTTCCAAAGATTCCTTCGCCTTTTCATAAACTATTTTGTCTAAGCGAAATAATTCAAGTACTATTTTAGGGGTAATGATAAATGGTATATCTAAAAATCTACAGGCCTTAATGGCCTTCCCATCGTCGGTAGCTATGATAGATCCTGTTGATTTTTTGGCTAAGACTATAGTCTCTAATTCCCCTTTGTGGATAGCTATTTCTAGGTCTAAGGATACGGGTTCTACTATAGCAACTTGAATTTTCCCTTGGGAAACAAGTTGATAAATGATCCTAGCATCAGGATACTTTTTTAACAACTTTGGGCCTATAACTTCGTTCATTACCCCTTGTGGAACTAAAATTGGGAAAAGGCCTGACAGTGTTTCCAGTAAAGTACATTTTGCCAACAATATCAAAGAGCTACTATCCGCTACAATGGTAGACATCAGTTCCTTTGGTGTACGTTTAACAAAAAGTGTACACGCCTTTTATTGCTATGTCAAGTTATAAAAATATATTTGGGTAGCTTGATATATCTTTTTGGTTGCAAATTTGGTGACAATATGCGCAAAAAAATCCTTTAAATGGCTGGCCAGGCTGGAAAGAGGTTTATGAAAAGGTTATAAAATATATAGACGATCAAAATGCTTTTATCGGAAGTGGAAAAGAAATTATTGAGTGGTGGTTACACCATAAAAAAGCGAAAGGAGGATAAGAATGAGAGAAATAAAGCTTTATATTAAAGAAGATGATTTTATAAAAAG
>CAZNJP010000296.1:0-1594 GCA_964573345.1 uncultured Syntrophobacter sp. | reverse complement strand
GTTGCATTACTACTCGATCCATACGGAACGAATGTACTGTGACTGGATTAAAATAATGAAGGACTCTTATAATCTCATTTAAAGTCTTTTCCGAAAATAATAAAATGCACTTCCGTTGTTTTAAAAGGGACAGAAGTTTAGAAAGTTCACCTTTAAAAAGTAAGGTAGACACCAGAACATTAGTATCTAGAACTACTTTTAATTCTTTCTTGCCCATCTTATAGCTTCTTTTACATCCTTTTCAGTAATCCCCAGTTTTTTTAAAATTCTGGGAAAGCCCTGTTTTAAATGCCCAAATCCGCGACCTTTTTGTCACACCCTGCAGCTTGCTCCAGAGTGGCTGATTATCCACCAATACTGACCATAGGACGTTGATCGCTAAATTTAATATAATTATGGCCCTTTGGTTTGCGGTAAATGGCCTTTTTGATAATGGACTTGATCACCGTATCATTTTCCCCTTCTCTTAAAGGAGTCTTTATGTCGTATTCCTTATTTGATAAGAGGCAGGGACGCAGTTTACCATCGGAGGTAAGACGAATCCTATTACATCTATAACAAAAGGGATGGCTTATAGCAGCAATCAATCCTATCTCACCCAGGCTTCCAGAGATTTTATAACGCTCTGCTGGCCCGTCCAAGGATGTTGAGGGAAGCTTTTCCAGTTTACCCAGTGTGGCTAATTTTTCTCTAATGGCATCTGCAGCTAAAAAATATTCCCTGTGATTTATGGTCTTTTTTGAAAGTGGCATATATTCAATAAACCTAACGGAGATGGGATAATCAAATGTAAGTCTTGCCAAATCTAAGATTTCATTATCATTAAACCCTTTAAGGGCTACTACATTTATCTTTACTGGAGAAAAGCCTATCTCTAATGCCCTTTTAATTCCTTTCCAGACATAAGAAAATGCATCAACTTGGGTAATATATCTATATTTTTCAGGGTTTAATGTATCCAGGCTAATATTAATCCGACGAAGGCCTGCGTCAAATAAATCCTTGGCCATTTCAGCCAAAAGTACTCCATTAGTGGTAATGCTTAAGTCTTTTATGCCAGGAATTTGACTTATATGCTGAATAAGTAGTGTGATATTCCTTCTGATTAGAGGCTCTCCCCCTGTAAGGCGTACCTTATAAAAACCCATAGAGGTAGCTATCTTAATAATATGAATAATCTCCTCATAACGCAGGATCTCTGAACGAGGCAATTTTTTAAACCCATCCGGCATACAATACCTACACCTAAGATTGCACCTGTCTGTTACAGAGATGCGTAGGTAATAAATGGGGCGGCCATAGGCATCGTAAATCATTTTCCCTTCCTTTTTAATAAAAATCAATGCTTGTTTATGTCAGTTTTTTTACATATCTCCTGGGCTAAGGCTAGTTCAGCAGGGGTATTGATGTTAAAAAAACTTCTAAAATCTGGATCGGCTTGGGCCAGAACTTCTGGTGGTAAGGTCTTTTTTTTCAAATAACCAAATATATGTGAAACCTTAAGATCTCCTTTGGCCAATTGCTGTTTTATTACATCTAAGGCCCTTATACCATACAAGGCACAAAGTGGTTGATGCCCATCTGGTGTAACAGG
>CAZNJP010000295.1:0-1610 GCA_964573345.1 uncultured Syntrophobacter sp. | reverse complement strand
CCTTAAGTATCCTCTCAACCTCTGCCTTTTTCATTGACCCCTCAACCGGACTAAAGAAACCATAACAGATAGACATTATCTCCCTGTAAACATTCCTTACAGGTACACCCTTCTCATCCAAAGTAGGCTTGATGTCATAAACAGGACACCCTTTTGCCAACTTTTTTGCCAACTCAGGGTCCCTTATAACCCTTTCTTCAAGCCTGCCTCCATGAGGCTCAGGCCTTTCTATCATTAACTTAGTCATTACACACCTCCTTAGTCTTTTTTGCTACTTAAATAAAATTTTAAAAAAAAGAATCTTATTCACCTCCTTCCTAAAAAATCTTGGCCCTTGGTGGTTTACCTGCTAAAGGCTTATGGGCCTTGGCAATAAATACCTTCATAATATCTAAGGTCCTGTTTTCAACGACCATATTACCAAAAATATTGATAAAATAATCAGCTTCTCTGGCTTTTTAAACCTCTTTCTTTTCTTTGGCCTTCACCATCCTGAGCCCAAAACCCTCAAATAGGAAGTAAATAGCATATCCCCACCAAAGGGTATAAACTACATAAAATACCAGGGAAAATGTCAAGATTCCTGCATGTTCTCTAGCACTTTCTCCCTCTATCCCATAGAAGTTATACCCTGGTTCAACAGCCTTCTTTACAACATCTGAAATAAAGGCTGCCTCTGCAAATTTCTTTTGTTTCTTGAGTGCTTTATCTATAGCCTTAAGAGAAAGCCACCAGTAGTACATGGCCTCCTTTTCATGATATCCATACCTTTCAGAGACTTCATCGCCTTTATTCTTAAACATGGTATCAGAGTCAGTAAGTGCACTTTTAAGCATAGTACCAAAGTCACCAGCTATCTTTATGCTACTGCCTTCAACAGCCACCTCTGCACCTGCCTGAGAATAAAGCCTGCTTACCTTTTCAGCCTCTTCAGCGCCTTTCATAGTAATGCTTACATCAATACCTTTTCCTATAAATTTTTCATTCTTTTCCATAATACCTGGAATATAGTATGTTGAGCCCTTTGCAATCCTATTAAAAATCATATCAGCATACTCCAGGCCATTTTGTTTGCCAGGAAATACTGGCGAGTATATGATGAAAAGTACTATAAAAAACGATACGGTGAGAATTAGCCCTATAGTAAACTCCTTTTTGTGTGTTATCATTTTATCCCTCCTTTAGACTCTTTAGATTTCCAAGAAATTTACTGAGCACCCACAGTGCAAATGTACCAACAATGGCAAAAAATATTATAACCCCTGCGGTATTTAAGAAATTTACCAAGGACTTTGGCCACATAATAACCTCCAGCCCTCTTAGCTTTGATGGCAATGCCAGAAGTCTATTTAGAAAGCCTGCAATGATAGCAGTGGCATAAAACCCCCTAATGTACATCCCCCGTACAACCTTTGTGGTGAGTGCCCCAACCTGGATGCCTATAAGTGAGCCCAAAAGCATGCCAGTAGCCAGGGTATAGAATATGAAACCATAGACTGCATATTGAGAAATAGATGCATAGCCTGCAGTAAAGATTATCTGAAGGATGTCAGTCCCTACAGTAGTAAATGAGGATACACCCAGCAGGTAAACAAACATGGGAAATGTCA
>CAZNJP010000294.1:0-1646 GCA_964573345.1 uncultured Syntrophobacter sp. | reverse complement strand
TACAGAGAGTGCTATGTTTTTTATGGCCACCTTGGGTCTATTTTCATCAAGTTTAGAGATTCAAGATAAACTATAACCTAAGATTTTTTTAAACAAAAGGGTTTTTTGCGTTGGGAGATAGGGTGGGTATTGGAAAATAATGTCATTGTCCAAAATATCTTTAAAAAGATAAATGCTAAACTCTATAAAAATATCAAATCTTTGTCAAAGAATTATAATTTGGACATTCCCCAAAATTTAGGCGTTAATCTTTATTTATAGCTTAGCAGATGCTTCGTTAAGCCATCAAGACCAAGCCCTTCAGGGTGGCAAACAGGTTAAGGGGCCGTATGGAGAATGTTTATTGCCTACAGGAATTATAAATATTTTCAATCTCCTCTATCATTTTAGCAAAGGAATATCTTTGTTCTACCAATTTCCGTCCTTTTTTACCCAATTTTTCTCTCAAAGCAGGGCTTTTATATAATTCTAAAACTGCTTCAGCAATGGCTTGTGGGTCTTGGTGCGGAACGATTAAACCTGTTTCTCTATGTTTTATTACTTCGTAAATACTACCTATATTGGTAGTAATAACTGGTTTTTTCATGGCTAAGGCTTGCAAAATTGCCTGCGGTAAGCCTTCACCAGCATAAGAAGGATGCACCAATACATCTAAAGAGGCCAAAATCTGGGGTATGTCTTCTCTAAATCCAAGTAAATGGACTTTATTTTGTAAATTAAAATCTTGGATTTGTTTTTCTATCCTTGCCCGGGCTCTTTTGTTCCCATTGCCTACTATATAAAATTCAGCATGGGGAATTTCTTTTAAAATTTCTTTTGCAGCTAAAACAAAGTATTTGTGTCCCTTCCATTCTAAAAAGATAGAAATCATCCCTATATTAAAACCATTTGGTGGAAGTAATCCTGGTTTTACTTTATCAGGGTCAAACACAGCCAAATCTACACCTGTAGGGATAGAAACAATCTTTTTGGGATTAAACTTATTGTAATTTATTAACTGATTTTTAATAGCCTCACCGGTGGTGATGATATAATGAGGAAATACATTATAAAGTAGCCAGCTTAGAGGGGTTCTTCCGATAGGGGTAGAAACATGTCTAGTCCTGATCAGGGCAAATTTGGGATAAATAGTTTTAACTATCCCTCCTATCCAGCTATCCCAACTGGTATGAGTATGTAATATATGAATATGTTCTTTTTTTATTAAATCTAAAACTGCAAAAATTCCTTTTAAGTCCCTTTTTTTTAAAGGCAAAGGATAAACCTTGAGTTCCATTTGACAGGCCTTTTTAAAAATCTCACTTTTGGGGAATGCCCCTAAAGTAATCCAATAATTTTTTTCTCTTAGTGCCCTTATTTTGTTTAAAATCCTGATTTGTTGTCCTCCAAAACCCATGGCACTTTCTAGATGTAGAATTTTTATCTTAGGCATTTTCTCTTGTTTCTAACCTACCCATTTCCATGAAGTAAAAAGAACTGGCCATAATACCATAAGTTCACAATCTCGCATTTTGCTTGTTATATGCCAGCAATAATGAAATTTCAATGGACTTTAGATATTTAAGTAGGAATAGAGAGGGCGAGATTATTACCCTTTATGGTATGCCTGCCTTGGGAACTTTATTCACCTTTTTGTGATTGGAATA
>CAZNJP010000293.1:0-1674 GCA_964573345.1 uncultured Syntrophobacter sp. | reverse complement strand
ATAAAGACCCATATAAGAATGCCTGAAGGCAAAAGGTCCACAGATTTTAATGATTATCCTTCTGATATTGCCCCGTATACCTTAAGGAATGCAAATTACCAGATCGGCCAGGGAGCTAAAAGGCATCCTGCAATCGGAAACTATATCAAATTCTTGCTTTCCGGCACTTATCCATGGCACAGGCTAAGAAGTGCCCAGAGGCTGCTTAGAATTGCAGATAAGTACGGACATGAGAGATGTGGGGCCGCATGTACAAAGGCTATGGCTTACTCCATATACGATGTCAGAAGGATCGAGAGGATGCTAAAAAACGGGGTTGAGAAAGACTTGCCCCCAAGCGGGGATAATATGACTTTGTTTGAAGAGCCTCCAAGATTTGCACGTGATGGGGCTTATTTTAAAAATCACAATTAAGTAAAGGAGCTTTAAATGGAAATGGTATCAAAAGAATTAAAAGATATAACGGGCTATTTAAGAATATCGGGAATACTTGCAACACTTCCCGAGCGCACCTCCTATGCAAGGGCAAAAAAATTATCACATGAGGAATTTTTGGAGCTCGTACTTTCTGATGAGTTTGAAAGAAGGCAGGCAAGAGCGCTAAATACTAAGATCAATAAGGCAGGGGTAGCAAACCTGGCCAGCTATGACTGGGATACAACAACGCAGTATGACAGGGAGCTTGTTAAAAAACTATTCAGCCTTTCCTTTATTGAAAAGAAGCAATCGGTTCTTCTCTTTGGCCCGACCGGTGTGGGGAAAACCGTGCTTTCCCGCCATCTGGCCTTTGCAGCCTTAAAAGCCGGACACTCTGTTCTATTTACAAGGGCGGATAAAATGTTTGATAAGCTAAAGCTATCAACAATTGATGGCAGCCATGACAGGACACTCAGGTATTACTTAAAGTATGATCTGCTTGTGGTTGACGACTTTGCTATCCGGCAGCTTACAAGGGAGGAGGCAGATGATCTCTATGAGCTTATTATCGAGCGGCATGAGATAAAATCATCGATCTTTACTTCAGCAAGGGCTCCTGAGGAATGGCAGAAACTTTTCCCTGACCCCATACTTGGCAACTCGGCTCTAGACAGGTTGGCTCACAGCTCATACCAGATTCTTATGGATGGGCCTTCTATTAGAAAACAAAACAGTCCTAAATGAGGGAGGTGATGACTATTGCGGGTATTATTTTTTACAATAATTTTAAATTTCAGATATAATTCTGAACAGATGGTTCAATGGTACTGACGTAATGGTTCAATGCTGGTGAAGTTTTACATGGATATTTCCATTAAAGTTAGAAGACTCTACTGCTGAATCATATATTCCAGAAGAAGAGTTTCTTAAAAAACAAAAAGAAACTGAAAGAAGGTTAAAGGATTTAGACCCAGCAATACTAGAGCAAAAGGTAAAAGAAGCAAAGGGAAAACCTAGATTGAGAAATACAATAAGTAAGCGCTACGAAAGAGATCCACACATTGCAGAGTTCTCTAGAAGAAGGGCTAATGGCGCTTGCCAATTGTGTAATAATGAAGCACCCTTCTTAAATAAAGATGGTTCTCCGTTTTTAGAAATACATCATGTTGTATGGCTATCAAAAGGAGGTAAGGACTCAATAGATAATACAATTGCTCTTTGCCCTAACTGCCATAGAAAAATGCATATATTAGATTT
>CAZNJP010000292.1:0-1675 GCA_964573345.1 uncultured Syntrophobacter sp. | reverse complement strand
GAGGGTAACAGAGCGGGAGAAAAATTCCACTGGAGGGCTGAGAGAAGGCTTAACGACTTCGGTTACCCGTTGGTGGCAGCTTGGGAGATCTACAATAAGCTGGAGAACTTTATCACAGAACGTAGGACTTTCGATGCTCTAAACGCACTTGTAAAGCAGGGCAAGGCAAGAACTCACACCCTCAGGGGAATTATCTGTTACTCCTGGATCGGAGGTGATGAAAGGTGAGGGTCCTAATCCAGCAGAATGAAGAGGATGAAGAACTACGGGAGTACGATAACGTGATTAAGCACGAGGTATCTGAAGGTTACCTTTGGTTGCATTTCCCCGGTGGGAATTTAATCGGAATCAATCTGCAGCGAGTCTATCTGGTCTCGCTGGAAAAGTAGGTGGTGTAAAATGTTAACCATTGCTGAGATTAAGGAAATGGTGCAACAGAACCCTGAGATCATGAAGTATCTGCCGAAATACCACCAACGAGTACTTCAGGCTCTCTTAAAAGAGGGAAAGCGGCGGCAGCAGGGGGTTGAATACCCCCTTCCCTCAAGAGTTAATTTTTAGGGAAGGAATCCCAAGATGTTTAAGCCCACAGGACGTGTGAGCCAGCCCTGCTGTGAAACCCGCAGATATCGTGCGAGCCAGTTCTGTTGTGAAACCCAAAGAAGATGTGCGAGCCAAAATAGGTTTGCACCCCAAAAAAGTGATGCGAGCCATGGTCGGATTGCAACCCGTGGGTTTCATGCGTGCATACATTTGGCGTTTGAAACCCAAAAATTTCATGCGACCACCTCTCCATGTCCTGGCAGGGTTTCCCTTCCCGCCCTGCCAGAGTGTTTGTAAAGACATAGTGACAACATGACAGGTAATCTTAATTAAACTACTCATTTTTGAGTAGATAGAATGACGTTGCAGTGTTTGACTTTTCTTGCCTTTTTTGACTTTTCTACTCATTTTTGAGTAGAACTGGGAAAACAAAACACCTCACCACAGCCCAGAAAACAAGTGAGGAACGAACGCAGTTTGAGTAAGCTTGACGGCCTTCGTCTTATTTTTTCTGCCCTCAATCTTCATATTTAAATATGTATTATATAAATATATATAAGAACAATGACCCAGATGGTAGTTTTACATAGCCCAACCTTAGAAAGCGTGCTAATGGTGGAAAAGGTAGCAAAGGAATACAGCGGGGAATTGGGAAAGTATCAACTCTGGAAAAAACTGCCAAGAAAGATGATGTATCAAACCTTTCAGTCTATTCTGGATTACTTAGTAGAATCGAACAAAATAATAATTGACAAGGACGCTAAAGTTATCTGGAAATGGGACCCCGAAGGTGATAGGAAAATTCTTCAGAAGAATTTAATTGTTAGGTAACCAGATTTTCTTAGAGAAAATCTGAGCAATGAAATTACAAAGCAATTTCATATAAACCATGAGAGAGTATCACGTTGCGTTTATCAATGAAAAGACAAAGAAGGCATTTGAAGAACTGAAAGAAGGTAAATTTAAAGATTCTAAGTTATATGGCTTCATAAGCAGAGCTATAGATGACTTGAAGAAAGATCCACTCTGTGGTATTAGAATCCCCAAGAAGCAGATACCTAGGGAGTATATCAGAAAATATAAAGTAGATAACCTGCGAAAGTACAATCTTCCAGGAGCATGGAGATTGATC
>CAZNJP010000291.1:0-1675 GCA_964573345.1 uncultured Syntrophobacter sp. | reverse complement strand
TGATGTAAATAAAAGCATAGATATATTGATGTGGATCATGGGATTGTTTGTAACCGTATCCTTGGTAATACTAGGGGCAGTGGTGAGGATTCAATGGCAGATGTCCTCTAAGACCCTTAATCAGGGATATATACCCACAAGTCCATGCCCTGGTTGCATCTTTTGCTTGGGGATGAGCGGTCTTTTGCTCTAGTGCCCTACTCATCCTTGCCTGATTATCTTTTATCTCCTTAAGCTCAGGTAGGATAAAATGCTTTATAGCAGTAACAACACCCTCTTTGTCCATACTCCTTACCCTATACACATTTAAACATAAGCTTTATGAATAGTCAAGAATTGCAGCCAGGCAAGGAAATTTCCTCCACCTACGAAGTGGAAAAAGCGTGCCCCTATATAAAACCTTGAAAAATTCAAAAATTTCATTTAAAAATACAAAAGGAGGAAGGAAAATGGATATAACTGATATAGTCAGGACAGCCCTTCAGGAGATGATTGTGCCTGAACTAAATAGCATTAAAAAGGAAAATGCCGAGATAAAGGCCTCCCTGGGCCTTATTAACAAGAGGCTGGACGATGTAAATAGCCACTTAGTGGATCAGAGCCGAAGGATTGATGAGACAAATAAAAGAATTGATACAGTGAGAGAAGAATTAGCGCAGGAGATTAGAGACCTAAGGATAGAGCTGCGTGCTGAGATAGCAAAGACAAATAGCAGGATAGACCGCCTCTATGAGGTAATTGTTAGAAGAGATGAGCACCACAAGCTTGAGCAGCGGGTGGCAAATCTAGAACGTGATGTAAGTGAGCTAAAGCGCAGATTGGCTACATAGTTTGCCAACACAAGAAAAGTAGAAGATGAGTTATCCTAAGTTTTTTAAAATATTTCTCCTTTCATACCTCTATGTATGATCTGGGAATAATTGAACATTATATTTATACATGTTCCTATTTTGGAGATTACTCTGGTCTTCTTTCTGGAGGGCCTCATTTTTGCCCTATATTGATTGTATATAGTCTGATATAAAATATGTCATCCTCTATTATTCTCCTTATCTCTCAAGCATTTGCCCTTGTTTTAGGGCATTTATCCTTACAGCCGCTGCTTTTGGTATATAATAGTCAAATACCGCAGGCCGTTTTTAGGGAGTATCTCCTTTATCCTTTGTCTATTTTATTCTATTTGGTTACTGTTAAGGCCATCCCTAAATTTGGAGGAACAAGTTATCTTTCTTCTTGGGCATTTAGGTTATATCAGCACACCAGACCTTATTTGGTCTATTTACAGAGAGATTTTTTATAAGGTTGGTATAGCCCTTTTGGGGTCTACCTCAGAGAAAGGATTATTGAATTAATGAATGAGGTGGAAAAAGCACTCTATAAGCTAAGAAAATTAAGAAACATCGAAGAAAATGAATTCTTTTCTGATTTTAAAAATATTGATGCGCTTATTAAAGACCAGGAATTTGTCTATAGACTTATGAATATGGCAAGATTCAGAAATATCCTAGTTCATTTTTATTGGAAGGTAGAAGATGAGAGACTATTTAAAATTCTTAAAATCGAGAACCATAAGTTCATTGTGTTTCATAGACATAGATATGCACTACCCCAGGTTCTAGAAAAAAGGCACTCTCCTCTACCTTTTTCTTAAAGGGGGAGAATGTAACAAAATATT
>CAZNJP010000290.1:0-1682 GCA_964573345.1 uncultured Syntrophobacter sp. | reverse complement strand
TTTATGGAGATCAATCCCCATATAATACATACGTGCACCTCCTTCTTTGCTAAAATCCCTTACTACCAGTGGTGTAGAAGTTTTTGATGCTATTACACAAATAAGGAGACAGTACCAGGATAATTGAGGAAAGAGCAATTACTGGGAGGCTTTTTATGCCTATCTGGCTTAAAGATATTGCAGATATTACCTGCAAATATGGGATATTTGGGAGGATCTTTGGCTTTCGTGACCTTATTTTTGAATCAGCCGGGCCCTATGGAAGGATGGAGTTTAAGGAAATGCCAGGGCCAAAAAAGATTAAGTGGAGGATAGAAAAAGAAATTGCTCTACTAAAAAATAAACACTAGCTGCTTTTTGATGTTGAGCCGATAAGATTTGAAAAATTTAATTTACCAAATCTCACCTGGTTGCCTAAAATTTCTGGGCCTTTTTAGTATTGGCCTTCTTAGTATGTGCCTTTGATATTGATTTTTCCTTGGGCAGTCATAGTAGTCCCAAGGAGGATAGGGCTGATATAAGTAAGGATACCCAGAATATCCCCAGCAAATACAGCCTCGATTTGGCCAATAGGGGATGGGAAAGGGAATCAACCAGACTTCTCTTGGATAGTGGTGCTTATGGAAATAAAACCCCATCTCTGGCATACCAAAATAGATGCCCCAATAGACGTGAGAATCTGCTTTAAGACCAGCTGGCATTAATGTTAAAGAGCCTATTACTACGGCTAGTATTAAAATAATCCTTAACTTATTTCTCATTTCTGACTTCCTATTACCACCTTTATTGCAGCAGAACGTAGGCCACAATATGTATTAGTGTAAGTTTTAATTGGGAGGCTCCATAACCGCCTTCTTGACAGGGGTCTCATTTAATCTATGGCTGGAGCCTCCTTCATTTTTCTTAATCAATAGATCACCAAATGTCAAGGTTATATGGGCCTGAGACTGTTACCAGGGTGATCTCTTAAAAGGAATAAAAGAATTTCTTAGGATAGCTGGCATCCATGATTTGGAAACTTACTTTAAAAATCTAAAAAAAGAGGGGATAATAATTGACTTACCTGTCTCAGTCTCACTAATAAATTATGTTTAGGTAAGACAAAAATCTATGTTTAGCTCATCTATTATGGCCATCTCTTCCATCCTTGGTGAGGCCGACATGTACTGAAGTCTAGTAAAAACGAGGAATTTTTCAATGACCAGTTTGTTTTTCATAAAATTGAAATCAAATGAAATAGGTGGTAAAATAGTCCTTTAGTAGGGAGTGAAACATGAGTAAAATAATACAGCAGCCGTCATCTAGAGGGGGGTGTATTCGAATAGTTTGTATATTTCCGAAATTTGGTGGTATATGTCTAAACAGTTCAGATATAAATGAGTTAGGCGACATTTCGCTTGGAGGTCTAAGATATAAAGGTGGAGGGGGATGATGAAAAATGATAGTAGCTAATTACGATGCAAAATGGGAGTATCTTTCAAAGGAACACGAGAGGATAGATAATGAAATCCAACAGACATTGGAAAACTATAAAAATGGAAGATCACTAAAATCCTTTGCATTTGCTATCTTAGGAACATATGGTATAGGTAAAACGCAACTTCTTTATCAGATTCATAAATATTCGATTGAAAAGGAAATTATACCTTTATACTTTCTCGCCGAAGATTTATTTAGAGAAA
>CAZNJP010000289.1:0-1688 GCA_964573345.1 uncultured Syntrophobacter sp. | reverse complement strand
TGGAAATATTGACTAATTCCTCCGCTGTCGATTGTTTTCTACTAACTACTATAACTTGTTTCCCAATAAAAAATATCATTTTATAAGTTCAGTAGTCCATTGACTGACTGTATGAATAATCTCTTTACATAGCTCAATTTGTTCAATGTTTGCTTGCCCTTTTGGTAAGATATCACGGCAATTTGCACTACCAAATTTATTAACAAATGCCCTATATAGATGGCTGACTCGGAAACTGGTAGTAAAAGAAGGATGTAAGTCCTCCTTTTGAAAGATGGCATTTCCTTCTTTAAGCGCTACCAGACCTGCTTTAATGAGGGTAAATGGCCGTCTTTTATCAATTTCTTTACCATAGACCATTCCCAGGGCCAAGGCTCCACCTACTAAGGCACTGCATATATCACCACGGCCTGCCAAACCCAAAGATAACCCCGGTGTAATTTTAAGTAAAGGACTCATATCTATACCTGTCTTAAAGCCAATTTCTAAAAGCACTGCATTAGCACAATCAAATCTTTTTCCGGTAAAATTAGAAGTTTTTTTAGGAGACTGAATAATATTAAATACAGAGGCAACAGATGTATAAACAACCTTTAGGCATATAATTCCCTTCATAAAAAAGCGTCTTATATCATGCCCTTCTTTAAATCTTACACCGGTAATATATCTACACTTACTGGTACCAAAACGATTAATAAACTCTAAGTAATATCTTTCACAATCACTATATATGTCTTTATTTCCGTTTAAAGCCAAGGCCAATATACCGCCTATTAAGGAGCCGCACGTATCACCTTCATGGCCAAAGCCACCACCAAGCCCGGTTGCTGCTTTTATAATGTTTTTATTTCTAAAACCGGTTAGCCACGCCGTGGCAGAAAGGATAGCCTGTGCTCATGTGGCTCCACCCATGACATATCTGATGGATTCAGAAAAGGCCCTTTGTATGCTAAATTTTTCCATTTTACATATCTAATCTACTGCTCTCTAAGGCATGGGTTTGAATAAATTCTTTTCTTTCAGTTAGATCCTATATTCTTTTAACACTTTATTTACAAAATCTCTACCTACTATCTAAGGGCTAAGGAACTTTCGCCTCTTTAAGGGATGCAATATACCTTTTTCTAGGTAACTTGGGCATCCTATAGAATTTTATGTAGGATTGAATTGTTACATGGATTCTTAACCTTTAAATTGAAGCCATTGATGCAAAGATTGAAGAAAGCTTTTAGGTGGGAATACCTTAGGTATTTGGTCCTCTGGCCATTCTCTGTGGTCAGGTCATTTAGGAAAGTGATAACTTCCTCCGTGCTAATCGAGTCTATTTCCTTTTCACCATAGCATTTTGAGAATGACCTAAGCACAAAGGCATAATTTAAATAAGTGCACCTTTTTTGAATTTGACCTATGATGCTCCAAATACATCTCTACTGCTTTTGCTACTTGCATAACGCACTTCCCGATAATTGATTTCTGATAGATTATGATATACTATACACCAATTGCTGTTGTGAGAGAACCTTAGTTAATCCTTCCTTACAATTAAAAATCACTCAAAATTAAAGGTTCTTTCGTGAAAAAGTTGAAATAGGTTAACTTGAGTGAAAAAGTATATGTAAATACAATAGTTTAAAAAGTGCATCGAATTTCAACCGTATGTGGTAAGGTTTTTGTGAAGACAAAACCTA
>CAZNJP010000288.1:0-1705 GCA_964573345.1 uncultured Syntrophobacter sp. | reverse complement strand
CTTCATGGTTATGTAGGAAGGATATCAAAATATATTAGTAAATAATTAAAGAAAATGGCTCAGAAAGAAAAGATTGGTTCAGTAATGGTGATAGGGGCCGGTATTGGTGGAATGCAGGCCTCTTTAGATTTAGCAGAGTCTGGATTTTTGGTTTATCTAGTGGACTCTTCACCGGTTATAGGTGGTATGATGGCCCAATTAGATAAGACCTTCCCTACCAATGATTGCGCTATGTGTATTATGTCACCAAAGCTTGTGGAAGTTGGTAGGCACATAAATGTTAGGACCATAACCAATGCACAGTTAGAGGAAGTTAGGGGTGAGGCAGGAAATTTTGAAGTTACTCTGCTGCAAAAGGCACGTTATATTGAACCACTAAGATGCACAGGATGTGGTGTATGTGCACAGCATTGTCCAGTTAGGGTCATTGACGAATTTAATCAGGGTTTAAATAAAAGGGCTGCTACCTATATTCCATATCCTCAAGCAGTTCCTTTAGTATATGCCATTGACCATGAGAGCTGTATTGGCTGTGGACTTTGTGAAAAGGTATGTTTGGCCAAAGCTATTAAGTATTCAGACGTAGATGAAAAGAAAAAAATAAATGTAGGTGCAATAATTTTGGCCATAGGCTCTGAGGTCTTTGACCCCAAAATCTTTGATACATATAATTATGCAAATTTTACTAATGTATTAACAAGCCTTGAATTTGAAAGGATACTTAGTGCTTCAGGCCCTTACAGGGCCCACCTTCTTAGGCCCTCTGATAGAGAGGTGCCAAAAAGTATTGCCTGGATACAGTGTGTAGGCTCAAGAAATATTAATAAAGTTGACCAAGGCTATTGCTCATCTGTTTGTTGTACTTATGCCATTAAACAGGCCATTATTGCCAAGGAGCATAGCTCTGAACCCTTAGATACCGCCATATTCTTTATGGATATGAGAACCTATGGTAAAGATTTTGACAAATATTACAACAGGGCAAAAAAGGAAGGGATACGTTTTATTAGGTCTAGGGTCCACACAGTTGAGCCTGTAAAAGACAATGGTAGCCTTAAAATAAGATATGCTACAGAAGATGGTAACATTAATGAAGAAATATTTGATATGGTGGTGCTTTCTGTAGGGCTTAAGCCTCCCTCCATAGCCAAAGAAATGGCTGAAAAATTGGGTATAGAGCTTAATAAATATAATTTTGCCTTTACAAAAAGTTTTTCTCCAGTAAAGACCACAAAACCTGGGATATATGTGTGTGGAACCTTTCAAGGCCCTAAGGATATTCCAGAGACAGTGATGGAGGCAAGTGCCGCCTCCAATGCTGCACAGACACTTCTTGCAGAAAGTAGGCATTCTTTAGTAAAAGAAAAGGAATATCCACCCGAAAGGGATGTATCTGGTGAAGAGCCAAGGATTGGCGTGTTTGTTTGCCATTGTGGTATAAACATTGGAGGGGTAGTCAATGTACCTGAGGTTAGGGATTATGCAGAAAAATTACCAAATGTAGTAATAGCAGATAGAAATCTCTTTACTTGTTCTCAAGATACTCAAGAGAAGATAAAAAATATTGTAAAAGAGTATAGATTAAACCGGGTAGTGGTAGCCTCTTGTAGCCCACGTACTCATGAACCCCTATATCAGGAAACCATTAGAGAGGCAGGTCTTAATAGGTATCTGTTTAATATGGCCAATATAAGGGACCAGTGTT
>CAZNJP010000287.1:0-1712 GCA_964573345.1 uncultured Syntrophobacter sp. | reverse complement strand
CTAAGAATTAGTCTTGGTAAGGGAGGGATTATTTCAGTTTCCAAATTTCTGTTTTAGACAAAGTGTGGTGAACGGTTACAAAATGGTATCCCTTGAACAGGCAAGAGGTTCTGGACTGAATGAATAACCCTGCGGCTTGCTGCAGGGTTATTCATCACTAAATTATTACATTTCTTAGCCAGCTTCTATTTTCTTTGTGCCAATCTACTGTCCTTTTTATGCCTTCTTCTAAAGAAACCTTTGGCTGCCAATCCAAGATTTCTTTGGCTTTTGTTATATCAGCACATGTGGCCTTCAGGTCTGCCTTGTGGAAGGGTTTATAGACAATATTTGCCTTTTTTCCTAAATATTTTTCTATTAGTTCTAAGGCGTACATCAATTCATTTGGATGGTTATTGCCCAGATTGATTATCTCATAGCCCACAGGCCTTAGTGCCTTGATAGTCCCCTCAGCAATATCGTCAATATAAGTAAAATCCCTGCTCTGTTTACCATCACCAAATATCTCTACAGGTTTTCCATCGTCTATCCATTTAATAAACCTAAATATACTCATGTCTGGTCTGCCTTCAGGACCATATACTGTAAAATACCTAAGTATTGTAATATCCATTCCATAAAGATAATGATACGCATAACACATGGCTTCTGCTGCCTTTTTGCTGGCGGCATAAGGGGAAATAGGGGCATTTACAGGTAAACTTTCTTTAAATGGCATGGGGGCCCCTGCGTAAATTGAAGAAGTAGAGGCCAAAATAAATTTTTTAATCCCAAATTGCTTACAGCATTCAAGTAGATTTAGGGTGCCTATGGCGTTTGTACTCATATAAACAAATGGGTTCTCCAAGCTATATCTTACACCTGCCCTGGCTGCCAAGTTCATTACTGCATCTATCTGGTTTTCCTCAAACATTTTCTTTAAAATTTCTATGTTTTCAATATCTTCTTTATAGAATCTAAATCCATCTAATTTGTTTAACCGAGCAAGCCTATATTCCTTTAACCTCACATCGTAGTAATCATTTATATTGTCTATACCAATCACTTTAAAACCCTTCTTTAACAACTCTTCTGTAGTTTTCCCTTCTATAAAGCCAGCTGCACCTGTCATAAGTATAGTCTTCACCTTTACCTCCTTTGGTCTGAATCGTTAAATACTTAAACGTTAAATGCTTAAATTTCAAGTAGTGGACTCACACTTCAGTGGTACCTTTTTGGTATGAAAGCACTAGCTCTCGGCGTAGCCGAGGTGATGCCGAAGACATCAAAGCGTCATGAAGCCTAATCAGACTTTCGCTTACCTCTTCAATTATGCGAAGTTGAGAACTTCCACAGAGCGTTCAACGGCAAGGTTCTTTCGATGGAGTTTAAGCTGCTCAATTTCGTGAAATGTCGGTGTAATAAACAAAATTATAATTCCAGATAAAAGGGCAAAAATAAGAGAATTAAAATAACCTGACCTGCCCGCCATCGCTCTCGCTCAGGCGAGGCGGGCGGGAGCGATAAAATGGATTAAATAGCAGTGAGGAAAAAATAGATAAATAAAATCACCTAAGGTGAGAAAAAAATAAAAGGGTAGTTGGCAGACCATCAAAAATCTGCATAATCTGTCAACTATCCAGATCCAAATATTTACAACAGAAACATTAGCTGAATAGTAACTTCTCAATAAGTTCGGGTGCCAAGTTTAGATGGCAGACCTTTCCCTTAAG
>CAZNJP010000286.1:0-1730 GCA_964573345.1 uncultured Syntrophobacter sp. | reverse complement strand
GCCACTTCCATATACATTGTCTTTTCCAGGAAACCCCAAATCTATGGCCCTTGATTCCAAGAAACTTTTAATCTGGCTTGGTGGCCATTGCGGATGGGCCTGTTTAACCAATGCACAAGCGCCTGCTATATGAGGAGTAGCAGCAGAAGTGCCATAAAATCCATTCCAACCATAAGATGAGGTAGACACTCCATCTGGGGCTACCAAATCAGGTTTAATAACTCCCTCAAGGGTTGGGCCTTGTGAGCTAAAATCCTCTATCTGATAAGGATTATAATAGGGGACAGCTCCAACCGTTATAACATTTGGATTGTGGGCTGGAGGATTTAGCGTCACCGTTCCTTCTGGGGTAAAATGTTTAAAATTTGGGAATTGGTCGGCCCCTAGCAAAAGACCAACTTCTTGCGTGGCTGCCCAATACTGATAAACCCATACAAAATACCTTAATCCCGGAATAGGAACAAACCTACATGCTTCTGCAGCTATAGGAATTAAGGATTGTTTAATTTCTGACGAAGCAACAATATACCCAAATTCATCAGTAACATATAGGTCATAATCGTCATAAGACAAAAGACCTGTGTCAAATCCCCAAAGTAAGACGATATAAACTTCTTTCCCAAATGTAAAATTTGAGAATTCAATCTCGTTATAATTCTGATAAGGTTCAAAATTTAAGTAATAGTCTTTATCCCAATCATTAAACCAACCTACCCATTTTTTTCTCCCCTCATTACCAGATGCTTGTGACCAAGTGATCCCTTTAGATATAGCATTATTAATGGTATAGTCCCATTGTTCTTTCGATTGTTCATAATGGTTAAGTATATTTATAATGTAATTGATATCTGTGAAGGTGTGTAGGGCATAATAGGCAAGTTCACAGTAAATTTTTAAATTTATTGCGATAGAGCTACTTATAACATCAACACCTTGCGACTCAAACCAGGAAATGGCGTTATGAAAATCAACATCCATATCTGATATTGCTGCAAGGTATAACTCTGCTTCTGGGGCTATATCATGAATAATTTCAGCACAAGCAGTGCCATGGTTATCAGAGTTAATATCACCTCCAAAAACCCTTACATTTACCAAAGCTGGAAGCTCAGTGCCTAATAATGAAGAATAACCTTGAAAACCAAGATCTATTACTCCAACTTTTACCCCTTTCCCAGTCAACCCACTATTATGCCAAGAAGTTGCCCCTATAACATCTCCTCCCTCTGAAGTTATGCTATTTACCTGTGGCTTGGTAGGTAGCTTGATTAATTTTATATTTGGCCATTTTGCTAGCTCTTCTATCTTGTCAATGGGTATCCAGACCTGAACGTTGTTAAAGGCATGGTCACCTATATGACCCCCAAGTCTTTTAACCCTTTCTTTTAATTCATTTATTAAACCTTCTGGAAGTGGTTTTAAATGGTGTCCATTAATTACCACTATGACCTTCACAAAATTAGCTCTAGAATCAGCCTTATCCTGCGAAAAAGCTCCCCCTGCTTTCCCTATAGTGTTTTTACTTGCGTCTTGGATAGTTTTCTTTAACAATGGCCCTATTTTAGGGGATAAAGATTGGCCTTCAGAATTAGCCCATACATACTGGCAAAATAAAAAAGTAATTAAAAACATTAATAATAACTTTCTGTGCCACATTTTCACGCTATTTCCTTTAATTTTTAAGCAACTTGCTTCTTCCAAAGATTATTAAATATGACAATATTATTAGT
>CAZNJP010000285.1:0-1733 GCA_964573345.1 uncultured Syntrophobacter sp. | reverse complement strand
AAAGGAATTAAAAGCTATATCCGGACTATAGAGGCCTATAAAAGTACCCCTATAGGGGCAGAAAAAGGGGATAATTCTCCTACTATTTTGTATGCTTTAGCTTGCTATAAAGAGTAGCAAGACCAGATGTATCTATAACCTCTCCCTTCTCTATAAAAATAATCTCATCAGCTACCTCTTCCATCAATTTACGATTGTGTGTAACAACAATCATGGTTTTACCCTGTTTTTTAAGGTTTTGAATCTTATCTAGGCACTTTTCCTGAAATGCCTCATCACCCACTGCCAGAATCTCATCAATAAGAAAGATATCGGCATCACTGTGAATAGCAATGGAAAAGGCAAGTCGTAGATACATCCCAGAGGAATATTTCTTTACAGGCATATCAATAAATTCATTTAATTCTGAAAAATCAATGATGGCAGGTATTTTCCTCTTAATCTCATTTATCCGCATCCCCAAGATTGCACCATTTATATGAATATTCTCCCTGCCTGTTAAGTCTAGATGAAACCCGGCACCAATCTCGATCAAGGGGGCCACTCGCCCATCAACACTGATAGTGCCCCTTGTAGGATAAGTCACTTTGGCAATTAATTTTAGGATTGTGCTTTTACCCGCTCCGTTTGGCCCATAGAGACCCACACACTTCCCTTTTTTTACCTCAAAACTTACTCCCTTTAGCGCCCAAAATTCATTTTTTTCTAGTCCTTGCCTTTGCTTTCTCTTAAATAGAGAGATTATATCCTCACGCAAAGAGCGATGAAAGATGTGATAACGATAATACCTCTTCCAGACATCTTTAAGGACAATCATATTACATCCGCAAATTTTCTCTCAGTAACCATGAAAAATTTATAACTCAAAGAAAAGAGTAAACTGACAAAAACGGTCATAAACAAAAATTGCCACCAGACTACCCCCCGCCCCTCAATCACACAGCGACGCATGTTTTCAATAATAAAGGTAAGTGGATTAAGAAACAGAATTAACTTTAGCTTTAAGGATAGCCTATCTATAGAATAAAATACAGGGCTGGCAAAAAACCATAGCTGAATGAGGAAGCCACTGGCCAATTTTACATCACGATAATAGACATTGAGGGCCGAGAGGACAAGGGCAACAGAGGCAGTAAAGACCAATAGTAAGATAAAAAGGGGTACAAACCAAAAGATATTCCATGAAATTTTTGCCTTAAAAAGGATAAGCAGCAATACATATACAATACTTGCAAAACCAAAATCAATAAAGGCCACAGCCACCCCAGAAAGGGGCAATATCTCTCTAGGAAAATAGATTTTTGTTATCAAATTGTAATGATTTGTAAGGCTTGGAATGGCATAATTGAGGGATGAGGAGAAAAAGCTCCATGGCAAAAGACCTGCATAAAAGAAAAGGACATAGGGATAGTCAGTAATATGCATGGGCATAATGTAGGTAAAGATAAATGTAAAAAGGAGCATCATACTCAAAGGTTGCAGGATTGCCCACAATACACCAATTATTGATTGTCTATATCTGATAGAAAATTCACGCCAGATAAAGATCAAAAATAGGTCTCTATAAGGATTTAAACGAAGGGGTATCCCCGTCATTTTCTTTATTATCTTATCTATTTACACCTTTTAATATCATAAAATCATTCAATAGCAAGGGATCCTCCATATAGCAGTAGGGATAATATATGGCAATAAAGCAGCTATTTTTGCCGCTAATTAATCTCAATAACATT
>CAZNJP010000284.1:0-1736 GCA_964573345.1 uncultured Syntrophobacter sp. | reverse complement strand
TGAAAACCTTAGAGAGCTTAGCACAAACAGTAGAGGATGTAAAGGTAATGGAGACATTTCGGACTTTCGAATCTTGTATTAGAATTTTATATAGTTTACTTAGGTTACAAAATGAGATTTGGGAGGGTAAGCCCACTGCAAGTTTCTAAATTTACACATTTAAGGGGACAGTACCGTCGCAATGCTTTCTTTGAGTACGGCCTCGGTATGATAGGTGCCATAAGGGATCGGGATAAAAATCAACCAAAATTTCAAAAATCAAGACCGGATACAATTTCTTTTTTAATGATAAGTAGCGTCATCCTGCTTTTCTTTGTATCTTTGCATATCTATAGCTACTACAATTTCTCTACTGCGTTTCTTGTACCACTTTATGCACCGATACACAAAATAAGCTACTCCCATAAGAACTAAAATTGCAACTAGGATAGGAAAATGATGAACCAGTGGTAACAAAAAAGCAACAATAACTATGGCGCTAATGATCTTGGGTAGTGTAGAATTTCTAAATAACTGAATCATTTTTATTCTACCGTCAGTTGGGCCACATCCTCATATCTATTTGTACCTAGGTTTCCATCGGGATTTAGGTCTATGGCAAAGTGGAAGGTGTAAGTTCCCGTAGGAAGCACTTCCCATAATATAGGAAATCCTATAATGGACATAAGCTTTCCTTGATATGCAGGGATTATCTCTGAAATATCAGATATACGAAACCACCCTTTGCTAATATTAAAGCAATAAAGTCCAAAAGGAGTTTCCGCCCACACCCACCAGTCAGCTTCTGCATTAGACTCTCCCGGATCAAGACTTATGGTAACAACGACAGGGGTTCCTGGGGAAACAGTGAGGTTGTCTTTGTTATTTATTTTTATATCAATACCATCCATCCAAGCACCAGGTCTTTCCCATTTATCTCCTTGAGCAACAGGAGATTTAGGACCATTGATTCGAATTAATTTCACAGTTTTGGGCTCCAAGGGCATTGGAAAATAGTATTTTCCCCATCGTAGTTGCTCTATATTTATCCATTCCCAATGTTCTCCCTCTTCCATATTTGATAGTTGGTAGTCAGAAGGCCTCAGTTCCTCACCATTTCCATAATGTTCATCCCAACCGATTTTTTGGAATGTTTTTCCTGGATAAGGATAGCTGGCATGAGAACCCTCTGCTACATATACTATGGGATGGTCTCCTTCTATTGCCCCCGTTTTCATAAGCTCGTTCCAGGTTTTTACTATTCCTACAGGGTCTACTACACCTCTACGGTGCTGGGAATATCCTACCCTTAAAGGGTTTCCATCTTTATCCAGCTCAACGGTAATCATTTCCCAGTCTCCTTCGTGCTCAGTCATCCAAGGGTTATAGACATAAAAGAACCAGTACTGAAGATAGATTCTATCATTATAAGGTGGGTCGGTGGGATGGTATTCCCTACCATAAACTACATACTCAGTTGGTATCCAATGTTTCCAATAATCGTCATCCAAGTCAAAATAAACTGTGGATTTAGGATGATCTTTTAGGTACTCTTTAAGTTCACCAGGAGTATCTATTTCTTTTTCCTCTGTCAGATTTGTGTCTGGCCAAAAAGGTCTATACTCCCATATGTCGGAATTATTGGTCATATCCTCGATGTAGGTGGGAAAGTAGCGCTCTCCCTGATTAAATTTAAGGATAGGTGCGTATGTATAGAGAAGTGACTCGGTAACATGGATATAGTTTTCCTTGGTCTC
>CAZNJP010000283.1:0-1753 GCA_964573345.1 uncultured Syntrophobacter sp. | reverse complement strand
AAAAGTTGCTACTTTTAAGGTAGCGAAATGTTCAGTTACATATGGAAGGATGATGAGGATACAAACCTCATGCTGGAAGCACCTATGTGTTGACCCTTACTCAAAACGGTGCCGAATTTGGTTTAGAGGAAAATTTTGAAAATTTAGCTTGCGGAGAAAAAAAATTGAGTATAATGAGGGTGACGGAGGTAGATTTAATAGTAATGAGAAGTGTCACAATTTTGAGTAAGATGATAGAGAGAAAACAACTTTTTAGTCTGCTCTTAATAATTATTACCTCTTCTACTTCTTTTGGAGATAATATACCCATTTCCACAGCACCTGGTAATCAAGACGCCCCTGTTGTAGGATGGAGTGGGACAAGTTACCTTGTGGTATGGAGAGATGAGCGAGGTGGTACTTATGGGCAATTAGTTTCAGAGGATGGAACGCTTATAGACTCTAACTTTTTTATCACAGAAGGCTACCCTGTGAAAAGATTACCGTGGGGAGGGACGAATTACCTTATAATTTATGGCCGTGGACATTATCCAGACTCTATAGAGATTTGGGGGCAACTTGTTTCAGAAGATGGCGAACTCGTAGATAGTTTCTTTATTTTAAGAAGACCGTACATCTTGGGTCTTAGTACCGGGTCGGATGGAGAAAACTTCCTTGTAGTATGGGGTGATACTAGCAATATTTGCGGACAATTGGTTTCACAAAGCGGAGAACTTATAGATACTCCGTTTCTTATATCATCACAAGGAGTTGACTATGGCATGGATATAGGGTGGTGTGGTACCAGCTATCTTATAGTATGGAATCACGAATCTGACATTTACGGTCAAAGAGTGTCAAAAGATGGAGTACCCTTAGATACTACTTTTATTGTTTGTAATGCTGAATATGAACAAGCCCTCCCTATGATAGCATGGGGAGGAAGAAATTACCTTGTAGTATGGCAAGATGATAGGCATTTGGGCTATGAAGTCTACGGTCAACTGATTGACTCTACTGGAACGCTGATAGGAGATAATCTACCCATCCACACAGTTCTGAGTGATGACCACCGTTTCCCCGTTGTAGGTTCAGATAGAATGGGGTACTTCCTTGTAGCATGGATGGACATCGAACCGATACCTTTTGATATTCTTGGGCGATGGGTCTCAGACCAGGGCGAACTTATAGGTGAACCTTTTGTTATTCCATCTGGTCCGCATGAAGGGCGTTGGACTCCGGCAATAGGTTGGGGTGAACGAAATGGATTAGTGGTATGGGCTGAGGCTCATGAAACTACAGGATGGGATATATATGGGACTCTTATAACCTCCCCGGGTGTTGAGGAGGATAACAGAGAGCCAGTTACAGCATCTCGGTCTTTAGAACTCTATCAAAACTCTCCAAACCCATTTAGCTTGAAGACGGAAATATCATTTAGGCTCAATGACCCAGGAAATGTAACCTTATCGATATGTGACATTACAGGAAGGAAGGTACTGGAGTATGATTTAGGATATAAATCTGTGGGATTATATAAAATTCCAATATCAGCGGCGAGTTTATTAAAAAAGGGAGGTGCAATATGTTCAGGCGTATATTTTTATTCTTTAGAAGTAGAAGGAGCCAAAGCAACCAGGAAAATGGTTGTGATAAACCAATGAAGGAGGTGAAGATGAGACGATGCTAAACAGCTATCCACAGGAATATATTTCATCGAACTCCATACAGATAAGTTTGTTAAGCTACACAAACTCATTGTCGTAAAGTAAGA
>CAZNJP010000282.1:0-1771 GCA_964573345.1 uncultured Syntrophobacter sp. | reverse complement strand
GTACAGCCCTCCTAAAATACTTAATTGCCTTTTCTAACCGAAGATTCTTATAATATGAAAGCCCTAAGTACTCATATGCAGTAGGCATGGCCCTATCACCAACAAGTTTGCAATATTTTTGGAGGTATTTTTCTGTCTTTTTATATTCCCCTTTTTGATAGTAGGCCAAACCTAAATGATAATATGCCTGAGGATAATTTTTATTAAGATATAAGGCCTTTTTAAAGTATCTTATAGCCTCTTCCCATCTTTTTGCATTTTTATATCCAAGCCCCAGGTTATAATAATTTTTGGGGTCATAAGGGTTAGATTTAAGGGATTTTTTAAAATAAAAAATGGCCTTTTTATAATCCTTTTCTCCATCAGCATAAAGGATGCCTAAGCTATTGTAAATTAAGGCCACATCCTTAAATGTCCTTTCAGCAGATTCTAAATCAGACTTTAATAAAGACAATTTCCCCTCTTCTCTATATTGGGAGATAAGCTTGTCTATGTCCTCAGTTGGATCATAGTATTTAAAAACTTTTATTTTATTTGGCAATCCATTCTTCTTGGCGAAAAGATAACCCATCCCATCAAAACCAATTAATGCCCAACTGTGCTCTTTTTTTAACAACCTAGCGAATCTTTTACTTTTTGTTAAAACAAGATTTATATTGTATCTTTGTATCAATTTTTTAAATGCAATTAGATTTCCACCCTCTGCCACACGATACTGCCAATAGAACTCTGGTGGATAGATAGTAGGTGTGCGCCCATCTATAAAGACCTTATATTTTGGGTAAAGTTGCCAGATAAGGTATCCACCCCATCCATATGTATTAAAGAGATTTCCCTTTAGATCATGTCTTTTTAAGAAGGCAGTCGTTTCTATAGGGTAACTGCCTCTATCAATACCAAGGCCAAGGTTTTTCTTAAAATAGGGATTAAAAATAGCTAATTTGCAGATGAAAATAAAAATTAAGAGTAAAAATGAGGCATAAATAAAATTATCCCTCTTAAAATTTGGCATTAGACAGGCAATTACAGGGGCAATAGCAAAAGAAAAGCATCCTGCAAATCTGGCGTGTTTAAATGTGAGGTAAGAAAACAAAATAAAAATAAGCACTTCTCTTATGGCAAGAAATCGTGAAAGAAAAATGCTAATTATTCCTAACCAAAAAATCAATTTAAAAAATAGGCCTCTATTAAAATTAAAGACAAAGATTGCCTTCCATGGAAATCTCTTCCATTCGGCAATGTGTTGTATTGCCTCCATCCCTTCACCTTGATGGGATGATATAACAAACTTGATAAGCTCTATACCGTAAGGATTAATAAAAGAGAGGATAAAGAGTCCAAATAATAAAATACATAGTCCTTTTATAGTTGGTAGTCTTAATATCTCTTTTGCTTGCCAGTTATATCTTAGAAAGACCTCACCTGCTAGATACGCAAAAACCAAAAATATTCCCAAAATAAAGCTCCCATGTAAATTTACCCAAAAAAGGAAAAAGATTGCCAGTAATATTAAATACCTTCTTTTAAACATTTTTTGATAGAGGGTAAGCAGATAGATAAATAAGCTAATGAACAAAAAGGTAAATATATGTGGTCTAACCATAAAACGGGGATAACTGGCTAAAAGTACAGAAAACATTAAGAACCAGATCAAAAGTGAATTTCTGGTAAGGAGATTTAATGTCTTATAGAGAAAATAAAAGGCCAAAAACAAAATAAGCGTCTTAAATAAGATTATTCCAGATAAACCACTTACTTTATAAATGGGATA
>CAZNJP010000281.1:0-1798 GCA_964573345.1 uncultured Syntrophobacter sp. | reverse complement strand
GATTAAATCCATTACTCAAATGCCTCTTCTAAAACATTAACAATTCTTTCTGCTGAATCTAGCTGCTAAAAAAGAAAATCATACTTTCAGGAACACTCCTTAATCCTACTCTCTAATCTTTAATCCTTTCAATCTTTAGGGTTTGCTGCTTTTGAAATTTGTTCTTTTCTTAGGAACTTAACCTTTCTCCTGGTCCCATTCCATCTTATGTCAGGAATTAGGGCATGTTGTCTGGCCTGGATACGGTCTTTATATTTCATTAAGTCTTTGAGCATGATTTCAAGTTCTGCTTCCATATCGTGGGTTGGCTTATAGCCTAAATTTAATAAATGCTTACCCGCCTGCTAACGCCTGAGCGCCTGCCCGCAACGCTCTCGCTTGCGAGGCGGGCGGGTAGCGATGGCGGGCAGGTCTCCCAGATGGACAATAGCCCCAGGTTTAAAAGAACGCAGAAAATTCCAGACAAAGTTATAGTCTGTTAGGTCTCCCTTAATAAATTCTAGATTTACAGAAAAGTTTTCCCTGAAGGTCTGAAGCCTCTCTGTCATCCTTCTAATAGGTGTTGCAGATTGTGAGCCCATCCCCGCCTGCCATCGCTACGCTCAGGCGTTAGCAGGCAGGCAAGTTCCTTTTTACAAATAGCATTGCTGTTTGGAATTACTTAACAGGGTTCATTGAGTTTAGACCCAGTAAACCCAACAAACTGTGTAAACCACAAACCATTTGCCATTTATTATCCACCATCTAATATCTGCCATCTACTATCTATTTCTTATAATGCCTCCCAATAATGCCTTTTTGTTTAATTGGGAGAACCTGCAAAAGAGCAAAAATAAAATAAAGAAAGCGATGAAGTGAAGAAAATAGTGGTTAAATAGCTTTGATTGAGGAAAAGAACGACTGGAAAGTAAAGCAACCATAAAGATACCAGTGATCCACAGAACTAAAGGAAGCCAATAAAATAGAATTTTCTATTTTTGATTCTTTAGAGCTGTTTTCTTTGTTACAATTTTGTACAATATGTGTATAATTAATAACTCTGTGAAATTTGAATGGGATGAAAATAAGAGCAACAAAAACAAGGCCAAGCATGGTATAGATTTTGATACTGCCAGATATCTCTGGAATGATCCCAATCGAATTGAAATCCATGCACCTTACCCACTTGAAGACAGAAGGGTTATGATAGGCAAGATTAATGAAAAGCTATGGACAGCAATATTCACCATGCGTGGTGATATAATACGGATCATTTCTGTTGGACGGGCAAGAAAACAGGAGGAAAAACTGTATGGCTAAAAAGAAATTGGCCAAAAACAAGGCAGAATTTGATCGACGCTTTGACAATGGCGAAGACATCCATGACCTAATCGATATGTCTAAGGCCATTGTAATACGTCATGGCAGAAAGGTACGTATAACACTTGATGTGGCTGAATCTCTCGTTAATGAAATTGATCGAATTAGAGAAAAGATTGGTGTAGATCGTGGTGCACTGATAAAAATATGGTTATATGAGAAAGTAAAACAGGAAAAAAATTCAGAGGTTAAGAGCTGACGTCCAACAAAAAAGATAAACAATACCCTAAATATCTAGAAATAAGCCATATTGTTAATCGGGTAATAAAGTTTGCCTATCTTAGCTCCCTTTTTATTGACTGACCTAATTTAGAATTCTTTAAATTTACCATCTACTATCTATCTCAGGGGAAAACCAGGGATTTCTTTAGAAAATTTTTAATCATTTAACCACAATTACCTTGCTTTTTCTCTTTTGGGGTGATAAACATGAAGTGAT
>CAZNJP010000280.1:0-1820 GCA_964573345.1 uncultured Syntrophobacter sp. | reverse complement strand
GTTTAGATACCGTAAGCCTATTATTGACAAAAATATGCTGCTAATCCTTATCTCCCAATCTGGGGAAACAGCAGATACCCTAGCTGCCCTAAGGGAAGGAAGGGGGAAAGGTGCAAAAATATTGGGAATATGCAATGTCTTAGGAAGTACTTTAAGCCGTGAGTGTGACTGGGTAATTTATACCCATGCTGGCCCAGAGATTGGGGTGGCTTCTACTAAGGCATTTACTACACAAATCTCTATTCTCTATTCATTTAGCCTTTATATGGGCCTGATTTTGGGGAAGGTAAATAAAGAAGAAATGGATGGGCATTTTGAAAACCTATTAAAACTTCCACATCTAATGGAGGAAATATTGAGCAATGCCCATGAAATTGAGGCATTGGCATTAAAATATAGGCGTGCACAAAACTTTTTGTATCTAGGAAGGGGGCTATATTACCCCATTGCACTAGAAGGTGCACTTAAGCTAAAGGAGATTTCCTATATCCATGCTGAAGGATATCCAGCAGGTGAAATGAAGCATGGCCCTATTGCCTTAATTGACGAAAATATGCCAGTAGTAGTATTGGCACCAAAAGATGAAACTTATTTTAAGATATTGGCCAATATGGAAGAGGTGAAATCCAGACAAGGAAAAATCATTGCTGTAACTGAGCCTGATTGTATGGAGGCAAAAGAAAAGGCCGAGGACGTATTAATAATTCCTAAAATGGATTCCCCCTTAAAGACTATTTTATTCACTATCCCTTTACAGCTTCTAGCATATTATATTGCAGTTTACAGGGGCACAGATGTAGACCAACCAAGGAATCTGGCAAAGAGTGTAACAGTAGAATGAGATTGAGGAGCCCACCCGTCATCCTTTAGGAATAAAAAATAGGCGCGCCAGTAATGATCAGCATTTTCATAGATTAGAGGCCCTAGCAATTCGCTATATTGACATATATAAATTTATAATTTAATATTTAATTAAGCGCGGGGTGGAGCAGTTTGGTAGCTCGTCGGGCTCATAACCCGAAGGTCGCTGGTTCAAATCCAGCCCCCGCTACCAAAAAAGCAAACAAAATAGCCAGTTAGGAGATGACCTAGCTGGCTTTTTTTGTTTTGGTAAAAGATCCTACCAGCTTATTTGGAAAGGATACAGTTGATTTTTCTGAAGATACCCATTAATATGAGATAAACAATTGGATGGGCTGGAGGATTATGATTAATTATGTCCAAAGTTATTTTGATAGTAGACGATGAGATGGCTATTTGTCAGGCCCTCAAAGGTATCCTTTGTGATGAGGGCTTTTCTGTCATCACTGCTACTACTGGTAAGGAGATCTTAATAAAAATAGAGGAAGAAATCCCTGATTTGGTCCTTTTAGACATCTGGCTCCCAGATATAGATGGGCTTGAGGTATTGGGACAGATTAAAGACCGATATTCTCAAATACCAGTAATTATAATATCTGGCCATGGAAATATTGAGACTGCTGTGAAGGCCATAAAATTAGGTGCATACGATTTTATCGAAAAGCCACTTTCTTGGGAAAATACCGTCCCCCCTGTGAACAATGCCTTAAACTTCTGTCGTCTGGCTGAAGAAAATTTGCAATTAAAACAAAAAGCACCTTTTAAATATAAACTTACAGGGCAAACTTTGGCCATTAAGAAAGTAAAAGAGCAAATAGAATTAGTGGCTCCCACAAATGCCTGGGTTTTGATTACAGGTGAGAATGGAACAGGAAAGGAGTTGGTTGCCCATGCAATTCACCATTATAGTAAACGTGCCTCAGGTCCATTTGTAGAGGTGAATTGTGCAGCCATTCCTG
>CAZNJP010000279.1:1441-1821 GCA_964573345.1 uncultured Syntrophobacter sp. | reverse complement strand
TAAGGCGAGCTTAAATTATATAATTTTCTGTCTTGACAATGGGGTCCACCTCACTCTTATGTTCTTTTAAGAATACCTGTTAAGCTTGCAATACCAATAGGCACTAAGATCCATCCAACTAGTTTTAACCCAGTAGCCCAATAGGATGCAGGCATTACCCATACTTTCTTGTGAGATGGCTTCCAATTCCTAGCAGCTGGTATTTCTACTGGCAGAAACTCATTCAGAGCAACAAAAAAAGCATCTATCCAAGATAAATTATAATTTTTTTGAGATGAATAAGATGCTGAAGATAGTTTTGGTTCTTTGGGCTCTATAGCACCTTCTTTATGGAAAATAAAAGTTCCAAGAAAAAGTAACACAATAATAAAGGGTATAAG
>CAZNJP010000279.1:0-1431 GCA_964573345.1 uncultured Syntrophobacter sp. | reverse complement strand
AAGATGATGATAGAGATGGAAAATCCAAATATATCAATATCACGCCAATGTGAAATCTTGGCACTTAATAGGAGCTATGATTTACACCTTATGAGACTTATAGATGAACAATATACAAAGACCGTTTTATGGCTCAAGGAGGATGACAGCCTATCTAAAAAGGTTAGGTTACAGTGTAAATAGAAAGAGGTATATTATGGCCTTTAAGGCGAGCTTAAATTATATAGTTTTCTGTCTTGACAATGGGGTCCACTTTATAAGATGAAAATATCGATCATTATCCCTACCTTAAATGCCCAGGCAACAATTGGTAATCTCTTAACCGCCATAAGAGGCCAGACTTTGTCCCCTGAAGAAATCATTATCATAGATTCAGAGTCTTACGACAATACCCCCCAAATAGCAAAAAGATACGGAGCTAGGGTTATCAGGATAAAACGGGTTGATTTTGGTCATGGTCGGACACGTAATCTTGCCGCATCTAAGGCTAAAGGGGAAATCTTGGTATTTTTGACCCAAGATGCCCTTCTAGCTACCACAGATACATTAGAAAATCTAGTGGGCGTTTTGCAGCAACCAGATGTTGCAGCTTCTTATGGCCGTCAATTACCCAGATCAAATGCAATGCCCCTAGAAAAGTTTGCCCGCAATTTTAATTATCCTGATAAACCTATATTAAAAAGCAAAAAACACATTAAAAAATTGGGTATTAAGACATTTTTCTTTAGTAATGTATATTCAGCCATAAAGAAAAGAGAATTTGAAGAGGTAGGAGGATTTCCAGACGATGCCATCGCAAATGAAGATATGGTGCTAGCAGCAAGACTTGTTCTAAAAGGCTATAAGGTCGCATATGTGCCAGAGGCAGAAGTTCTCCATTCCCATAATTATAACCTAATCAATCAATTAAAAAGATATTTTGATATAGGGGTTTCTTTAAATAGAAACCGCTGGATCTTAAATTATGTCTCAGCTACCCCAGAAGGTATAAGATTTTTGAAAGAGGAACTTGAGTATCTTTGGAAAAGTTATGCCTATAACTGGATTCCTTATGCACTGCTTGAGGCTTTAGTCAAATATTTTGGTTTTAAACTAGGGCTGGCAGAAAATGCCTTGCCCATTTGGCTAAAAAAGAAGCTGAGTATGAACTGGCACTTTTGGAATCAATGATGAAAATTATAGTATAAGTTTAGATCTGAGGAGGGGTAAACTTCAGCTGTGCTCTCAAGGGCAAGGTTTATTACCCACCTTATGGGCCACTTTAATTACCCACTTTAGGGAAAAATCTTTTATTACTTCTTTTGTTGGACTTTGACAGTTGTTTTTCGGAAATTCAGTGTTTATGAGCATTTTTAAGCGTAAATGAAAACGTTTTCTTCTCCATAGAACTTAATAGAGGTAGTATCAAAGAAGAATAGGTCTACACCTTGA
>CAZNJP010000278.1:0-1826 GCA_964573345.1 uncultured Syntrophobacter sp. | reverse complement strand
TTTAAATGAGGCAATGAATAATATTTTATATAGATATTTAAGTGAGGCAACAGGGAATGGTCGTGATATTAAACCAGAAAATAATGAAAATGATGTGATTTATATTATGCTGCCTATATGCAGCTTTATACTACTTACTGTAATACAAATTTCATATTCCATATTATCTATATTATATCTAGTTTTTTCCCTGCCTTTGAAAAGACTTCTAATGCCTTATCTAAATGGGCCTCGGTATGGGTAGCCATTATACTGGTGCGCAGTAAGGCACGCCCAGGGGGCACTGCTGGAGGTACTACTGGACTAACAAATACCCCATTTTCTTCTAAATAATGGCATGCTTCAAAGGTTCTTTCTACATCCCCAACAATTACAGGCACTACAGGGGTAGTGCTTGTACCAGTATTAAAGCCTAAAGATTTTAGGCCATTTAGCCACTTATGGGTATTTCGCCAAAGCCTTTCTCTCCTCTCTGGTTCTTCTTGTATAATCCTTATAGCCCTACTGGCCGCTGCCACTAATGGAGGGGCTAGGCTGGCACTAAATAACAAGGCGCGTCCTATATGTTTCACATAATCAATCACCTCTTGGGAGGAAGCGATAAACCCCCCAATGGTGGCCAGTGATTTGCTAAATGTGCCCATGATGATATCTACCTTATCCTCTAGCCCAAAATGCTCTGCTGTACCACGCCCGTTTTCCCCCATTACCCCAATACCATGGGCATCATCCACCATTACCCTAGCCCCATATTTCTGAGCCAGGTTCACTATTTCTGGTAGCTTGGCCAAATCACCTTCCATGCTAAATAGGCCATCTACAATGATCAATTTCCCTTCTTCTGGGTCACTTTTTAGAAGCTTTTCTAAGGCATCCATCTTATTATGAGGATATCTTTTAAAAGTACCATAGGCAAGGCGGCAACCATCCACAATGCTAGCATGATCAAATTTGTCCAGAATGGCTATACAGTCTTGTGTGACTAAGGCCTGAATGCAACCTAGATTGGCCTGCATCCCTGTGGAAAATACTATAGCTGTCTCTTTTTTAAAAAATTGGGCAATCTGTTCTTCCAAGGCTTCATGGATGTCCAAGGTGCCATTGAGTAAGCGTGAACCTGCACAACCCACACCATATCTTTTAATTGCATTTATAGCGGCTTCTTTTACCTTTGGGTCACTAGTTAGTCCTAAGTAATTATTTGAGCCAAGCATAATCATTCTACGCCCATCTGCTGTTATCTCTGGTCCTTGAGCAGAACGGATAGTGCGAAAATAAAAATATCTATGCTGGGACTTTGCAGCTCTTACTCGATCTTCAAATGTCTGGCATTTTGCAAAGATGTCCATGGGCCTTATAGCCACCCCTGAGCCTTATACCAAGAAATTGTTTCGGCCATTCCATTCTTTAGGGAATAACTAGGTTGATAGGCTAGATTGTATATACTGTTTGAAATATCACAGATCCAAGTATTTTGGAGGATCTCCTTCAGCTTATCCCTACTAAACATTATTGGTTGCCTACTGATTTTAGCCACTGCCTCTGCTGCTATAGCCACAATACTTGTAAGTCTCTTTGGGAAGTAAATAAAATGTGGGCTTGTACCAAGCAGACTTGCAACTGTTTTTACTACTCCTGACCAGGTATAGGCCCTTCCGTCTGAGATAAGAAAGGTGCTTCCAAAAGGTACATTGGCCTTTAGGGCCTTTATTAGTGCCTGGATTAAGTCTAGGATATAACATAGACTCAGTCTTGCGCTAGGATTTAAAATGGGTGCCCATCCCATTTTAATAAGGCGATAGTAACCTAAGAGCTCCCTGTCACGA
>CAZNJP010000277.1:0-1827 GCA_964573345.1 uncultured Syntrophobacter sp. | reverse complement strand
TATGGGGTAAAAAGTGTTACCTTAAAATTATAAATTTTTACGGTTTTGCTTGACATGATACATTTACTGCTTTGATGCGCTTTTCTATATTCTTCTTCCATAGGTTCACCTCCTTTTTTTATAAGGAGATTATAACCTATGGTCATACATCCGCTGCTACAAATTGGCACTTATATTGCTTTTCATTATATCATATTTTTTCGAGAAAGCCGGTCAACCAAGCATCTTCCTTGTAGGCCTAAAAGCATCTCCACAACCCCCATATTGGCAAAATTAGGAACGGTTAAGGTTTAAAACGATAAACAGGTCATCTAAACATGATTTTTCTGAAAGCTTTAGAAAAAGTCGGGGGTAAACGTAGAAAGATAATATGTTTAAGCCAATTCAATCTTCATCATGGTTGGAGATATCCGTTCCCCTTTGCATCTGGGACAACGAGATGGATTGGTAAGCTTAGATCGTTCCTTGAACCTAAAGCCACAATCATTGCATTCTGATGGGAATATACGCATTTTGTGGTGGGAAGAAATCGACCTTCTAATATGCTCCAAGTCATCCAGGATGATACTAACTTTTACTTCAAATTCTTTAGCTAAATCGTGAACAGACAGACGTTTCTGTTGTAACAGGCCAACCATATGCTGTCTGCGGGTTTTCTCAAGTTCCATTCCCTACCCTTGGCAACTAAAACATTAGTCATCACAAATTAACTGGAGTAGCAACGCAATTCTACATCATATGGCCGATCATTGTTAATAGATGTTAACGACTTTTATACAGAACTATTTAACTGCCTTGGCCAATTTGGCTCCAACTTTAAACTTAGCCACTTTCTTGGCAGAAATTTTAATGGTTTCTCCTGTCTGAGGATTCCTCCCCTCTCTAGCCTTCCTTTTCATGACAGAGAAGGTTCCAAACCCAACCAAAGTAACCTTATCCCCCTTCTTTAAGCTCTTTGTTACCGTATTAATGAAGCTGTCCAATACTTTTCCTGCCAATGCCTTGGAAACATCAGCATCCTTGGCAATGGCATCGATTAATTCTCCCTTATTCATATGACTCCTCCCCCCCTTTTTTCTGCCGAAAGTATCGGCAATTGGTTCTTTTATACACACAGTATTTTAAATGTCAACATCTTTCTGGCACTTATACAAGCCTAAAAGACTCTCCACAGTCTCATATTGGCTAGATTAGACGGGGTTGAGGGGTGAGATAGGCAGTATTATACCCATTGAGTTGACAATTTTATTCCTTGTGGTAAACAAGAGTAGAGAGTAGGCCCCTTCAATACCCTGATGCACCTACTCTTGTTGCCTTGGTTAGTCCTACTGGCTAGGGCATTTTTTTATCTGCACTAATTTACCCCGTGTTTACCTCAACTGTTTTATCATATGACAATTGGTTAAATGTGAAGTTACCCCTTATTCCCTATACTAATTTTAGAAGGATTATGGTAATTACAAGGAACTGTAAACTTTCAGACAGTTACTAAAAATGGCGAGAAATTTTAAAATTATAAGACTTAAAGCCACAAAAGAAGAAACTTTATTTAATTGGAGTTATTTCCGACACTCATACGTGAAAGACTTAAATTGTATTTAATGCCCTGCTTTTTTTGTTATTCCTCTGGCTCAATCAGCCTAGCGACCTTATTTCCACATCTCTTGCAGGTGCCTTCTAGGATCAGGTATTGATTTTCTATTCTTCCCTTTGAGACTTGCATCGGAGTGCCTTGGAGACAGTTTTTGCGCCAAACTGATTCAAGGATCTTCGCCTGTGCCCACTTGGGCACTTTGTCCCAACGCCTTTTCGCTTCTGGCGTCAAGT
>CAZNJP010000276.1:0-1833 GCA_964573345.1 uncultured Syntrophobacter sp. | reverse complement strand
AGTACCCAATGTCTGGGAAAAGGTAGCAAAGGGCATCATAAAAAATGCTGGTTAGGAGATTTGAGACAAATAGATATAGTGTACCATTTGCCTATGCAAAAAGTGCGCTTACCTTAAAGGCAGATGACAATTTTGTCTATATCTACGATAAAGACAGGCTCATTACAAAACACAAACGCTTCTGCGGCCGGCATACACTAATAGAGGATCTAAACCACTATAAAGGGCTTTTAGAATCAAGGCCTAATGCCATCTATTTTAGGCAAAGGAATGCACTAATTGCCTTAGGGGAAGTAGCCAGACTCATCTATTTATGTTAATCTCAACATAAATTGACAAACTAGGCTATCTACCAGTGGACAGTGGATAAGCAAGGCGCTGAGCTCTTGTTTCAGGTCATCTCCAACCGTTATGAATGTGGCTCCATAGTGGTTACCACTAATCGGGCCTTCAGGGATTGGGGGAACATCCTGAAAACGATAATACCCTTGCTTCTGCCACTATTGATCGCCTAGTCCATCATGGGGTACTGGTACAAATCAAAGGAGATAGCTATCGAGTAAGGTAAAAATAATCTGCAACTTACTATGTCTTTTTGAAAGTCAGGAACTCAGATGTTTTTTAAAAAGCCTTGGTTAGACGTGATATTATGTCTATTTTTAATTTTTACCCATAAAAGGGGGAACTTTTCATTGCTGAAAAGGGGGACAAATTCATTGACGTTAACAATTTTCCCTCTGTCCATTTTCAAACACAAGAAATATTGTTAAACTTTTGAGAAAAAATACTCGAAATTTTTCCAAGAACAAAAAATCGCTCAATTTAGGTTTCACTCTCAAAATTTCATTTTATCCTTTAGTTAAGCCTATTTCAGCCTGAAAAAGCCTTAAATTTTGGAGGAAGACTTGATAGAAAAGGTTATTGAAAAAGTATTGGATAATCCTGAAGTTCCAATAAAGAATAAATAATCCCACAACTTTATTAAATAACCAAATGCTGTCTGTTGGTTGACACATAGTTGACACAACATCAATCCACCCATTGCAATAAAAAATTTTGGTTTGAAAAACTCCCGTGTTTAGGAGACTTTTAAATGCCCCCGAGACGATTTGAACGTCCGACCTAGGGATTAGGAATCCCTCGCTCTATCCTACTGAGCTACGGGGGCTATATCTCTTGTATCATTTTAAAAGGATTTTTTCAAGTTAAGGCTAAATATCAAAGATTATTTGTGCCTCCCAATGGTCTTTTGCCTTTTCAACCTTCAGTTGATGGTAGGTCACTGCCTTTATACCTGCCTTTAATGGGTGTTTTTTAAAATCAAATGGTTCTCCTTTTGCCTTTGCGCTTAAGTAATCTTTTCTAATCTCTTCTATTTCAAATTCTTTAAATACCAAGCCTTTTGTGTCAAAAAGAAACAAAAGCTCATTTAGCCAGTTTATTAATAATTCTTCCCAACCCTCACCTTTTGCCTTTATAGTGTAAGTTTTCTCTGGCCAAATTTTATCCGTTTCTGTAATAATTTCAAAAAATGCATTTGCTGCATGGGAGAATAAACTCTTTAAATCATCTCCAAATACCCTAACTCCTACATCTGCTGTATGTTCAATCCACTCATATTGCTTTTTCACAATCTAACGAATTAACAAGCTGTTTGTATTTTGTCAAACTATCGCAACTAGCTTAATGTGGAGTGGAAGGGAAAAGTGTTAGAACAAAACCTTTAATTTAAGCCACGTCCTGAAACAAGTTCAGGATACGCAGATTATTAAGATTGAAGTAGGGAGTAAGCAGCTAGTGCCTACTGCTTAGTGCTTACATGAAAAAATGAAG
>CAZNJP010000275.1:0-1837 GCA_964573345.1 uncultured Syntrophobacter sp. | reverse complement strand
AATTTTTTTATTTTACAAGATCAAACCAAACCTCTTTTTAATAGTTCCCTTTCATAAAAAGAGATGATGTCCTTTTCTGTAACAATGCCTACAATCTTTTTTGGGTCCTCCTCTGCCACCACGGGTAGTTGAGAAATGCCCATCATCCCTAGTTTGCTTAAGGCATCCTGAAGGTTGTCCTTTGGTGTTACAGAAACCACATTCTTGGTAGCAATGTCTATGGCCTTGGGAAAGTCACTGCCCTCTTTTTTTAATAAGAACTTTCTTACATCATGGAATGAAATGATACCTGTAAGTTCCCCCTTGTGATTTGTCATCAGCAGATAAGAGTGCCTACTCTTAGCCAATGTCTCTATAATCTTTTCCAAACTAGATTGCTCTGAGATGACTTGGAAATCCTGTGTCATTACATCCTTCACTTTAAATGACTGCAAAACCGCCTGTTCCCACCCTCTGTAGATATCTATTCCCCTTCTCTTGAGTTTTAAAGTGTAAATAGAGCCATCCTTTAATGTGGTAGCAACAAAGGTGCTGATAATGCAAGAGACCATCAGAGGGAGGATGATTACATAGTTATCCGTAAGCTCAAAGATGATCAGGATGGCTGTAATAGGGGCATTTGTAGTTCCAGCAACCACTGCACCCATGGCTACCAGTGCATAGGCCCCAGAAGTTGCCGTTATAAATGGAAAAAGCTGATGAATTATATAACCAAAACTACCACCAGTCATTGCCCCAATAAAAAGTGAAGGGGCGAAGATACCCCCTGACTCTCCAGAACCAAGGGTAATAGAGGTAGCCAAAATTTTCATAAAGACTAGCATAAAGAGTGTCTCCCAAGATAGCTTTCCTACCAAGCTTAGGTTTATTGTACCATAACCAACCCCAAAGACATAAGGGAAGAAAATTAACATAACCCCTACTAACATACCACCAACAGATGGTCGCATGTATTCGGGCAAAGGGAGTGTATTAAAAAGGTCTTCACTCCGATAAAGTGTCTCTATGAATAAAACGGCTACTAAACCAGCCAATATACCTAATATCGCATAAAAACCGAATTCAACTACATTTATAAGGTGATAGGGTGGGACCTTGAAGGCAGGGAAATTACCATAAAAATGGCGAGAGATTACAGTGGCTGTCACTGAAGAAAGGATAATAGGGCTAAATCTTTCTAACCTAAAGTCGCCCAAGAGGATCTCTACTGCAAATAATACACCCGCAATGGGGGCATTAAAGGCAGCAGCAATCCCTGCAGCCGCCCCACAGCCTACCAATGTCCTCAATCTTTCTTGAGGTGCCTTAAGAAATTGACCCAATGTAGAACCAATAGAAGAGCCTATTTGCACTATAGGACCTTCTCTCCCTACAGAACCACCTGAACCTATAGAAATTGCAGAGGCAAGCATCTTTACAATGGCTACGCGGGGTCTTATCCGCCCTCCCCTTAAGGCCAAGGCCTCCATTACCTCAGGCACTCCATGCCCCTTGGCCTCCTTGGCCAAAAAATAAATAACAGGACCTGCAATAGCACCCCCTAGGGCAGGGATAAGTATCTTCAGATATATAGGAACTGAATGGGAAAAGGTAATAAAATCACTTGTGTTATGATAGAAAATACCTTGAAAAAATTTAATAGAAAAACGGAATAAAACGGCCGCAAAACCACTAACCATCCCTATAAAGATGGCCAAGAGGGAATTAATTACGTGCTCATTTATCCTTTTATTAGTGAAAAACCTTATAATCTTCATTCTTAAATTTAAGAAAATTTGTTCTTCCTAAGAAGGATAGCAAACTAATGCTAGACTGTCAAAGAACAAACTCAATCTCC
>CAZNJP010000274.1:0-1864 GCA_964573345.1 uncultured Syntrophobacter sp. | reverse complement strand
CTTCCCCTCGTGGGTAGAGGCACCTACAATGGCCACTGCCTTTGGATTAAAAAAGCCTTCTAGCATCCTTTATGTCCTGTGCGAGATATACTCCAATAAGGCCTTATTATATACGTTTATAATGTCCCTTTGTGAGAGGAGGCCAACTAATTTTCTAGAATTTTGAGCATCTACTACGGGCAGTCTCTCAATATTTTTATAACGCATTTTCTCTAAGGCATCCCTTAAGTTTTGATCAGGGGTGATGGTAATAACATTTTTGGTACATATATCATCAATGGTGAGCCCTTCTTTAGGGGCATCCCCTGCCAAGATCTCTCTGAAGTCCTGAAACGAAACAATCCCAGCCAATTCTCCATTTTCATTTACTACAGGGAAACAGGTGTGTCTTTTATCCCTGATAAAACGGAGGAATTCTTTAAGTTTCATATCTTTAGGTACAGTAATTACATTTTTTGTCATGGCCTCCTCTACAGAGATAGAGGCCATGACATTTGCCTCTCGACCTGCATGGAGATTTATCCCCCTTTGACTAAGCTCATAGGTATCAATAGATTCTTGACTCAAGGCATATGCAGTTACTGTACCAGTTATAGAGGCAAAAAGTATGGGCAAAATGATTCGATACTCATCAGTCATTTCAAATGCCAAAAAAATGGCAGTAACAGGTGCATGGGTAAGGGCTGCCAAGAATCCACCCATCCCTACTATGGCATATGCAGGGTATGGGGCAGTAAGTGTCGGAAAAAAATGATGAATGACTACCCCAAAACACCCCCCAGCCATGGCCCCTATATAGAGTGAGGGGGCAAACATCCCCCCTGTACCACCTGAGCCCAGGGTGATAGAGGTGGCTAGCATCTTAAAGAATACCAATGCAAACATCAAGGTTCCAACAATATTTCCACTCAATGCCTCTTGAACATATGTATATCCATTGCCAAATATCCAGGGAAAGAATATGCCTATCAAGCCAACGAGAGAAAAGCCCAAAAATGGTTTAAAATAAGGGTGGATCTTGATCTTATCAAAATATGCCTTTGTTCCATAAAAGATTTTTAAGAATAAGTAAGATAATATGCCTAGAAATATACCTAATAATATATAAAAACCCAATTCCCAAAAGCTACGGATGTTATAAGGGGGGATATCAAAGAGTGGTTTGTTCATATATAGTGCCCTAGCCAAGATAGTAGAGGTACCTGCAGAGACCACTATAGGCATGAAGCTAGTAAATTCAAATTCGCCTAAAAGGACAATCTCTTGCGCAAAGAATACGCCAGCTAAAGGCGCATTAAAGGTTGCAGCAATGCCCCCAGCACAACCACAGGCAATAAATGTACGCAATCTTGTCTCAGACCCCTTAAATAATCTACTTACAATAGTGCCAATAACCCCTCCCAATTGGGCAATAGGGCCCTCCCTGCCTGCACTGCCACCAAGGCCTAGGGTAATGATTGAACCAAGTATCTTGAGAATGGTTTGGCGAATATTGATAAATCCACCATGTAAATTGACATCTATTATAAACTTTGGGAATCCATATCCATAGACCTCTAGCGAGGTTAATTTGGCCAAGACAAATAGCGATAAGGCACCTATGATGGGGACAAAGGGTAAAAGGAGGACTAAATTTTTATGAAAAAAGTGATAAACAGGCAGAAATATATGATTAAAGAGGAGACCTACTGAAGAGACAAAACAGTAATTGCCAATGGCACTGAAGATACCTATTATAAATGCCACAAGGACACAGAATATGTATTCTGGTAGCCTAATCCTCCTGATAATATGGAGAAGGGCATGTTCTAGTTTATTCATCTTCTTGCATCTTATAACCTATCCATATGAAAAATCAAGGAGA
>CAZNJP010000273.1:0-1882 GCA_964573345.1 uncultured Syntrophobacter sp. | reverse complement strand
ATCTTTATATCCAAAATTATAATTATGAAACAAAATGACATAAATGTCAACCACCCAAAAAAGTTATATGGGCTGAGGTAAGAAAAATGTTAATAAAAGCCTACAAAGAAACACAAAAAGGAGTTGACTTTTTATCAATATTGTGATAGTGACAAAGAGTATTTTTAATGAAAAAAGAACTGAAGGAGTTTTTTGGTGAGTTTGCGAGGGTATCTGCATATGCTGTACAGATCGGCCTTGCTATTGTATTTTCAACTGTTATTGGTTTAGCCATGGGGTATTATCTGGACAAATGGTTAAAGATCAATTGGCCGCTTCCCCACTTCTTGATAATACTTTTTCTGGTTTTTGGGATAATTGCAGGCTTTAGGAGTGTAATTATAATAATGGGCCGCATACAGCGGGAACAAAAGAAGAAGGGCCTTTGATGATAGAAGAGGAATTTGAAAATTTACCTTCTATTTTAAAGAAAAGAAACTGGATGATATTAGCGTTTTCCCTTTTTTGCTCCCTTTTTTTCCTCTCTTGGCGTTTTACTCTGGGGATTTTAATAGGTGGTATATTGATCAACCTCAACTTCCACTTTTTACATCGCAATTTAGTAAGGGTGCTTATTTTTTCAAAGGGAAAAGGGGTTGTTTCTAAATTCCTATTACGTATGTTTGTTACTGGGGTAATTATTTTTATTGTCCTTTTTAAGGACTGGGTAAGTGCCTTTGGCCTCATTTTGGGTCTTTCTACAGTGGTAATCAATCTTTTCTCCTTAGCTTTAGTAGAGGCTAGGGGAATAGTCTTGAATAGGAGGTAGGTATGGAACACCCAATTTTATTTATGACAATACTTTTTGAAAAGTTAGGGTTTGGGGAATTTGCACATAAATATCCCCAGGTAGTAAATAGTTGGTTAGTAATGGCCATTTTAATTCTTATTGCAATTTGGGTAAGGCCCAAGATCAGCCCCCTCTCCCCTTCAGGGGTCCAGAATGTTTTAGAGGCCATTATTAAAGGAATAGAGGATTTTTTTATAAGTATAACTGGGGAAAGGGGAAGACCCTATGTTCCTCTCTACCTTACGGTGTTTATATACATCTTCCTTTGCAATATAGCAGGCCTTGCACCTGGGCTTTTCTCTCCCACAGCAAATACAAATACAAACTTGGCTATAGCTATAATAACTGTCATAGGGGCAGAGCTTGTGGGGATTAAAACGCACGGAGTCAAATATATCAAGCACTTTACAGGACCAATTCTCCCCCTTGCCCCCTTGTTTATTCCTATAGAAATCATTGGGCACCTTGCACGTATGCTTTCTTTAACATTCCGACTCTTTGGAAACATCCTAGCGGAGGACTTAGTAATAGCTATTCTGATGTTTTTGGCAGGTGCATTTTTGGCACCACTGCCACTCTATGCCCTATTTCTCTTTGCTGATGCCGTACAGGCATTTATCTTCTTTATGTTAAGTACAATGTACCTTGCTGGGGCTATTGAAGAGGCACACTAAGCGGAGGAAGGCCGCAAGTTATAAAAAAACTAAAAAGGGGGTGGAAAGATGGAAAGGAGTACAAGGATTGTTGTTCTGACAGGTCTATTCTTATTGGCATTATCTAGCTTGGCATTGGCTCAAGAGGGTACGGTTCCTGGGGGTATGAAGTTCTTTATCACTACTGTATTTGCAGCGGGTTTTGGTATTGCCATAGCTGCTTTTGGAGGTTCTTTAGGCCAAGGCTGGAGTGTAAATAAGGCGGTAGAAGGTATTGCCCGCAATCCTGAGGCCTCTGGTAAAATCACAGTTACACTGCTGATTGGTCTAGCTATGATAGAGTCTCTAGTTATTTATACATTGGTTGTCGAGCTGATTCTCCTTTATGCCTACCCAATGG
>CAZNJP010000272.1:0-1919 GCA_964573345.1 uncultured Syntrophobacter sp. | reverse complement strand
GTATTGAAAATAAAGCATTTTTTGATATTAAAAAATTTGTGCTTGTAAACTGCAGATTAATACACTTTAACCCTCCAAGATTAATAGAAAACCAGGTTTTGTTACGTATAGAATGTATAACCAGGTAGTAATTACTCAATATCCTGTTGATTTTGAGTAATTGGCAAGGTCTTATTCACGAAAATCCAAACGCACAAACTTGTTGACATGCGAACCAAACTATGCTAAGTTACATATGTGAGCCAGCTAAAAAAGAAAGGGCCAGTGAAGTTAACAATATCTGACCTTAGCAAGAGATATAATGTTACAAAAGAGGCTGTGTATAAGTGGATAAAAAAGGGGGTAATTCCAGCGGATATGGTTGAGAGAAGGTTTCATGGAGCAGCAGTAAGGTTTTGCTTTAAACCCGAGGTAAAAGATATGCTCGATCGTGTTATTGGCAATAAGCGTTCAAAACATAGACAGGGAGCTAAATACAAGTAGGAACTATCTTGCAACACTAACTGATAGAATTGCAAAAGGCCAAAGAGGGCTTAGCTAAGAGAAATAGGCAAGGGAGAAATTAGAGAATGCTATGGAAGTAAATTTCAGTAAATTAACAAAAAATCAACTCATAAATGAATTGATAGAAATGCAAAGGCGGATTACTGAATTAAAAAAATCAGAAACCAAGCGCAAGCAGGCAGAAGCGAGGATTAAGTATTTAAGTTTCCACGATTCTTTAACAGGTTTATATAATCGTGCTTATTTTGAAGAGGAAATGGAAAGGTTAAGTACTATCCGAAAATATCCCGTAGGTATTATTATGGCAGATATTGATAATTTAAAGTTTGTTAATGACACCTTTGGCCATGCTAAAGGAGACGAGCTCTTAAAGCATCTGGCAAACGTCCTCTCTTCTGTATTCCGCAAGGAGGATGCCGTGGCCCGTATAGGGGGAGACGAATTCGCTGTTATTTTACCAAATGTTGATGAAAAAACTGCCCAATCTTTCTGTAAACGGATTGCAGATGCCTGTGAAGATAGTAAGCAGGAATCCTCGTTAAAGCTAAGTGTTTCCATGGGATATACTATACAATATGGGCAATATAGAGATATGCAAGAGGCTTTAAAGGTAGCAGATGACCATATGTATAAAAATAAGTCAATTAAGAGCACAACTGTGCAAAATCGCATAATCGATTACCTTATGATTATGTTGGCTGAACGTGACCCCCATACAAAAAAATATGGTGAAGAATTGCAAAGTCTTGCTGTCTCTCTTGGCATGGATATAGGTATCACAGATCACAGATTAAAGGACTTGAAATTACTAGCCCTTTTACACGATATAGGTAAAGTTGGCATACCCGATGCAATTCTATACAAACCAGATAAACTATCTTCTGGAGAATGGGAAACCATGAAAAGGCACTGTGAGATAGGATACCGTATAGCAAAGAATATCCCAGAATTGGCCCCTATTGCTGAAGATATATTATCCCACCATGAGTGGTGGAACGGAAAGGGATACCCCAGGGGACTAAAAGGGGAAAAGATTCCTATCTTAGCCAGAATAGTTTCCATTATAGATGCCTATAATACAATACAAAGTAATCGCCCTTATAATAGGGTCAGGTCAAAAGAGAAAGCTATAAAAGAAATTAAAAAAGGGGCAGGTACCCAATTTGACCCCAAACTGGTGGAGAGATTTTTAAAGATAGTACAAGGCAGACAAGGATACAAATCGACCCAGAAACCTGTGGAAAAATTCCTTAATGCAGCCAACCTTTAAAAAACCATAAGTATATCCTCGTTTTCATATTGAGAGTTGCAAACCCACATTCTATCCCCATCCTTATTCTAATTATAGTTTGTGTTTAGGAACAGAAATTTGGAAACTGTAAAGTGTCTAAGAAAAAATTATGAAAAAATGAAAA
>CAZNJP010000271.1:0-1929 GCA_964573345.1 uncultured Syntrophobacter sp. | reverse complement strand
GGCCAGAGCAGCGATGCTGACTATTTCTGCATGCAACTTTACTTTGAGTTTTAAAGGGAGAACAAATGAGAAAACAAATCAAACAAAAGCCTTACTGAGTATATCAGGAAAACTTGGGCTCATAGCAGCCAAAGTTTTGTTGCCTCTTAGGTCATAGCAACGAAAAACAGACTATTTTTATTTAGCTGGGATATGACAACAGTGTGTACAGTCAAATAAAGAAAAATCTTCCATTTTTTCTCCTTGACATTTTTGAATTGTTAAGCGATGTGGACATTCTGCATCTGAAACTCCAACTTACTATTTTAAGCCTCTTCTTCCTATGGAGCGAAATGGGAAACAATCCGCTGCAATGAAAAGTTAGGTTTTCATCAGAGCTTATCTACCCAGTAATCTGGTTTTCTATGAAAATGAGCAACGGCAATAATCAGAATATGGTCTTTTTCTATGGAATAGAGCAATTTGTACGGAAACTTGTGCATCAAATATTTGCGTACATCCCCACGTTCTATTGACCACGTCATTGGAAACTTAACGATTCTTTCGATGGATAACTTGACTTCTTCCTCGAATCTCTTTCCCAAACCCTCATATTCGAGCTCATAATAAGCTATAGCTTCTGAAAGCTCATGTCTTGCCAGCTCCGTGAATACAACTTTCATTACTCTTTTTCACTAAATACTTCTTCCATAGGAATTCCTTTTAATTTACCCTCTCTATATGCTTTTAATCTTTTTTCTGCTTCAACAACCCATATTTCATCAATTTCTTTGTCAGGTTCATCCAGACTTTTTAATAGACCTTCAATAATGGCAAACTTTTCGTGAGGCTTTAGCTTCAATGCTTTTTTCAAAATCTCTTTGCTGCTCATAAGAAATCTCCTCTATGCCAGGAACCTAACGCCGAACTGAGCTGCAGGTTCTCCGCCCAGTGCTGCAGGCATTAGGCAGAGGTTCTGTCAGCCCTAGCGTTTGGTTAGGCTAATTATTTATAAAGTCTGCCCAAAAGCGACATACACATCATTTCCTTCTGTATAGCCCTTTTCAGCGAATCTAATACTCTGACCCCTTTTTCCTCTCTTATTTTCTATGTACTTCATCTAGGGCCTCCCGCAACTCCTTGGCCCACTCTTTAAAGGCAGCCTTTGCATAGCCCCATTTAGTAAACGCTTTGAGTCCAAATACATCCGCAATATCGAGGTAAGACCCTTTCTTCCGATCAACCATAGCTGCCAAACGTTCATTGGATACCGAATCAAGAAATTCTACTTCCATAGATGCTCCACCCATATCCACGGGTATCCCCACAGCAGCTATCATGGCAATGTTTGCAAATTGACTGGCAGGAATAACGTCGGTGATGGCTGCCCGGATCCGGAGGATCCCAGGTCCTGGTTCATCCACTACAGGATAAGCATCTTTAACCGCCTCAATGGCTGCATCACGAAAATAGTCTGTTAACTTTTTAAGCTCATCAGGTGGAATAGCGCGGTTCTTTGCCTCTGGAAGGTAGTATACCATAATAGGATCAAACAGTAGCTTGGTGTAGTTCTTCCACTCAACGTTTGGTTTCTCATAATACAACACTTTTGGGTCTTCAGGGTCCGGCCTCAAAGCCGAATAATCTCCAAGAAAGCCTGAGGGCTTGACCTGTTTGGCAGCACAGCCCATGAACATCATGGTCACAGTAAAACTAAAGAGCACAAAGTAAACAGAATAACGTCCTAATTTTTGCATGAGAACCTTTTTTCTTGGGATTTCTATAACTGCTTATCATAAGGTATTGAGCCTGTCAAGCTACATCTGCACTGTGTCATTTAAGAATTAAGATTTTGGCTTCGGGAAATTTTTCTAGTTGGGGTATCGCTCATAGCAGAAGGTCATAGGTCTTGGTAAAGGCATCTATCTCCTTAGCCAATGCCTTTTCCTC
>CAZNJP010000270.1:0-1955 GCA_964573345.1 uncultured Syntrophobacter sp. | reverse complement strand
ATGGCAATAGATGAGGCGGCTCAACTAATGTCAGGGGATAAAGGGGAAATCTCTAAATTATTTGATAGAGAGGTTGATCATAAATGGTTTGAAGATCAAAGGTCTAAGGTAAAAGAAGATGCTCAATCATTAAACAAGGAGATTTGGCCATTACTCCAAAATAGGTTAAAGAAGGTCTACAGGGCTAAGTTTTTAAACATAAGGGAATATGATGACCTATTAGATGAGATGAAAACCGCCATTAATGTCATTGGAAAAAACATGATAGACCCAAAAACAGATCTTCAAATTGTTAGCCTTGTCCAAATAATTGTCAAAAGACTAGCCCTAAGGATTATAGAAGAGGCAAAAAACACTGAAAATAAGGCGATCTGCAATCAGTTATTAGAGAGATTAAAAATATCCATTGAGGCCTTGTCAGAGAGTGCTATTATACTTAAGGCCGCCTATTCTGTGTGTAACCTACCTAGCCTTTGATTTGAGGACAAAATGGCCCGTTGCTCCTGGTGCAACTAAGCGCCTGGCGCTGAGTTGCCCTCAATACAACGCAGCGCCTATCGCTCAGTTGCTCAATCGGCAACACTATTTGTAGATACCTCTAATATTTCTTTTTGTCCAGCAACCTCAGTGTGCTCTTATAATATTTTACCCATATCCGCATAGCTGAAGTACCTCCTATATCCAATGATTATGTGATCTAAATACTTTATCTCAAATAGCCTGCATGCCTCCTTAATCTGCATTGTTAACTCATCATCTGACTTAGATGGACTGGGGTTTCCGGATGGATGGTTATGGATTGTAATTAGGCCAATGGCATTAGTAAACAGCGCCGTCTTAATCACCTGCCTTATGGTCACCTGGGCAGAATTTACTGCCCCCACTGCAATAGTATCAACGCAAATAATATAGTTATCTGAGTTAAGGTAAATTCCCAAAAATTCCTCCCTCTCTAGATCCTCAAGGTCTTTGAAGAGTCTATAGATATCCCTTGAGTTTGAGATCCGTTTTGAATTTTTATTTATGGCTCTATCCCTCACCAGTTTGTATTCTATCCTCTGGAGACAAACCTTCATTTGGCCTTTATGTCTGGGTGTCCTGTTTTGGTACATTAACGGACTAGACTCTCTGCCCTCTGGGGGTTACCTGGCTACCTGCAATGGGCCAGTTTTTGAAAAAATGTATCTTTATTTTCATGTTGAGGGGATAATTGTAGAAATACTTTAGAAAACCTTCAACGAACAAAAATATGGGCTTTAAAACCAGGGACAAATTTTATACGAAAATATAAATTTCCGTATAAAAAGACCCTAAAAGTGACATAATTTTCCTGTTTTAGGCATTGATTTTTGGATTTTTCCCCATAAAATTAGCCTATTATTTTTAAAGTAAACGTATAAAAAAACAATGACGAACATAGCCCCCTTCAGTTCACTGCCGCTGGCTAAAGGCTCAATCCAGTATCTTGTGGAAAGTCAGGTAAATGCCCTGCTTTTTGCCTTTCAGCACTGGTATGACAGTGCCCCTACTGAGGCAAAGAGAAGGATATGGGGTAGATACTGGCTCACTTTTCTTGTGCTACGCTTTACCGGTGCCAGGATTGGGGAAGTACTGCTCATAGATGATGAAACCGACATAGATTTCAGGCAGGCAGAAATCAGGCTGGTTACCTTAAAGCGCCACAGTCCCCAAAAGAAAAGTCATACACGTATTGTTCCTGTGCCAGCAAATGTTATAGCCGAGATTGCCACTTACATAGCCCAATTTCCGCAACAGAGGGGGAGGATATTTAAACTACAACAGAGCAATTTTAGAAACTGTTTTTATAAAAGGGCCAAAGAAGCCAACATACCAAGAGACCTTGCCCATCCTCATATACTAAGGCACACCCGGGCGATTGAATTATTACGGGCTGGTGTACCTGTAACCATAGTCCAGGACCTGTTAGGGCACTC
>CAZNJP010000269.1:0-2018 GCA_964573345.1 uncultured Syntrophobacter sp. | reverse complement strand
TAACCAAATCAACTAAATAAACCAAATAAACCAGTTGACTCCAATTTACCGTTATGGTAAATATGCAAAATTAGCAGTGATAAACATTTTTGCAGGATTTTCCTGATTTCAAATGGCGGAGCCATGTTTTAAATCTAAGTGACAATTCGTCCAGATTTGAAATTAAAAAGGCGGGCAGAAGACCTAAGATGTGAACCGTCCTTGATTTCATCTAAACAGACATAGATCCCTATAGTGAAAGTAAGGGAAGTGATAAAGCTTATAGAAAAGGATGGATGGTATTTAGTAAGAGTTAAAGGAGATCATAGACAGTATGAACATTCCTTTAAGAAAGGTTTGGTTACTATTTCAGGTCACCCAGGTGATGATGTTGCCAAGGGGACTTTGAACAGTGTTTTAAAGCAAGCAGGATTAAAGGAGGTAAGAAAAAATGCATGAATATACCATTATTATTGAAAAAGCAGAAAATAACTACTCAGCTTATTGTCCTGACCTACCCGGTTGCATTGCTACTGGTTTCACCAAAGAGGAAACGATTAAGAGGATAAAAGAGGCTATAGAGTTTCATATTGAAGGATTAAAGAAAGAAAAACTAGATATTCCTGAGCCTTCTACTAAAGCTGTATCTATTGAGGTAGCAGTATAGTCATCCATTCTTGATTAGTTAGCTATTTAATTTAACAAGATATATGCCTCGGTCAGCCAGATTAGATGCCCGTCCGCCTCGGCTGAAGCCTTGCGACCCGCCCGCCTCGCAAGCGAGAGCGTTGCGGGCAGGTGCCGGGCGGGCCCCTGGAACCTTACACCCTACAACAGCATAGAGCATAGAATTAAGGTAGGTTTAGGATTGGAATACTCTTTGCCCCATGCCCTCTGCCTTGATAGCTCGACGTTCAACTTTTGAAAATGCAAATATACTGATTATTTTGCACAAAAGAGGGCTTTTGACGGAGGAGAGGTTAAATGCCTCCTTAGACCAACTTGACAGCCTTTGTCGTCAAATATCAAGCTTTCAAAAATCGCTAACGTGATATACTCTATGCCCCATGCCTTCTGCTCTTACTGGATCAGATGAAAGGATTTTGGGTAGTAGGGATTTTGTAAATAGAGTGTTAAAAGAATCTGAAGCTCTGGCTGAGAGGCGAAGTAGGAATAAAATAGAATTAAAAGAGTTAATTAGCAAGGTATCTCAGGAACTGAAATTAGCAGAAGATGAAATCTATTCCTCAAGTAGGAAAAGAATTGTTAGCCAGGCTAGGTCTATCATATCCTTCTTAGCAGTGAGGGAGATAGGGTATAGCACAACGGAGGTCGCCAGAAATTTAAGAGTTGGACAACCTAACATAAGCAGGTCAGTAGAAAAAGGACGTGAGCTTATATCAGAAAAAAGCAGCCTAAGACAGAATATCCTAAATAAAGCATAAAAGCATGAACGTCCCTAATCCTACTCTACCTAACAAAACTACCAACGTCCCTATTTATCCTCCCCACTGAATCTAACTACCACCGCACCCTGTTGCCTCACTTAAATATCTATATAAAATATTATTCATTGCCTCATTTAAATTCTATACCAAGATGTTTTGCACTTGCTTCCCTCATTAGTCTATCTTTAAGCTTGGTAAGCTCTCTTTTTAATTCTGCTGGATTTAGTTGATCATATTCAGCCCTAAGCTTTTCTTTATCTTCCTCAGGCACATAAGGAGAATCGAACACCCTTTGGTATGGGGTCTTTGCTTTATCATACCTTTTTATCACCTTACTGCCTACCCTGGTTTTTTTAATCAACTTCATAACTGGCTGGAAAAAGTTTGTATAAAGCCTTAGGACTTTATACAATTCATTTAGCATCTCTAGCTCCTTCTTTGTCCCATATCTATAATAGCCAACATTCTTTCTTATCACTGAATAATTTTTCTGTTCTACAAAGCAGTTGTCATTTTTCCTATATGGCCTTGTTCTAGTAAATGTTATCTTTTCCTGCTTACAGAATCTTAAAAGGTGGGCATTTATAAATT
>CAZNJP010000268.1:0-2030 GCA_964573345.1 uncultured Syntrophobacter sp. | reverse complement strand
GGGCTGATGCGTTTTTAGACACAGCCTGGTATAACTTCCAAAACAAAAGATATGACTTAGCTGCATTTAATATAGAGCAAGCAGTTCAATTATATGTAAAAACTAAACTACTTAAATTAACCGGTGAGTTCCCCAGGACTCATAATTTAGTTGTTCTTTTAAAGGAGCTCTCAAGTGTTTTTAAAGAAAAGGAAGTTGAAGAATTTATAAAAAATGAAATGGAATCTCTGACAAAAATGGCGGACATCTATATAACATCAAGATACTATGATAGGGAATTTTACAAAGAGGAAGTAGAAAATCTTTTTAATTTTGCTAAAAAGATAAAGGAGCTACTAAGTGATTAATTATCTAACCTCCGTAATTAAAATCTCTAAAGAAAGAAAGAAATATTTCCAGAATTATAAATATTTTGCTACCTTAATTAAGAACACGGTCAATTTAAAAGATGTAGAAGTAATAATTTTTGGCTCTGTTATTGAAGGTAAACATACCATGGCTTCGGATATAGACATTTTGATTATTTCGGATGATATTCCCAATAGGCTGGATGAAAGGGCGAAAATACTTTCTAAAATTAACAAGATGCTGGGATATTTCCATCCATTTGAACTACACTTAGTGACAAAAAAAGAATCTGAATGGTACAAGAGATTGATTAAAAATTATGTCAAGGTTTAAGAGAAAGAATTAAGATAGAGGAATGTGCTGTAGTTCCATTTTCCTCTTTACTCATTAAAATAAGCAGTGTACTTTTTCCACTACCATTTGGCCCAATAATGCCAATCCACTCCCCCTTTCTGACACTAAAGTTTATATCCTTAAGGGCAACAAACTCCTGATACCCCTTCTTTTTATTATCAAATAGTCCTAAAAGTGTTTCAAAAATGGTATTTTTCTTCTCACGGGGGATGCGGAATATCTTCCAGACATGCTCAACCTCTATTACATTCATATTACATTTCCTCTGCAAGCCTTGGCTCAAGTTTGAGAAAGAGAAGGTATCCTAAAAAAAGTATGATTATTGAAGAAATAAAGGCATATGATAGATCTGCCATAGTAGGTGGTCTGTTGTATATGAGCGAGCCCCTAAACATCTCAATTATTCTTGTCATTGGGTTTAGCATGATTAAAGATGCTGTCCTTTTTGGAAGGATTGACATTGGGTAGATGATTGGTGTTGCAAAAAACCTATCTGAAGTATCACCCCCCATATATATTGAACATCCCTATAGTAGACATTTAGTGTAGAAAGCCCGAATGATAACCCTAGTATAAGTATAAATTCCAACGAAAGTATAAGAGGAAAATAGATAGCAGTCAGTCCTGGTCTGACACCAAAAAAGAGCATGAAGATACCAAAGACCAAAAACTCAAGTACAGCCATCATAAGTGCAGTCAAACAGGAACTTATTACCAGTATCTCCTTTGGGAGATAGACATGCTTCACAAACCCTGGTTTATTAAGGATACAGTAGAGGCTCATTTGAGTCCCTTTTGCCAAAAAATTCCATGAAACAATGCCCATCAACAAAAATAGGGCATAATTTTCTGTTTCCATCCTCATAAGCCTAGTAAATACAATGTATAGCACCAATAACATAAGCAATGGCTCTAATAAAGACCAGAAAAAACCTAGTACCGTATTTCTATACCTTAATTTAAAATCACTTATGGCAATCTTTTTTATGAGGTTTTTATAATTCAATATTTGTATTGCGTTCATATAATCTAATCCCCCTCTTTTATATATACATTGCCTTTTACAATTTCAAGGCCATTTGCTCTTACATTCCTAAGCCTTATTATTTGAAGCTACATTAAAACTACTTTGCTGTATTCCTACCATTTGATTTAATCTATGAAAAAGGCAGGCCTTGACATTGTTGGTAAAAAGATCATAGAAAACCATTTTCCACTTCGTAGGTGGAAAAAATTTCCTTACCTGGCTCCAATTCTTGACTATCCATAAAACTTATGTTTAAATGCGTATTGGGGTAAGGAGTATGGATAAAGAGGGCGTTGTCACT
>CAZNJP010000267.1:0-2061 GCA_964573345.1 uncultured Syntrophobacter sp. | reverse complement strand
GTATATTGTCTTTGCTCCCTGAAAAGAGGTTATCTACACAGATTACATCATTTCCTTTTTTTATTAGATAGTCGCAGAGGTGGCTCCCGATAAAACCAGCCCCCCCTGTAATTAGGATACGTGCCACACTGAGCTTATAACAGAAAATAAAAAGAAAGGCAAGATTTTAGTTCAGGGAAATCATCTCTGAAGTGCTGTCCTGACTATATTTATATCCATTTTTCTTTCCCTTTTTTAAATTTTTCAAGTATGGTATGCTGCTTTATACAAAATTATCATACAATTGTCAATCATAACGTAAGATATTCTCCTATTTTTTATTATTCCACTACTGTTAGTTGGGCCACATCTTCATATCTATTTATACCTAAGTTTCCATCTGGATTAAGGTCTATGGCAAAGTGGAAGGTGTAAGTTCCCCCAGGAAGCACTTGCCATAATATACGAACTCCTATAATGGCCACAAGCTTTCCTTGATATGCAGGGATTATCTCTGAAATATCAGATATACGAAACCACCCTTTGCTAATATTAAAGCAATAAAGTCCAAAAGGAGTTTCCGCCCACACCCACCAGTCAGCTTCTGCATTAGACTCTCCCGGATCAAGACTTATGGTAACAACGACAGGGGTTCCTGGGGAAACAGTGAGGTTGTCTTTGTTATTTATTTTTATATCAATACCATCCATCCAAGCACCAGGTCTTTCCCATTTATCTCCTTGAGCAACAGGAGATTTAGGACCATTGATTCGAATTAATTTCACAGTTTTGGGCTCCAAGGGCATTGGAAAATAGTATTTTCCCCATCGTAGTTGCTCTATATTTATCCATTCCCAATGTTCTCCCTCTTCCATATTTGATAGTTGGTAGTCAGAAGGCCTCAGTTCCTCACCATTTCCATAATGTTCATCCCAATCGATTGTTTGCCATGTCCTCCCTGGATTAGGATAGCTGGCATGAGAGCCTTCTGCCACATATACTACAGGATGGTTTTCCTCTATTGCCCCCATTTCAATGAGCTCTGACCAGGTTTTTACCATTCTTACTTCCCAAGGCTCCACTTCACGCCCATGGTGTTGTGAATACCCTAGCCTTAAAGGGTTTCCATCTTTATCCAGCTCAACGGTAATCATTTCCCAATCTCCTTCGTGCTCAGTCTTCCAAGGGTTATAGACATAAAAGAACCAGTACTGAAGATAGATTCTATCATTATAAGGTGGGTCAGTGGGATGGTATTCTCTTCCGTAAACTACATACTCAGTTGGTGTCCAATGTTTCCAATAATCGTCATCCAAGTCAAAATAAACTGTGGAATTAGGGTGATCTTTTAGGTGCTCTTTAAGTTCATCAGGAGTATCTATTTCTTTTTCCTCTGTCAGATTCGTGTCTAGCCAAAAAGGTCTATACTCCCATATGTCGGAATGATCGGGCTCATTTTCCTTTGTAGTCATATCTTCAACCTTTGTAGGAAAATATCTTTCTCCCTGATTGAACCTAAGGATGGGTGTATATTTATGCAGCAGTGATACAGTAGTAAATTCAACACAATCTACCCAACCACAATCATCTCCCTCACTTATAGAATGATCCTTCAAGTATTGCCATCTAAGTATGTGACTGCCAGAATTTACCTCATAGCTTTTTTGTTCCCAATCCCTTTCCCCTGAAATTCTCTCTTTAAGCTCGCCATCAATGTAGAATTCAAGAAAATCATAGTTTTCCTCAGAGCTTACCTTCCACCAAAACGAAATTGTACCAGGACCAATAATGGCCGTCTCCAAATATGTCTCCTGAGAATCTGCAATATCTCCACTCTGTGCTGCATCTCCATCTATTTTATAGACAAAATTTTGGCCAAACCATGAGGCATCTCCACCTGTAGTAAAGGAAAGCTCAGAGTTATCAAGCGCCTCATTAAGGGGGATAGATACATTAATAGCTATAGGATCAGAGGTAGTCATTATTGATTCTTCCACCTACGAAGTGGAAAATGGTTTTCTATGATCTTTTTACCAACAATTTCAAGGCCTATTGCAACCCATATCATTGATAAAATTGCCT
>CAZNJP010000266.1:0-2075 GCA_964573345.1 uncultured Syntrophobacter sp. | reverse complement strand
CTAACCAGCATTTTTTATGATGCCCTTTGCTACCTTTTCCCAGACATTGGGTACTAAAATATGGAACCCGCCTAATTGCCCTGAAGCCACAGGATGAGGCAAATGTTTTAAACGTTGGAGATGGCAAGGAACCCCCCGGGATTTAAGTAGACCACAAATAATATAAGCCTCATATTCTAAAGGGGTAAAGAAGATTTCTACCCATTCTTTATTTTCAACATTTTTTCTTTTAAATGGGAGCACCTTCATATAATTCTTCCTAAAAGACTAATAACACCCATAGCTATAAGCTGTCCATCAAGGGCGGCCTCTGATAAAATACCCAGTGTTATATTCTTTTTTTCTATTTTCCAAAGATAGTAAAGGAAGATAGTCAAAACTATACCATAACTTAAGCTTATTATAGGAAATATATTTAATAAAGTACATAAGGAAGTCACAAGGATTATCCCTATAGTAGTAAAATAAAGTATTTTAATAGTTAATCTTTCTCCTAATACGATGGGAAGTGTTGCCCTTCCCACCATCTGGTCTCCTTGAAGGTCTAAAAGATCAAGGGTCATAGTCCGGATAAAGGCCATAGACGTTAGATAGAAAAACACAAATAAAGATTTGGGGAACAAAAATGCATGATTTAACATTAGAGGTAAAACAGTTACTAAAAACCCCCAGGCTATAGGAACCATAATGGTCTTTGAGCCAGGAACATCCCTTAATCTATGTCCCAGTAAAGGGAACCTTAAATTATAAATTAATCCTGAAACAACCATGAAAATCATAAATAAAAATGCCCATAAATTGTTAAAAACCAAGGCCAAAGAAAAAATGAGGCTTATTACACCTGCTATAATAAAAAAATAAAGATATTTTTTATAAAATCTTACCCTAGCTGGTTCTGTAAGCCTAGTAGCTTGTAAGTCAGTAAAGTGATTTAGCAAATGCATGGCCCAGAGATAGGCCAAGGCAACTGCTGGTGATAGGGTCATTTTCAAGTGAAGCAAAGTAGTGCCCATAATGGCCAAGCCAGCTCCTCCTAAAGCTGCCCAAAAATTACTGAGTAATATCAATTTTAATATTCTGTAAGGAAATGACAAAGGCGTGATGGTAGACAATATCTCTTCTAACCTGAATATTACTCGCCGAATAAGCCAATGGGGAGTAGAGGCCCCTGCGGTTACCCCAATAGTTTTAAATCTCTTTATCTCATCTGAGGCTAATTCATCCTCTGTCTCAATATGGTAGGCCTTTACTCCAGAATCACTTGCAATTTGAGCAAGCCGCTTTGTGTTACCACTAAATTTACCTCCCACTATTACAAATGTCTCTACTTTTCTGGCTATTTGCCTTACCTCTTGTTGTCGCTCCTGTGTAGAGTGGCAAATTGTATTAAATATCTTTGCCTCTGGATATCGCTTTCTGATAGCACTTGCTATTTCTTGAAAGAGCCTTTCATTTTGAGTAGTCTGAGCTACCACCAAAGGCTTTAAAAAAGGAGGCAATTTATATAAATCTTTAACTTTATCCACCACCCAAACTTGATTTTGGGCAAAACCCATAAGTCCCTTTACCTCAGGATGGTCTTTTTCTCCAACAATAATGACTGAATAGCCCTTTTGCCAGAATGCTTTAATGATTTGCTGAACCTTTTTTACTCTAGGACATGTGGCATCTATTATTGTTACACCAGACTGCATCAGCCCCTGCTTTACCTGGGGGGAAACTCCATGGGCCCTAATAACCACTACACTGTTCTCTGGAACCTCCTCTGGTTTAGAGACTAGCTTTACTCCTTGTGCTTCTAACAGCTCTAAGACCTGGGGATTATGAATGATAGGGCCCAATGTATAGATTTTTTTGCCTTTATGAGTCTTGGGTATTTTAAATACCAAATCTATTGCCCTCCTCACTCCCATGCAAAATCCTGCTTTTTTAGCCAAGATAATCTTCATGTTCTATTGCCTTAGATCACAATATCATTTATATAATTTAGATGGAAGCGGATGAGTACTGGTGTGCTCCCTGGACTTCAAATCCAGTGAACGGTACGCAGTGGTGTCGTTGGTGGGTTCGATTCC
>CAZNJP010000265.1:0-2082 GCA_964573345.1 uncultured Syntrophobacter sp. | reverse complement strand
CCTCCATTTTCTCAATTGCAGCAATTGGGTCACCTGCTGCAATGTCTCCAAGGATGGGGATGCCAGAGAATGGGTCCTTTATTACCTCTATTGCCCTGCTCTTTTTTGGATGGACCCTTATATATCCTTTCCTCTCAAGGGAAGAGAGGTAGTCCCTTACTGTCCTTGGTGATCTTAAGCCAAAGTTTTCTGCAATATCACGGATTGATGGGGAAAAACCGTGTTCTTTTTGGAATTTGATGATAAATCTCAAAATATCCCTTTGATGATCTGTTAACCCCCTCATGCATCATATGTATAGCATACATTTGTTTCCATGTCAAGATATACCCAAAATCCGCGATTGATTTTTGGATAAGGGTATTTTCACAAGGAAATGAAGGGAAAATTAGAAGAGAAAGGTAAAAACCTGATCTGGGAACCCCGCCTGCCGACGGGCAGGGATAACTTCGTGAGTACTCTCTAAAACAAATGGCAAAGTGGCTTGCTTTATTTTAGATCTTTTTTGTTTTATCATTGTTTTCAGCTTTTAAGTGAATATGTCTTTTTTAAAAATTGCCTTATTTTACCACACTTGAGGGATTTTTGGGCAATCACCGATTTGAGAATTGACAATTTGGATTTGGGGCCAGAGGTGTCTGTAGAAGGGGACATAAAAAAGGACACTAGATTAGCTCAAAGAAAACAGAAACTGGCTAAAGGATGTAGTATTTAACATAAGTCTTGAGCCGAACAAGCACATCCAAATTGCCGAGACTAGCAATCGGGAGTATGTTAGAACTACAAATATCATAGAGCGAGGCTTTAAAGAGGTAAAAAGAAGGGCAAAGGTAATGGACACCCTTCCCACTGAAGAGTCATGTATCAGAATACTATTTAGCTTGGTTAAATTACAAAATGAGATTTTGGGAGGGTAAGCCCATTGCTAATTTCTAAGTTTACACAAATAAGTGGACAGTACCTTGATGGCAAGATAGCCAAACTTGGAAAACTGTTTATTTTATTGTTCTTATTCCTGTTATTTTTTCCTTATGAAGCTTACACAAAAGTAATCCTTTATCTTAAGAATGGTAATAAATTGGAAGCATACGGTTGTTGGGAAAAAGGTAAACAAATATGCTTCGAGAAATACGGAGGCACTGTATGTATTCCAGCAAACAGTGTAGCAAAGATTGAAACACAGAAGGACGAAATTGATGAAACAAATGTAAGAAACGAGGAGGTAAGCAAATATACTTCGACAAATGAAGAAATTGGAATATCTACAGGGTATCAGTATGAAAGTGCATCCACAGAAGAGGGTTATGATACCTCTCTTCTAGAAAAGATTTCTGGGAGGTCATCTCCGGATCTTGATATTACGGCTTGGAGGTCATCTCCGGATCTTGATATTACGGATATTATGGAGATCATTGCACTTATTAGTGGAATTTTCTGGTTCATAGTTTGGGCTATTATTGCTTTTGTCATTGCTGATGACGCGGGTAAGAGAGGAATGTCAAAAGTAGCGTGGTGGTGGACTACTTTCCTTTTATGTTTGATTGGTTTGGTACTTTACCTATGTGTGAGAAAACCGTATAGGACATAATCCCTAGCACTGTTCCAAGCTGGGTGTAAATTTGGTTGCAATTAAAGTATTAGGGATTATTCCCCTAGTAACCAGCAAAAACTAAAGAAAGGAGCAGAATAAGCTATGAAAGCCTCAGAAAGTTTAGCACAGACAGTAGAGGATCTAAAGGCAGAAGTAGATATACGCCAAAGATGGATTTTTAAGATACATAGGTGCAAGGCCCTATGAGCGCACTAAAAAAGAAAAGACTATAGGAATGGTAGCCCACATAAGACCATGTTAACCCCATTTGAGCCTATAGAGGATGTAAATATCCCTAGGGGTAGAAAAGGTGGCTTTGTCCCTAAGGTAATTGACCGCTTTAAGGCATTTAAGAAAAAATAGCCAAAATAGTTGTAGAGATGTTTACATTGGGGGCTTTAAAGAGGTAAAAAGAAGGGTAAAGGTGATGGAGACCTTTCCTACTGAGGAATCTTGTATTAGAATACTATATAGTTTACTTAGGTTACAAA
>CAZNJP010000264.1:0-2100 GCA_964573345.1 uncultured Syntrophobacter sp. | reverse complement strand
AATAATATTGTAGACATTACAAATTATGTAATGCTTGAATATGGACAGCCCTTACATGCCTTTGACCTGGCACGTATAGCAGAAAGGCATATTATTGTTCGCCTTTCTGAGAAAAATGAGACCATAGCTACATTAGATGGCATAGAAAGGGTCTTAAATAAGGGTGACCTGTTGATTTGTGATGGGCAAGCCCCAGTGGCCCTAGCAGGAATCATGGGGGGTATCGATTCACAGATTACATCTACTACAGAAAATATCCTGTTAGAAAGCGCCTATTTTAATCCCATTACCATAAGGAGGACAGCAAAGAGACTTAACATAACTACTGAGTCATCCTTCCGATTTGAAAGGGAAGTAGACCCAGAGGGGATAATTAAAGCGGCCCACCATTCAGCTTATCTCATGCAAGTTTTGGCAGATGGGAAGGTCTCACCTGGCGTAATAGATAATTATCCCACACCCAGAAAAGGAGTTTCAATCTATTTACGCACTGAGAAGGTGAGCCAAATTTTGGGGATAAATTTGGAAAAGCAAACTATCCATTCATACTTAAGTGCCTTAGGTATAGAGATAGAAGAGTCAAGGGATAATATCTTTAAAGTCATCCCACCCATTTATCGTCATGACTTAAATACTGAAGTTGACCTAATAGAGGAAATTGCCCGCTTGCATGGATATGAAAAAATACCATTTGATCTACCCATGGTCTCCCTTCAGGGCCTCCCTTTATCACCAGAGATTGAATTTCGTGAGAAAGTAAAAGAGATTCTAAGGGGGCTAGGATTTTGCGAGGTTATCAATTATGCCTTTATGGACCCATCCAGTCTAGACCGTTTGCGTCTATCAAAAGAGCATCCTTTAAGACAGGCAGTGGCATTATTCAATCCTCTAACTGAAGAAAAATCCCTTATGCGCACTTTTCTTATACCTGGTCTTTTAGAAACACTTAGTTACAACCAAAGGCAGGGTGTTTTTAATCTGCGGCTATTTGAGACTGGGAAGGTATTCCTTCCAACTGAAGGAAAGCTATTGCCTAAAGAGGTCTGTAAGATAGCTGGAATTTCTGCAGGAGAGCGGTTTTTACCTTCATGCCATTTTGGCCCAGAGCCAGTTGACTTCTATGACTCAAAAGGGGAAATAGAAGAACTCTTGACTCAATTGAATATAGGAGAAACGGAATTTGTCCTCCAAAAGGAAATACCTTATTTAAAAAAGAATGCCTCAGTTTACTTAATTAAGGATAAAGAGATATTGGGTTATCTAGGAGAGATTCATCCTGATGTAAAAGATGCTTTGGACTTAAAGACCTCTGCATTTATATTTGAGATAGACTTAAATGCCTTAATGAAATTTTCATCAGAGACAAAATTTATACCTTTACCAAAATTTCCTGCTACAGAAAGGGATATCTCCATTATTGTCCCGAAGGTATTTTCTGCCAAGGCCGTTTTAGATTTAGTAAAAGATATGCAATTAGAATACATAGAGAACATCTGGCTCTTTGACATCTATCAGGGGCCACCTATTGAGCCAGATAAGAAGAGCCTGGCTTACCGTATTGTCTATCGGGCAAAAGACCGCACCTTAAGGGATGAGGAGGTTAATACTATGCATAATTATATTGTAAATCACATATTAGAAAATTTTCATGTAGAATTAAGGCAATGAATAAGAAGAAATTAATAGAATACATTCATCATGAAGTAGGCTTACCAAAGAACTTAATTGGTGAATTTGTAGAAACTACTTTTGAAATTATAAAAGATGCCTTAAGGCGTGAAGAAGCAGTAAAGATTGTCCATTTTGGTAAGTGGAAACCGGTATTAAGAAAGGGCAAGCAGGTGAGGCATCCTGTTTCTAAGAAAATTATTCAGATCCCTGAGCGTAAGTCTATTGCCTTCCGTGCCAGTTCGGCCTTAAAACACCCTTAGCATTGCCAAAGGTAAGGGTTGTCTTTTAGAAGCTAGGAGTACTCTCTGGTATAAATTTAATCCGTTTCCTTTAAGGGCTCGCTCGGTTCAGGTATAATTGCCTTCATACTCTTGTAACAGATTTTCCCCCTAGTTTTTAACTAAAAATCGTTCAAAATTAGCGTTAAAT
>CAZNJP010000263.1:0-2107 GCA_964573345.1 uncultured Syntrophobacter sp. | reverse complement strand
TATCCTCTCAAGGATTTCAATTTATTCCTGAAAAGCTCATACCAAGAGAAATTTTTAATAAGGCATATAGAATTTGCAAGGATATAGATGAAGCTGATACTCTCTTTATAGCATTAACTATGTTTCTTAATGTAAAGTTTTTAACTGGAGATAAGAAACTAATAAAGCTTTAAAAAGAAAGAATTCAGAGAGGTAGCATTTGTTGTTAAAACTTAGGGGATTCGAATTCTAACAGGGAGACAATGAGGTGGACTAAAAGACATAGCTTGGCAATAAAAGAACCTTTTCTCAAAAGGCCCTTTGATATTTTCCTATCACTAATATTAGATGGCAAAAGCTCAAGGCTGAAAGCTCAAGGCTCACAGCTGGCCCCGTGGAGTAAGCTTCACTACTCAACAGGGCTTGGCAAAAAGCTAAACAGATAAATTAAAGGAGGCAAGGCGATTCCCTTGCCTTTTTGGCTTTTGGGTGGTAGATTGGTACTAGTTTGAAAAGGAAGATAAGTGAATCTTTCAAAGAAGGGAAATTAAATAGCTAAATAAATACATAAGGGGTGAGTCTATGGATGCCACACATATTTTAAAACAAAAACTTCTTACAGAACTTGAAAAGCTTCCTGAAGACCGCCTTGCAGAGGTTCTAGATTTTGTGGGTTATCTATTGGTTAAGGGAAAGAAGATACCTTCGGAAATAGGAACTGTACTAGATCCCGAAAAAGATCCCATCTTAAATTTCATCGGTGGTGTATCACATGGCAGTTTAGCCAAGGATATCGATAAGGAGTTATATGGAGGATGAAGCTCTTTATCGATACCTGGGGCTGGCTTGCACTTCGGGATAAGCAGGAAGCTCGGCATAAGGAAATAGATAAGTTCTACCGTAATTTTCGAAAAGGGCGGGGTACAATTTACACAACGGATTATATTCTGGATGAGACTTTCACTCTGCTCTTTAGGCGCTTACCATTTTACAAAGCAAAAGAATCCTTGGAAATGCTTGACAAAGCTGTCCAAAAAGGCTATCTCCATACAGAATTAGTCACGCCCGAGCGTTTTGAACAAGCTAAGAGATTACGGTTAAAGTTCCAACACAAGCCTAGAATCTCCTTTACCGATTTTACGTCAATGGTTGTCATGAAAGAGCTTGATATTTCTAAAATCCTAACTGAGGATGAGCACTTCATTAAAGTAGGAATGGGATTTCAAATAGTTCCTTGATACCCCAATAGGAACCTAACTCAGCAAACCTGTTTTAGTTATGAGAGATAGAACTGAAAGACCTGAGGCGGTTGAAACAGGGGTGGAAAGATTAGTGGTTACGAATATAGACAAAATTGTTGAGGGAACCTTTTATCTATTAAATGATAAAGAAGCTTATGAGAAAATGTCCAAGGCATCAAATCCTTATGGGGATGGAAAGGCAGCAGAAAGGATTGTTAATATTTTGGAAAAGGTTGTACCATGACTTATAGCTGATAATTCATAGCCATCCAGTTCCCATTTATTCGTTTTACAAAGTTCATAAAACTAGCCATGATAATAAAAGAGCCCTTCCTCAAAAAACCCCTTGATATCTTTCTATCACTAGTAGTAGATGGTAAAAGCTCAAGGCTGAAAGGTGAAAGCTCAAAGGTGAAAGAGTTTAGCTCATAGCTGATGGCTTATAGTTCATGAGAGCTCACCTTGCTTTTTTGGGTCTTGATTGTATAAATAAAAGGGAGATTGGAAATATGAGAGGTAAAATGATTGTTTTAGAACTATTCGATGATGAAGTGGAAGCCTTGATGGAAGTGGGAAGGTATTCTTCAAAGAAAGAGGCTCTTTCTCATGCCTTGGAGGTTTTGCTATTAGCAAACCCAAGCCTTCGCCTTGAGGTAATTGTCCGCCTCTTTAAGATGGATAAAGTAACCTTAGAAAAGGGGTTTGAACTTGCAGGGATAGGTCTAGAAAGTTTTAAGGAAGAGCTATCCCTAAGAGGCATTGAGAGGATAGTTGATGTTGAGGTAGGGGAAGTTGAAAGAGGCACCAAGGCTATTAGAGAAATGCGGCCTACAAGATGATACTTCTCGATGCGGATGTATTATCTGCCTTTGCTAAAGTTAGCAAGC
>CAZNJP010000262.1:0-2110 GCA_964573345.1 uncultured Syntrophobacter sp. | reverse complement strand
TAGAACCAATATAAATGTTGTGCATCTATTCCCTCCTTATGGTAAGCCTGGCATCCACAGCCACGGCACCATTCTGATCAGATTTCACCAAAAATGGGTTAATCTCTGCTTCTAGTATCTCTGGAAAATCCAAGGCTAGTTGAGCTAAGCCAAGGAGGCCATTTATTAAGGCATTAATATCTGCTGCAGGTTCCCCCCTTACCCCCCTAAGAAGGGGATAGGCCTTTACTTCTCTAATCATCTCCATAGCCTCCTGTTTAGAAATGGGGACTACACGAAATGTAACATCCTTTAAAATCTCCACATAGATTCCTCCCAGACCAAACATAAGCACTGGTCCAAATTGGGGGTCATGGGCAAAACCGATAATTGTTTCCTTTGCATCTTGAATCATTTCTTGTACAGATATACCATATATAGCTGCTTTAGGCACCTTGCTCTTCATAGAAAGCATAATCTCTGTAAATGCCTCTTTCACCTCTTTTATGGATTTTAAATCCAAGATTACACCCCCTACATCGGTTTTATGTGAGACATCTGGTGAGACAATCTTCATAGCCACTGGAAGGTCTATAGCCTTAGCTGCTGCTGCTGCCTCCTCTTTTGTCCTCGCAAGCCTTGTTTTTGGTAGCACAAAACCATAGGCTTTAAGTATTTCTTTGGCCTTATCTTCGGTTAAATGGAAATGTTCCTCTCTTTTAGCTATCTCTAAAAGATATCGTACCCTGCTACGTTCTGCCACAATTTGAGGATATTCCTTTTTTGGAGAGGAAAGCCAGTGTTCTCTTTGCCACATCTTTTCCAAAACACTTATAGCATCCTCGGGGCAAAGATAATTGGGAATCCCATGTTTTTTTAATAATTTTATCCCTTTTTCTATTTGCACTTCCCCCATAAAAGAGCAAAGAATTGGTTTTTCCTTATTTTTTGCATGCTCTATTACTGTCTTTGCCGTTTCTTTTACTTCAATAGTGGCCGTTGGGGTAAGTAAAACCAAAGCCGCATCTACATCTTTGTCAGCCATCAAGATGTCCAAGGCCTTTTCATACCTCTCTACATGGGCATCCCCCACAATATCAATGGGATTATAAAAAGAGGCCATTGGAGGTAGAAAAGAACGAAGTTTTTCTGCTGTTTGCGGGCTTATTCTTGCCAATTGGAGGTAGGAACCTTCACAGGCATCTGCTGCCACAATCCCTGGGCCACCAGAATTTGTTAGAACTGCTACCCTGGGGCCTTCAGGCAGAGGTTGAGAGGCAAAGGCTATGGCATAATTAAAAAGTTCTGTTATAGTCCTTGCCCTGATTACCCCGCTTTGTTTAAAGGCTGCCTGATATGCAGATTCACTGCCTGCTAAAGAGCCTGTATGTGAAGAGACTGCCTTTGCCCCAGCAGAGGTAATACCGGACTTAATTAAAATTATAGGTTTTTTCCTGGAGACCTCTTCTGCCAGCTGCATAAATGTGCGTCCATCGTTTACCCCCTCCAAGTATCCCAAAATGACCCGTGTATTTTCATCTTCTCCTAAGGCTATGAGCATATCTATTTCCGAGATATCCATCATATTACCCAGGCTAATAAACTTTGAAAAACCAATCCTTTGACCCAATGCCCAATCTAAGACAGCAATGCACATGGCACCTGACTGGGAAAAAAAGGCAATATTGCCCTCCTCGGGCATGCCCAGGGCAAAAGAGGCATTTACTTTAGAATTGGTATCTATAAGACCTACACAATTAGGACCTAAAACCCGTACACCACACTCTTTTGCTATTTTTTTGAGTTCTTGCTCAAGCCTTGCCCCTTCTGAAGATGCCTCTTTAAAGCCTGCAGAAATGACAATGGCTGACTTTATCCCCTTTTCTCCACATTGTTTAATGGTGTCTAGGACATCTGGTGGGTGAACAGCAATTGCTGCTAAATCTATAGGTTCATTCACTGTCTTTAGGCTGGTATAGGTCTTTAGCCCTAATATTTCACTGGCCTTTGGGTTTATAGGAAAAATCCTTCCTTTGTATCCATATTTCAACATGTTTTTTACCAGAATATGCCCTATCTTCCCCTCACGGGTAGAGGCACCCACAATGGCCACTGTCTTTGGATTAAAAAA
>CAZNJP010000261.1:0-2145 GCA_964573345.1 uncultured Syntrophobacter sp. | reverse complement strand
CCTACATTCCGTAAAGGGTATCGAAAATAGTTGAAAATAGGGCATTTAATTTTTCTTCTGCGACTACATTTTTAAATACTAAGCAAAACTAACCTCCCGGAATAAGGTGATTCATATTTAGATTTGATAATATGGTTTTTTGTTTCCTATTTAGTTCGATGCTCTTTGATACCTTCTCATTCTGAATATTTTCTTTAAGCGTTACGAGCTTACAGGTTCTTAGAGGCCGATAAAGTTCATTAGAGTTGAGGAAGTCTTTATCTTCAAACTGCTTTCTTCTGTTTGCCAGGTCTCGGTTTAAAAAGTAAGCCAACACACAGATAGTATAAACTGCCTTAACATGTTCCTCAGTATTGACATTAAAAGGGCGGATCTTAACAAAAGACTTTATATTCTTGAAGGCATCTTCAATCTGGGTTTTGTTGCGATAGGCTGAGATTATCCTCTCAACATCAAATCTAAATTTTCCTTGCTCTTTCTCAATATGGTTAGTTACAAAAGCACACACTCCATCTAATAAAGCGGCTTCATCAACCTTGGTGGTTCTTTTCTCTATTTCTACCTGGTAGCTTTTTATGGTTCTCTTTTGTTTGGTAGTCAATTCTATTTCCTTAAGTCTAGGTTCACCAAAGAACTTTTTGATCTTTAGCCTGACCAGCTCTTGTTCAATGGCCCTTCTGGTAGGTTCACACTTTCTGGTACGTTTAGTTTGCTTAAGTTCTTCATTTTTGTTTCTTAGAAATATCTCGAAGGTTTCGATCTTTTGTTCTCTTGCCTTTCTTTCTTCCAAAAAAAGAGAGGGATTAATACCAAGTACATAGCGCTTTTTGTCCTTTACCCCCAAATCCTGATAGAATAGACGGGCATCATATTTCTTAAACTTAGGTAACTTTAAGACTTGTTTCTTAATATTTTCTGGATTTAGTTGGGAAAAGATAGATAGATTGATACCTGGTATTTTGGGTATCTGGTCCTTATCAAGGGCAGTGATATATTTTAGCTTATGGGAATCTACCAATTTCAGGTTGGTCTCGGATACAATCCCTCGGTCAAACACAAGGGAGATATTTTTCAATTTGAAACGGCGATGACAGGCCTCGATGATGGTTTTGAGGGTGTCAGTTTCGGCAACATTTCCGGGGAAGACATCCCACTTGAAGGGATAGCCTTTATCATTAACCATAATACCCAAAAGTACCTGCTTCTTATGAGGCTTGTTGTCTTTACTTCTTCCGAATTCAGATAGTTTGCACTTAAATCCCACAAAATAGGAAGAGGATAGGTCGTAATTGATGAAATCATAACTTTCCGGATCACTTTTATAAGTCTTGCGGAATAAGTAGTCTTCCAGATGCTCCTTATTGAGTTCTATCTTGTTAAGTTCGTAATAGATCTTGTCATCATTGAGTTCTGATAGATTACATCTCAGGATTTCAGCCAAAGCCGTGGTAGTTAACCACTCTGGGATACCATAATGAGAACACGGCTCTAAGCAACGGTTGATAGTCAATATTTTAGCTACTAAAGGGGTGGATAAGGGACTTTCGGTTAGCTCTTTTTTGAAAGCTTGGGAAAGATCCCATTCTTCCCATAACTGATTAACCACAGCCACATCTAAATAGGAAACACTTCTTATGGGAATTACATCTTCCAGAGAAATCAGTATTTTTTGAGGCTCTTTGACTACTTGAAGAATATACCTGATCTTAAGTGCCTGTTCATCGGCCAATTTACCCAAAGGGAAAAGGATCTTTTTCCTAACTACATTCCCTAACCGATAGGATTCAGCCAAGCTATATGACTTATATGTTTTTCCCTTGTATTTTGAGGTACTATATGTAAGGTGCATAAATGTAGCTTAATATTATTTGACCACATTTATACACCATTAGTTATTATATGTCAAGAAAAAATTTAATAATTATTTGACTACAAATGCTTTTTGGATACCATTTAAAGGTTAAAAATTGGACATATTCCCAGTATTATCAACAACTTTAGGCATTTTAAGCTTTCCGGAATAGAGGGTGTAAGGGGAATTTGTTGTTTTGTAGAAACAAAAAAGAGGAAAATACTCATTGATCCTGGTATTGCCTTGGGGTATACAAGGTTTGGGCTTTTACCCCATCCCTTTCAGGTGGCAGT
>CAZNJP010000260.1:0-2151 GCA_964573345.1 uncultured Syntrophobacter sp. | reverse complement strand
CTGCCCACAGCCTAAGACATACCGCCATTACCCTCGCACTCCTGGCGGGCAACAGCTTACAGGAGGCACAGGTTCTTGCAAGACACTCAAGTATAAATACAACACTCATTTATTCGCACAACATCAATAGAATAGCCCAAGCACCAGAAAAGAGAATAGATGCCTATTTAAATAAGTGCCTATCTGATTTGGGTTGACTCATTCTTTTTAAAAATCTCTCTTGCACATTAAAACAAAGGGGTAAGAAATGAAAACAGCACAAACATACACTGTCTCCCAAATAAATCAAATTCTATCAAATGTCACAGAAAATACCTTTAAAAGAGTTGTTTGGATAGAAGGAGAAGTTACAGACTACAAGGAAAGAAGCCATATCTATTTTCAGCTTATTGAAAAAGAATACAATTTAAACAGTATAAAAGCCTCTATCAAGGCCATCATATTTGCAAATGAAAAAGAACCCATACTAAGAAACGTTCATAGTAAATCCCCTGGCTTTAAATTGCAAAACGGACTAAAGGTCAAAGTCCTTTGCAAGGTTTCCTTCTATAGAGAGAGGGCTTACGCCAGCCTAAGGGTCAAAGAGATAGACCCATTCTATACTGTAGGAAATATTCTTGAGGCAAGGAAGATTTTGTACATACAGTTAAGAGAAAAAGGGCTGTTAGAAAAAAATAAAATGGTCTCATTTCCCTTCGTACCACAGAGGGTAGGGCTGGTAACGTCAGATGGCTCAGCCGGGTACTTTGACTTTATTACTGAGCTTAAAAAGTCCGGGCTTAGCTTTAAGGTAGTGTTTTATCCTAGCCCCATGCAAGGAAAAGAAGCGGTTCAAGGGGTCTGTGGGGCCATCAGGCATCTTAACTCATGTGGAGAAGTTGATTTAGTCGTCATCACAAGGGGAGGTGGCGAAAAAGCTGATCTTCTTTGCTTTGACAACAGAGAAATTGCCTATGCCATTGCAAACAGCCCACTGCCAATTGTTACTGGGATAGGGCATGAAATAGACCAAACCATAGCCGACTACGCAGCCTATAACTACTTTAAAACACCAACGGCTGTAGCTTCTTATCTGGTTAATGGGGTAAGTCAATTTGTTGGCAAAATAGAAGGGCTTAAGGAGTCTTTAAATCAGACAGTCAAAAAAACTCTCTTTAAAAGAACAAATGAACTAGAGGGCTTCATCAGGCAGTTATCGGACAAAGTGGATTTTTTATTTAAAACCCAGACAGCTTCCCTTTCAAACTGCCACAGGAAAATAAGCAGCACTATGGACATATATCTTAGGCATAAAAGGGGAAAGCTCACAAATACCTCCCAGTTTTTAAAGAGGGTATGTACTCGGCTTGTTAAGTTTATAAAATACAAAATTCATGTAAGGCAAAATGATTTGTTGAAATATTCAAGTGTCCTTTTAGAAAGGCAAGACTTAATTCTTCCAAATCTTATACCCAGATTAAAAACCGCGGCTTTTGTTTTTCTGCAAAGGAAGGCAAATAAACTAAATGACAAAACTCGTATAATAGACGCCTATGACCCCTTTAGGGTTATCAAAAAAGGGTTTGCCCTTATCCTTGGCAAAGACAGAAAACCCGTTAAGGAGGTACAGGAACTAGAAATTGAGAAAATAGCAGAAATATTACTTAGAAACGGAATAATTAAAGCCAAAATTAAGTCTAAGGAGGTATGCCATGTTAAAGGATTTTTCAGAAAAACTCAGTTATAGAGAGGCAATGGAAAGGGTCGAGAAGATAATCAACTCGATTGAGCAGGAGAAGACCGATGTAGACGAGCTTTCGGATATGGTTAGAGAAGCTTCTTCTCTTATTGCCATGTGTCAGGAAAAACTGAGAAAAACGGAGATGGAGGTAAAAACGGTCCTAAAAACCAGCGAGGAGGGCGATGGGATGGTAGTTGGTCAAGATGAAAAAGAGGACATTTCATCCCGTAATGGGCAAGATGAGTTTATATTTGATGATGAAGACACAGAGATCCCCTTTTGACCTAAATGCCAGCACAATAGGCAAGTGAATAATAAATATTCTGTCCATAGCAATATTGGGACTGAAGGCCCCTCTTTACCAAAATATGCATTTATATCTACAAAAAAATTGGCTTCTATCTGCCCTTTTAAGAGAGGTTTAAAAAACC
>CAZNJP010000259.1:0-2155 GCA_964573345.1 uncultured Syntrophobacter sp. | reverse complement strand
CATTTTTTGATTATTTGATGCCTAAAACCAAGCTATGGGTAAAGTGACTACCTGAGATAAGAGGTGTACTAAAGGAAAAGGTTTCTATACGCTTCTTTAGCCCTAACTTTTTAAAAATGGTCATTTCTTCTTTAATTATTTGTGGATTTTTCCTTGCATTGCCAAAGCAATATATCATTAACCAACCATCGGGTCTAAGTTTTTCTACTGCCTTCCTAAATAGATTCTCTAAGTTAGACAAAATTAAGGCATCTCTTTCCTCCATGATCAGTGTCTGTCTTATATACTCAGGTATATTAGAAATATAGATTATATCTACTTTTTCATATAAAACTTCAAGTGCTTTCTCAATAGGCAAATTTAGCAAAGGATAATCTTTTAAGTATCTTTTTGCTTCTTCAAATGCCCCAATTTCCATAAAATGGGGTACAAGATGGCCAAAAAATGCCTCAAGTCTTCTGGGTGTGGGAAAGTGGGTCTGGCCAAATTGTTTATCCAGCCAATTCCTGGCAGTATTAGAGAGTAGAGCCCTAATCTTAAGATAAATCTCCCTTTTTTTCTCTGGGAAAGAGGCTGAAAAAAATGGATTTTCTATAGAAGGAGCAAAAAGTCTTCTAAAATCAGAAAAAGAAAGCAATTTTAAGGCAGCCCTCTTTAGTTCATTTACAAAGCAGGCCTTTATTGCTATATCTACAGCAATTATGGCCCTTATCCCAGTAGGCCATAGAGAAATGATGTTATCTCCTGAGTTGGCAATTATAACCATTGTCTTTCCTGTAAAAGAAAAACGTGACCAGATCAAAAACGGGAAATCTGTAGCAATAATATAGGGATCAGACATGCTTTCAAAGCCACTAGCACTGTTAATTTCAGGACAAAGCCCATGGGCCCAGTCATAAAGGGTATCCTGATTAGATGAAAAAATCTCTTTAAGCTTCATATAACAATTTGATAGCACATTACTGAAAAAGGGCAAGCATACTTGACTTAATCCAGCTTTAAAGTTATTAAAAATCAAGATATAAAAAATCTAAAAAGGAAAGGAAATGGCAAACATTATAAAGATTAAACGTGCCTTGATCAGTGTGACCAACAGGGAAGGACTAATAGAATTTGCAAAAGGGCTTTATACATTCGGGGTAGAAATTGTTTGTACTGAAGGAACTGCAAGGTTTTTAAGTGATAGTGGTACTCCCATAGTTAAGGTAAACGAATTTATAGATTTCCCAGAAATATTAGATGGGAGGGTAAAAACACTCCACCCCATTATATACGCTGGCATTTTGGCTAAAAGAGACAATCCACAACATCAAGCCCAACTCAAAGAACACAAAATAAAACCCATTGATATGGTTATAGTAAATCTTTATGATTTTTCCTCTATAGCTAAAGATCCTTCTGTACCTATTTCTAAGGCCGTTGAACAAATAGATATAGGTGGCCCTACTTTGCTAAGGGCCGCAGCCAAAAATTTCCTCTATGTTACTGCTGTTTGTGACCCTGCGGATTATCCGTTAATAATAAATGAAATAAAGGAATATGGCGGTACTACAGGAAAAACCCGGCTAATTTTGGCAAAAAAGGTATTTGAATTAACTGGTAAATATGACCAAATAATTGCAGAGTATTTGGAAAAGGCCAAAGCTACCTTGGAATCAGCTATTGCTACAAGATACCAAATTTCTGTTGACCCAAAAACCTTTTGGAAGACAGGCTGAAGGAGTTTAGCAAATGGCGGACGTAGGTGTATTAGCGGGAAGTAGTTCTGATAAAGAGATTATGAAAAAGACCTTGAATATGCTGGAGAAATTGCATATTTCCTATGAATTTACCATCTGTTCAGCTCATCGTAGTCCTCAACGCACTATTCAATATGCAAAGACTGCCAAAGCAAGGGGAATAAAAGTAATTATTGCCGGAGCAGGTGGGGCAGCCCACCTAGCTGGAGTTATTGCTGCTCATACCACACTGCCAGTAATTTCTATACCCTTGGCAAATTCGCCTTTTAAGGGGTTAGATGCCTTACTTTCATCTGTACAAATGCCAAGTGGAGTGCCAGTGGCAACGGTGAGTGTAGGTGAAGCTGGTGCAAAAAATGCTGCTATCTTAGCAGCCCAAATCCTCTCATTAAATGATGAAGATTTAAGTACAGCAC
>CAZNJP010000258.1:0-2183 GCA_964573345.1 uncultured Syntrophobacter sp. | reverse complement strand
AAGACTTTGACGAATTCCTGGCCGGGTGGTTTAGTGCTCTTGACTTTTAACATGAAAAATACACAATAAGATATAAGATAGTAGAAAGAACAAAAACTTTAATTTAAGCCACAGGTTTACGCAGAATGACAAGTAGGAAGTAGGCAGTAAGGAGTAATAATTGTCTGCGTTATCTCGTTTGGATTTTGTTTCATCTCAGTGGCCTCGGCGCTCTCTGTGGTGAACGGTTACGGTGAGATATTATGAGGAATCTATTTCTAGAATTTAAGGACTATAAGCCAAAAAAGAGGAAGATCCCTCTGGATAAAATTACTGCCTCTGAAGAAGAGAAAATACAAGAGCTAATTAAGGCATATGATAAGTGTATTAAGCAAGTAAAAGAGAAAAAACAGGAAACAGAGGTTGAATGCTGGAGCTATCCTCCATTAAAGTGGATATATACAAATATTGAACAGTGTATAAAAGATATTCAATATGGGACTTATGAGATTCAACAAGTTCTCTCTCAAGTTAACAATGCCCCCGATCTAGGAATTCTTGGACTTTTCATATCTGTCCTATGTAGCCGTGTAAAAGAAAAGGAGATTGTCTTACATCTACAAAATGAAAAATTAAGGTTTTTAGGGTATGGTTTGCCAATAGGGAAAAAACTTATAATCCATGGAGATTTAGGGGATTATGTGGGAACAGAATTAAACGGTGGGGAATTAATAGTGGAGGGAAATGTTGGAAACTGGGCAGGTGCAAATATGAGAGTAGGCAAGTTAATTGTCACAGGAAACGCAGGAGCTTGGGTGGGAAATAACATGACAAACGGTGAAATTTATATAGAAGGTGTGCTGTATAGTGCAGGTGATAGGAAAGGAGGGGAAATATTTAATAAAAAAATGGGGGAAGCTCAGGATTAAAAATTAAGCAAAGCATTTCCAATATTCCCCAAGATAGTACGGGATTCGCCTTAAAAATGCTCATTAGAGTTTGTTGAGTTGATTGAGTTCTCACTGAGGAAATAAGATAAAATTTAATGCTTCAAAATCCTTATCGTATCCAAAACCTCATTAATTTATAAAAATTTCCCAATCATCTTTGTGAAGTCAACCAAGCGGCAAGCATACCCCCATTCGTTGTCATACCACGATAAAACCTTAACTACCTTTTTTTGTAAAACCATAGTTGAAATTGAATCCACAATGGCAGAATGCGGATTTCCTATTATATCAATAGATACTATACGGTCATCTGTTACCTCAAGAATACCTGCCAATCTTTCTGTTTGAGATGCAGCCCTCAAGGCATCATTTACTTCTTCTGCAGTCACTTCCTTTTTAACATTGGCTACAATATCTGTCACTGAACCACAAAGCACTGGTACCCTCATAGCCAACCCTGTCATTTTTCCTTTAAGTTCTGGCAAAACTTGTTCAGTGGCTACAGTTGCCCCAGTAGTAGTAGGAATGATGGATACAGCGGCTGCCCTAGAGCGCCTTGCTCTCTTACCAAAAGAATCAACTAAGGCCTGCCCTGCAGTGTAGCTATGGACAGCGGTTATAAATAGATTTTCAATACCAAATGAATCATTAAGAACCTTGACCACTGGCGCTAGTGAATTTGTAGTGCAAGAGGCCAAAGAAACAATCTTATGTTCTTTTGGGTCATAAATTTCTTCATTTACTCCTAACACAATAACTGCATCGGCATTCTTAGAAGGGGCACTAATAATTACCCTTTTTGCTCCTGCCTTAACATGTTTTGCAGATGCCTCTCTATCTGTAAAACGACCTGTACATTCAATTATTATATCAATATCTAGTTTTTTCCATGGTAAGGCCTCAGGGTTCCTTTCTTTGGTAATAACAATCTCTTTTCCGTCTATTACCAAGGTATTATTATGGTAGCTAACTGTGCCTTTATAGGCGTGGTAAACAGAGTCATATTTGAATAAATAGGCAGTATCACTAGTTGCTTGAAGGTCATTTATTGCCACTGCTTCTATATTTTCAAATTCCATTGCCCTTCTTAAGAAACAGCGACCAATCCTTCCAAATCCATTAATAGCTACCCTTATAGCCATTTATCTACCCCCTTTTGTTTATTCTGCCTAAATAACAGCAAAATCTGTGCCTGTCAAGGTACAGGATGCAGTTAAATCGAAAATTTGTTAAATCATTAAGAGAAGTGCTCAA
>CAZNJP010000257.1:0-2189 GCA_964573345.1 uncultured Syntrophobacter sp. | reverse complement strand
CCTGAGTTGATATTTATCGAACAAAAGGAACAATTGGGTACCGGCCATGCGCTGGCATGCTGTGAGGAAATATTTAGTGATACCAGAGGAAATGTTTTGGTACTAAATGGAGATACCCCTTTAATTACCCAAAATACCCTAAAGCGATTAATAGATACACACTACAATGAAAAATCCTCTATTACTTTGGTTACTTCTAGGGCAGAGCACACTCAAGAATATGGCGTGATTGAAAGGGATAAAGAAGGAAAAATAAAAGGCATTAAGGAAATAACAGAAAGGGGTAAAACTGACGATATAGAAGAGATTAATGCTGGCATCTATTGCTTTAAAATGGATTTTCTTAAAGAAAATATTTCCCTTATCCCTAAAAATAAGATAAAAGGAGAATATTATTTAACTGATTTGATAAAGATAGCCTCAGAAAAGGGGGAAAAGATTACAACAGTTGAGGCGTCATTTGAAGAAATTATAGGGATCAATAACCGATTGGATTTGGCTATGGCTATAAATATTTTAAAGCGAAATATCTTAAAAAGACTAATGCTTCAAGGCATTACCATAATTGATCCAAGCAGTACCTATATAGAGCCAGATGTAAAGATTGGAAAAGACAGCATTTTATCTCCAGGTGCCTATTTAACTGGTCAAACAATCATCGGAGAAGACACCGTTTTAGAGCCCGGTGTAGTTATTAAAGATAGCAAGATTGGGAATAATGTAGTTATTAATGCATATTCTGTTATTACAGAAAGTATTATAGAAGATAAGGCAAAAATTGGTCCCTTTGCCCATCTGCGGCCTGGTTCTCATGTAGCAGAGGGTGCAAAGGTTGGCAATTTTGTAGAAATGAAAAAGGCTTACATAGGAAAAGGCAGTAAGGCCTCCCACCTCACCTATTTGGGCGATGCCGATATTGGTAGCGATGTAAATATCGGGGCAGGCACCATTACCTGCAATTTTGATGGAAAGAGAAAACATAAAACTATTATTAAAGATAAGGCATTTATTGGCAGCAACACTGCCCTTATTGCCCCTGTATCTATAGGTGAGGAGGGACTGATAGGGGCAGGTTCTGTGATTAATAAGAATGTACCAGATAAAAAATTGGCCATTGCCAGGGCCAGGCAGGTGATAAAGAGGAAAAAATAATGTGTGGGATTGTAGGTTATATTGGAGATAAAGATTGTGTTGACATTTTAATCAATTCTTTAAAAAGGCTGGAATATAGAGGCTATGATTCTGCAGGTATTGCAACCATTGGAAATGGACAGATATCTTGTAGGCGCTGTCAGGGAAAGGTCAAAAGGCTAGAAACAATTATTAAAAATGAGCCCATTAAAGGTAGTATTGGCATTGCTCATACACGCTGGGCCACTCATGGCATCCCCTCTGACGAGAATGCCCATCCCCATATAGTAGATAATGTAGCGGTAGTGCACAATGGGATTATTGAAAATTACTTTTCCTTAAAAAAGGGGCTTGAAGTAAAAGGGGCAAAATTTACTTCAAACACAGATACAGAGGTAATAGCCCATCTCATTGCCAAGTATAAAGATCTGCCTTTAGAAAAGGCAGTAAATGAGGTTATAAAGTCACTTAAGGGCTCATTTGCTATAGCCGTTCTAAGCAGTAAAGAGCCAGATAGGTTAATTGCTATAAGGAAAGAAAGCCCACTTATTGTTGGTTTAGGGGATGGTGAACACTTTTTGGCCTCTGATGCCCCTGCCCTTTTGCCTTATACAAAAAAGGTAATATTTATGAACGATGAAGAAATGGCCATTATAAAAAAAGATGGATTGGTAATTAAAGACTTTGATGGAAATGTATTAAAGAGAAACCCTGTAGAATTACCCTGGACTCCCTTAATGGCAGAAAAGGCTGGCTATAAGCACTTTATGCAAAAAGAGATATTTGAGCAGCCTCAGGCCGTTGCCAACACAGTCAGACCAAGGCTAGATTTTACAAAGAAATGCATCCATTTTGACTACTTTAATCTATCAAAAAAAGAGGCAAAAAATATTTATAAGATATGGATTGTCGCATGCGGCACATCCTGGCATGCAAGCCTTGTTGGAAGGCATGTGATAGAAAGGATATGCGGCATTCCTGTGGATGTAGACCTAGGTTCGGAGTTTAGATACCGTAAGCCTATTATTGACAAAAATATGCTGCTAATCCTTATCTCC
>CAZNJP010000256.1:0-2209 GCA_964573345.1 uncultured Syntrophobacter sp. | reverse complement strand
CATTATTAAGAGAGGTTATGATTCGCAATACAAGGAGCCAGGTTGGTATCCACCTTCCTCCAAGGTATGCAACCACATTCTATCTTGATCCCAAGCCAGATGAGGCCGAGATTTATCATACCATTACCAAATTTATCCAAGAGCGATATGATACCCATCCAAAATTTAATAAAATGACCCTAAATCTTTTGCAGATGGAGGCTGAGAGTTCACCATTTTGCCTACAGGCAACACTCGCAAAGATCTGGCAAGAGGACTATCTGGAGGAAAAAGATAAAAAGGTCTTACAGGAGATTTTACAAAGGATTGAGTCCTTAGAAACGCCGAGTAAAGGAGAAAAACTCTTGGAACTGCTTTCTGCAAATAAGGAGAAAGTAATTATCTTTAGCCAATTTTATCACACCCAGGCGTATATTGCCAATGTGCTCCAAGCTGCCCATATTCCCTTTGTCTGGCTTCATGGAAGAATACAGGCTGAAGAAAAAAGGGTGGTTCTGCAGAGATTTCAGGAGAAAATTAATGTCCTCATTACAGGTCAAATTGGTGGAGAGGGGCAGAACTTGCAATTTTGTAATACCATTGTCAACTATGACCTTCCTTGGAATCCAATGAAGATAGAACAGCGCATAGGCCGCATCCACCGTATTGGCCAGACTAAGGAGGTATTCATCTTTAATTTCTGTGTCAAAGGGACGATAGAAGAGCAGATTATTCGTATTCTAGATGAAAAAATCAATCTATTCCAGATGGTTATGGGCGAAATAGATATGATTTTGGGCAACATGGATACCGATAGAGACTTTACAAATCTCATTATGTCTCTTTGGATCACCGCCAAGACACCTGAAGAAAGGGCAAAGGTATTTGAGCCCCTGGCAGAAGAGATGCTCAAGGCAAAAAAGATTTATGAAAAGGTTAAGGCATACGACACAATGCTTTTTAGAGAGGACTACCAAGTCTAATGCGGGTATTAGCTGAATTTTTAAAAAAATTTGTTGAGTATTATGGAGGCGTTACAGAGGAAAAGGAAGGTGATGTCTTAGAAGTCATATTCCCAAAAATGATAGCCGCATCTTTAAATGTGCCGGAATTTACCACTTTTTATCTTGATTCACAGACTGCTCCAGAGGGGGAAACGGCTTTAGACTTACACTCTCCCTTTATCGACCGGATAGGCAAATTTATGGAAGGTAAATTGAGGCATTGTAAGGCAAAACTAAAAGTAGAAATAGGGAGCTATAATAGCTCTCGTCTGGAAGAGATTGCCTTAAGAAGATTTCCCTTAAGAAATGCCAGTATCCGTTTTGGCAATTTGCAGGAAGGTATAGCTACCTATAGCCTTTTTCACTTTCGCTATCGCGCTATTTCTGATGAAAAGAAAGAAAATGTCCTTTCTATCCTTGTCAATGAAAAAACCCATTTTAAGGCAGAGATATTGCAAAATTATATTGTACCTGAAAATTTACAGGCCATTTCTGATGAGTTTCCTTCACTTCCAAAGGCCTTTTTCCATTTTCTTCAAAATCAGGTGCATCTGCAGATAAAAGAAGATATTGCAGATTTTGTAAGAGGCTTACAGAGGCGACTTGACCGGGATAAAAGGCTCGCTTTGGAATACTTTACTTCCCTTGTTAAAGAAACAAAAAAGCGGATAGAAAAATTTAGGCTAAAAGGGGATATAGAGGGGATAAGACGGGAAGAGGGCCGGATTAAGGTCATTGAGATGGAGGCAGACAGAAAATTACAGGATTTGGCAAAGAAATATGAAGTATATGTCCAGATTGAACCTTTGGCCTGGTTAAGATTTGCCATGCCCGTGGTCATAGCTGAGTTAGAAATCAGGAGGAAAAAACAGAGTCGGCAAGTAGAAGTCTGCTGGTTGCCTTTATCACGCACCATGGAAAGAGTAGGCTGTGAACACTGTGGCGCCAGCGATAACCTCTTGGTTTGTGATGACAAACTCCATATCATTAGTGAAAGGTGTCTGCGCAAATGCCCCAACTGTGGGTATACCTATTGTCCTCTATGCCATTTCCATAAATGCCCAAAATGTAAAACTCATTTTTCAGGGGGGCAAATTCGGTTCTAACTTCTGCAGCTGGAATAATAAGAAATATGGAGCTAATGTGGCTACTCAAAAAATTGATTATGTCACCCTTTTCCCTCATTTTACTTCAATAAAATAGCTCAAGATATCTAAAAACAGGTT
>CAZNJP010000255.1:0-2214 GCA_964573345.1 uncultured Syntrophobacter sp. | reverse complement strand
TTATATTGATTAATGAGATAAAAAAGTCCTTAAAAAATGGATATTTTAAGGCAATCATTCTGAGAGATTCCATTCCAGATATCATCAGACCCTATATAAAGGGTTATTATGACAAAAAACAGGGCCTCTACCCGCCAGTCAAAGGGCCATTTGAGTATATTTATATAAAAAGGCCTTAAAAATTTTTTTTAAAAAAATTATGGTATTATGCTTGACAAATTTTCTATGTTTTAGTAATATGGACGATAATAAATTTGGACTTGACAAGTGTTATAGTTTCAGGTAAAGAGGGTGAATGAGACATTTAAATCTAAAAAGAGAAAGGAGGTGAGGGAAAAGGGGTGTGAGTAAGTTTTGGTGTTGGTTTTTTGAAAAATCTTTTAAATGTAAGGAGGTGTAAGTATGAAATTTAAAAGTGTGATTTTGTTCTTAGTCTTGGGTATAGTATTGATAGCATTTCCAGTAAGGGCTCAACTTGCAGTTGATAATACTGCAGGACAAGTAGCTGCTGGCTATTGGGAGGCAAGTGAGGGTGGTATGGCAACGGTATATATGGTAAAAAATATAGACGATGGACCTACTCCTAATCATCGAGGTGGGATAAGAGTTCATGCCTATGTAGCTGGGCATACCAGTAAGCATGCAATTGATTGGAGATTTACACTTACTCCAGGTGATAGTACGGGTTTTTTATTATCAATTAGTAATGGGGCCCTTGTGGTAACAAGTACAGAGACAGGTAAAGTAATAGGTACGACAAATACTAATATTGAGCCTGATGCCGAGGGCATTTATCGTGGGTACACAATATTTATCGTGACTAGTGGTGTTCCTAGTCCTCCTGGCACCCCTAGTCCTATTCTTGGCCCTAATGATGCCCCATTAGCGGTCAGTAGTGCCCTTATAACTCCTACTTATTATGTAGGGGTTAACTGTGTGAGCGTAAGGGGGGCAGATACAAATGGTGATGGGACGATTACCTTGGGTGAGGCTCTTCCCACTTTAAACGCCACATTAAACCTATATAGCTACTTTGGAAGGTGGTATAGTGATGAAGATACCTATGGCCAGCTAATTATAGTGTTTCCTGCTGCTCGTGATCAGTGCAACTATGACCCAGAAACCAATCCTATAGAAATAAGGGGTAGGAATTGGGATGAGGCTGAACATAATGTCTCTTTTTGGATGAATGTAGATGAAGCAGAGCGTATTCCGATTACCAATAACTATCCAACTAGTTTACCATTTATTTCTGGGGTAGGTGATGCAACATCTGGTTGGGTTGAAATTTTTGCAGCTGCTATACCGCCCCAACCTCCTTATACATGTCTAAATCCGGGGATGTTTGGCTTTACATTGATGGAAGAGCCTGTATTAGGCAGGGCTGATGCCCTTCCTCTATTCCATGCCATGGTTCCAGGTATTCAATAATATGGTCTCAAGCGATTTTTTAAAAGGGCCTCATAATGAGGCCCTTTTTACTGTAAATCTTAGGCTCTGATGAGAGTAAGGCAAATATTGTTTTTGTGTGTCATCTTTGTATTTTGTTGCACTCATAGCATCTATCGGCCTAAAGGCGAAAGTCTCAGGGAAGCTTGGTACAAATACTGGAGTCTTAGGAAAGCAGGTGAATTTAAAAAGGCCTTTTATTATGAAAATCTCTCTTTTTTGCCAAAGGCTACTCCTGGAAAATATGCTAAAGGGATGGAAGGCACAGTGGTAAAGGACTTTACATTTATTGAAATAGGAAAGGCTGGTTCAGGCCCTCATGGTTCTACCCCTATAAAGATGAAGTTAGTTACTACATGGCCTCCCATCTTAGGAATCAAGGGAGATAGAGTTATGATAATAAATGATTACTGGATAAAGAAAAAAGGACGATGGTACCACCTAAAACCTGGTTTTATCAAGTATTGGTAATAGAAAGATTGGTGTGAATAGAAAGTACAGGCAAATCCCTTTTTTCTTTTTATATTTATTTTTTCTAATTTACTTCTCCAGGCATACCTAAAATATTTTGCTACAGATGAGACTTTTGAGATAATAGGGAAAACCATCTTGCTATTTAAAAGATGAGAGCTAGAATCTCTACCTTTTTGCTTTTTGGATTTGCAGCTATAAATTTATTTTATGGAGCATATATTAAATCTCTTACAACGGATGAGCCATTCCATCTGGCTGCAGGCCTAAGCTATCTAAAGACCTCAAAATTTT
>CAZNJP010000254.1:0-2216 GCA_964573345.1 uncultured Syntrophobacter sp. | reverse complement strand
TACAGCCCTATTTTTTAGCATTTTTCTGGCCTTCTTTTTGGAATATATAAAAAATATCAAACAAAAAATAAAAAGAGGTACCTAATGAGGAAAGCAATTACTATTTTTATCCTATTAAATTTTTTCTTGGTAATAAAAGTTTTTTCTCAACAGACCTCAACCACAGCAAATCCTGTTCAAGGGCAAACATCAATACAGGTTTCTCCTTCTGAAGTACAGAAGATTGAACAATTAACCCCTCAGCAAAAACAGATAATACAACAAGAACTTGAGAAAACTGGAGGACAATTAACCCCAGAAGCCATTGAGGCCATTAAAAGCAGGCCTGAATTTAAAGGACTAAAACCAGAAGAGGTGATTCAAGGAAAAAGGCTTTTAGAAGAGAAGGCCAAGGTGCCCCCTAAAGTAGAGGAAAAGAAGGGAAAAAAAATAGAATCCCTTTTTAAGGAATACTTGGCACCTACTAGTGGGGCATTAAAGGTATCTACTAAATTGAGTCCTTTTGGTTATTCTATGTTTAAAAGGACATTTGTCCAGCCATTGCCTGCCCAACCAGTTGCTCCAGATTATATTATAGGACCTGGAGATGAAATACAAATCTTATTGTGGGGGAGAGTAAATACCACATACACTTTAAAGGTTGGTCAAGATGGAAGGATCTTATTTCCTCAGATAGGTCCTTTGACAGTCGCTGGAATGTGTTACGATGAAATGAAAGATTTTCTTACACAACAGGCTACCCGTATTATCGGTGCTAATGTAGCCGTTACCTTAAGCAGGTTAAGACAAATACAGGTATTTGTCTTAGGAGAGGTTCAAAGTCCGGGTCCATATAATCTAAATGCTATGTCTACTATGTTGGATGCATTACTTGCAACAGGAGGCCCTACAGGGAGGGGAAGCTTAAGAAAGGTCTTCTTAAAAAGAAATGGTAAAATAATCAGCATATTAGATGTATATGACCTACTTTTAAAAGGAGATAAAAGCAAAGACAAAAGATTAAAACATGAAGATATAGTATATGTCCCTTTAGTTGGACCTTTAGTTGGTATCGCTGGAAATGTTAGAAGGCCTGCAATTTATGAATTAAAAAAAGAAACTAATCTAGATCAGGCAATAAAGCTGGCAGGTGGGCTTTTACCTGTTGCCTGGAAGCAGATGATACAGGTAGAAAGAATAGAAAATAACAGTCGGAAGATTGTTTTAGATATATCTGCAAGTGATGAAAAAGAACTGAAGGATTTTAAACTCAAGGATGGGGACCTTATAAAGGTTTTTTCAGTTATACCTGAAGCTGTTAACAGCATTGAACTTATAGGAAATGTGGCTCGTCCTGGCATCTACGCATATCATCAAGGTATGAGGCTCAGTGAAATTATTAAAGGTATAAAAGACCTTCTGCCAGGCACATACCTTGATTATGCACTTATAAAAAGATATATCTTTGAGACTGGTGAGACAAAATTAGTTCCTTTTAGATTAAAAGATGTCTGCCTAAAGAAAAAAGATGTAGCATTACAACCCAGAGATAAAATTTATGTCTTTTCAAAGTGGTTTTTTGAACCAAAGCCTACAGCTTCTGTTGAGGGAGAAGTTAGAAAGCCAGGTAGCTATGAAATTCCTGAAAAAGATTTTCGGGTGAAGGATCTTATCCTTTTATCAGGAGGTTTAAAAAAGGATGCATATTTAGATAAGGCTGAAATTTATCGATTAGATAAAAAAGATAAAAAGAGGTTTTTAATTACCTTCAATTTAAAGAAGGCAATGGCAGGCGATCCTAAAGATAATATACAGCTTGAGGATTTAGACAGGGTAGTTATTCATTCTATATGGGAATATCTTCCAAAACAAACTGTGTCTATTTATGGACAAGTAAACAAACCAGGGGAATATCCCTTTACACCTGGGATGAGAATAAAAGATTTGGTCTTTGCTGGTGGAAATATAAAAGAATCTGCATATCTAGGAGAAGCAGAACTAAGTTCTTATAAAATAATAAATGGAGAGCTTTGTGAGGTAGATCATTGCAAGATAGATCTCAAAAAGGCCCTAGAAGGTGATCCAAAAAATAACATTTTTCTTAAACCCTATGACAGACTTTTTGTAAAAAAGATCTCAGACTGGCAACGTATAGAGTATGTAGATATCTCAGGCGAGGTCGTTTTCCCTGGTAGATATGTGATTAAAAAGGGGGAGAGGCTTTCGTCTGTCCTTAA
>CAZNJP010000253.1:0-2222 GCA_964573345.1 uncultured Syntrophobacter sp. | reverse complement strand
TATCTTTTTGCCTCATCCAATGCTTCTTGCATAGACATAGGTAAAATTTGTTTAATAGTTTTTCGCTTCATTTGTTTAATAATTATAGTAAATAATTTTAATTTATCAACGCCTGCCAGCAGAACGTCTGAGGTGCACTAACTAAGGAGTTGTGCTAAGCAATTATACTGTAAACTCAACAAACCGTTTGACATTTGGCATTTTTTATATCGTGTATCTTGCATCGTGAGGTATGTTTTACTTCAAGTCTAATTTTATGGAAAGCTCTTTTAATTGTTGCATTTCCACCTTTGAAGGCGCATCAGTGGTAAGGCAAGTGGCCTTCTGTGTCTTTGGAAATGGAATAACATCCCTAATGCTGCTGCAACCACACAGTAACATCAATAACCGATCAAATCCAAAGGCAATACCACCATGAGGTGGCGCACCATATGTTAAGGCCTCCAAGAGAAAGTCAAATTTCTCTTGTACCTCTTCCTTTCCAATCTGGATGATGTCAAAAATCATTTCTTGGATATCCCTCCGATGGATACGAATACTACCCCCGCCGATCTCAACACCATTTAATATAATATCATAAGAGTGAGCATGAACCTTTTCTGGTTCTTCTGGTAAATACTTTATTTCTTCCTCTATGGGCATGGTAAATGGGTGATGGGCAGTGTCCCAACGCCCCTCAGCCGTGAGGTATTCAAACATAGGAAAATGCCTTACCCAGCAAAAACAAAACTGATTTTGGGGTATAAGCCCCAATTTTTTTGCCAGTTCTACCCTTAGATTTCCTAGAGAAAGATGTACTATTTCTGGGATATCTGCAACAAAAAATACCAAGTCTCCATCCTTTAAATCTAGGGTCCCTGTCAAGGCATCCCTTTCTCCTAAGGAAAAAAACTTTGCAATGGGTGAGTGCCAATCAGTGCCTTTGACCTTTATCCAGGCAAGCCCCTTAGCACCAAATTCCCATACAAATTTGGTTAAATCTTCTATTCCTTTTCTAGAAAGATTCGCTCCTTTGGCATTTATGGCCTTAACCAAGCTGCCTCCCTTAATTGCTTCAGAGAATACCTTGACATTAGAGTGAGAAAAAATCTTTGTAACATCCTTAAGTCTTAGGTCAAAGCGTGTATCTGGCTTATCTGAGCCATAAAGCCCTATGGCCTCTTCATAGGTAAAGCAAGGAAAGGGTATACTCACTTCTATATCAAATATCTTCTTACACAGCTCTTTTATTAGACCCTCACTAATGGCCATAATGTCTTCCTCTTTCACAAAAGACATCTCTAGATCTATCTGGGTAAATTCTGGTTGCCTATCTGCCCTCAAGTCCTCATCACGAAAACAGCGAACAATTTGAAAATATCTATCTAATCCAGCAATCATTAAAAGTTGTTTAAACAACTGAGGGGATTGAGGAAGGGCATAAAATTTACCTGGATTGAGCCTGGATGGTACCAAAAAGTCCCTTGCCCCTTCTGGGGTGCTTTTTGCAAGAAATGGTGTCTCAATCTCTAAAAAACCATGGTCACTGAGATATTGGCGTACTATTTGGGTAGCTAGATGCCTCTTAATAAGATTATTTAACAATTTTGGCCTACGAAGATCCAAATACCGATAAGAAAGTCTAGTAGCCTCAGCTACCTCTACAGAGTCCTCAATAAGGAATGGGGGTGAAAATGAACTATTAAAAATCCTTAGTTCATTAACCATAACTTCTACATAACCAGTAGGGAGTTTTGGATTCTCCATTCCTTCTGGCCTTTGGCGCACCTTTCCTTTTATAGCCAAGACCCATTCTGATCTTAAGGCATGTGCCTTTCTATGGGCATTTATACTTACTTCTGGGTTAAACACAATTTGGGCAATGCCTGTCTTATCACGTAAGTCAATAAATATTACTCCACCGTGATCCCTCCTTCTCTGAACCCAACCCATTAGGGTCATCTCTTGCCCAATGTGGTATTCCCTTAATTGCCCACAATAATGGGTGCGATGCCAGTTGCCCAAAGTATCTAGCTCGATCAATTTTCCTCCCCTTTGTCAAAATGTCAATTGGTTACCCGCCCCTTTCCTCCCCCTTCAAGGGGAAGGTTACCTGCCCGCTAATGCCTGAGCACCCGCCTGCCACTGCGAGGCACAAGCGGGCAGGTGGCAGGCGGGGGTGGGGGGTTTTTGAATCATTTTTGCTATTTAATTAAATCTAAAATTTGCTTAAATTCTGGTGC
>CAZNJP010000252.1:0-2223 GCA_964573345.1 uncultured Syntrophobacter sp. | reverse complement strand
GTGGACTTATACCGATCCTGAAGGCCGGTGGTCAATTGAGCTTCCTTCAGGGTGGGGGTATAAGGAGAAACAGGTTGATGACGATTACATTGCAATATATTTAAAAAATGAATCTTATAATATAGGTGTAGGGGTTGGAGATTATGGACGTAGTGGGCCCAAGCCTGAATCGTGTGAATCCTTGGTTTATAGAATGGTGCCAGTCACTATTAGCTTGTGGACAGGGAAAAGGGTTTCCAATATCCGTCAAGTTGGCAGCATAAGGCCAATTACAACCAATGAAGGAAATACAGGGTATGAATTTACCTTGCAAGGTAGTTATGAAGGCCGTGATGTGGAAATGAGAATAGCCTTATTTAAGAATGATAAAGATGAAGTTTTTATAGTTCCCATCGACTATGAAGTTGATAATCCCAATATTGAAAATAATACAGAAATTCTTAAGAGTCTTAGACTACGTGTTCTTCCTGGCGATGTTAACGGTGATGGCCAGGTAACCATAGATGAAGTCCAGAAGGTGATAAATGCATTTTTGGGATTATATGACTAAGACATCAGTTGATATAAGGGAGGAATAAATCATGAAAAGGAATGTAGTAGTTTTATGTGTAGTGTGCCTAACACTTTTAGGGATACTTCAGCTATGTTTAGCAAAAGAGAATGGAAGATTAAACCTTACTATCACTAATGGCAAGGTGAGTGCCGATATTAAAAATGTTCCTTTAAAGGAAGTTATAAATGAGTTAGGGAAAAAGACTGGCATGGCAGTGGAGGTCTATAAAGGGATAAACGAAGATCGGCTTATTTCTATAAGATTTAAAGATCTTGCCCTAGATAAAGCCTTATGCCGTTTCCTCAATGATACAAGCTTTTTTTATCTAGGAGGGAAAAGGCTTATTCTACTGGCCTCTGGTACCTATTCTCCAAAATATATCACTAGCCAGCCAAATGCCAACACCCAAAGGAGGGCTACTTTAGCCCGTCACTATGAAACAGTACCCAAATCAACGATAAAGGAAAAACAAATGGGTAACAGAGCAGAACTCTTGCTCGAGGGAGGTGCAACAACCAAAGACGGTGAAGCTACTGGGATTAACCTTGATCTAGGTGAGGTTTCCAATGCCCAGGGGGGTAAAGTCACCATTCCTATTAACCTTGACGCAAGGGGTCAGGCAGTATCTGCTTTATCTAACAATATTAGCTACAACCCTAATATTCTGGCCAACCCCAGGGCTACCATTGGTGAAGCAGCAAATCAAGCAGGCAAACAATTAGTCTTTAATGAGAAAAGACCTGGTTTTCTCAGGGTAGGGATAATAGGTCTTAATCAGACACTTATTCCCGATGGTGTAGTGGCTTATGTAACCTTTGATGTCTTAAAAGATGGTCCCATTTCCTTAACAAACAAGCTAACTGCATCTGGCCCTGCCGGGAATACAGTTCCTGTTACAGGTAGCAACGGTAGGATAACGGCATACTAAGATGTGATTTAGATGGCTCTAATGCAATGAACTGTAAAGGTATTTCAAGGTGCGAACGTATTAAAGGAAGGAGGACTTTAAATGGAGAAGTTAATGGTTAAAACATCCTTGAAGGTGTTTGTGTGTTTCTGTTTCTTATTCATAATGCTAATAGGTTTAGTGAATGCCAAAAGTTTGAGTTTAAAGCCAGTACCAGACAATGTAACAATTAAGGGTGCCCCAGGAGAGAATGTAATAATTCCTATTATTCTGGATTATGAAGGAGCAGAGGTAAATATTCCAACTATAGGTATATATATTGACTTTGATCTCAATATTCTTGAGAATCCTAGAGTTAGCATTGGATCTGCAGCGAGGACGGCTGAAAAGCAAATCGGGGGGAATTTAGACCCCGAAGATCTTTATTATAAGATAATTATCTATGACTTAGGTCTCAATCAAAATGAAATACAGGGGGGTATTGTTGGTTTTGTCAGCTTTTCTATTAAGGAAGATGCCCTTTATGGCGATACAGAATTAACCATTGTTAATGATGAAGAACTGGCTACTGATGAGAATGGTAATATAGTTTCGATTACCCCTTTAGATGGCAAAATAAATGTACGTGGGGATACGTCTGAATTTCCTGATGTTCTGGAGGACTCATGGGCAAAGGTTTATATAAACTCAATTTTTTATGCTGGCTTAACAACAGGGTATCCAGATGGCACATATGGGCCAGAAAATCTTGTAACCAGGGCAG
>CAZNJP010000251.1:0-2228 GCA_964573345.1 uncultured Syntrophobacter sp. | reverse complement strand
CTGTGGCCTCTGTGGTTGAATGTTTTCCACCTTGCTTCACACTTTCTCCTTCTTTGAAACTTTTGACAGTACCACATTAAGCGTACGATTAAGAATTACTGCGCTATCATATTTCTTCAACAATAAAAGTCCACAATTTTTTACAAACTTTTATTATATCACAACCTTTTTCAACTCCCCATGTAAAATCATGAGTAAGCAGCAATGATTGAGCGATGCCAGCAATTCCGCAACTCAAAAAAATTTCTATAAAACTTCCTTTAAAACCAATCATTTAACCCCCGCATTATAAAAAAGCAAATTCGCATTCATTTTTTTCTTGACTTTTTTCATTTATCTTACATAATATATAGAGTAAGGGAAAGGAGGATGTCATGAAACATAGAAGCCATATGTTCCAGAGAGAACGAAAAGCACGCTCAAAAATGACCAAACTTGTTCATGACCACCAGTTTGTTAAAGGAGTCATGGTAACAAGTGAACGTACATGCGGTAAGCCACAGTGTAAGTGCAGCAGAGGAGAAAAACATCTTTCCAGTTACTTGTCTGTTCGTCACAAGGGGGAAAGAAAAATGATTTGTGTTCCGAAACAATTAGAAGAGAGTATTCGCTCCTCAGTAAAGGCATACAAGGACATTATGGAGTTAATGGATGTTGTATCAGATTTTTGTGTTGATAACTTGATAAAATCAAAAAAGACCAAGAGAATTGATTAAGAGATTTTACAGTTACATCAATAAGGTATTTGATTTTACAGAACACATTCAAAGAATAGAAGACAGTAGGGAAAAGCCTGATATTTCTTCAAGTAGTATTTGGTTAAGCGGGCTATTCATGTTTATTCTGCGAATGGGTTCTCTTAATGCAATTGACATAGAATTGCGTTTGCCCAGGAGAATGGAGAAACTTGTCGGGAAGAGGAAACCAAGCGGTGACAGCATTGGCAGAGTGTTTGCCGGTATGCATACCGAGCCAATCCGTAATATCCTCTCTGCAATAAACCACAAACTCAAGCGAAACAAGGCACTTAAGACAGGATGGCCGATGAGGTTTGCGAGTGTAGATGGTCATGAGTTATTTTCAAGCCGTAGTCGATGTTGTGCAAAGTGCCTTAAGCGTAAAGTAACTTTAAGAGGCAGAGAGGTTATCGAATATTATCACAGGGTAGTTGTATGTCATTTAGTGGGGTTTGATTTGGCACTACCCCTTGATCTTGAGCCAATACTGCCAGGAGAAGGGGAGGTTATCGCTGCGAAGAGGTTGCTTAAACGGATAGTGAAAAAGTATCCACGGTTTTTTGATGGCATAGTTGCTGATAGTCTTTATCTTGAGGCACCTTTTATCAATTGCTGTCTTGAACAGGGGAAACATGTCATTGCCGTGATGAAAAGTGAGCGGCGTCTTCTGATGCAAGATGCCAAAGGAGTATTTAAAATAACAGACCCCTTAACTTTAAAAGAAGCTAACCTGACAGCAAAGATATGGGATTCTGAGGGATTTGAAAGTCTTGAAGGGGTGAATATTCCTCTGCGGGTATTACATTCAGAGGAAAAGGAGTTAAAGCGCAGACGCAAAGGTGGCAGATGGAGAGTAGAGACTGAGGAACACAGTTGGTGGTGGGCAACTACCATACCCAAAAGCCTTCTACCATCACGTCTGTTATGGCGCGCCGGGCATAGTCGGTGGGATATCGAAAACGATTTGTTTAACGATCTGGTCAATCGCTGGTTTATGGATCACTGTTTCAAACACGAGCCAAAAGCTATCGTCAATTTTCTACTTACACTATTTGTCGCTTTTGCATTAATGCAAAGCTTCTACAAACTGAATTTGAAACCGCAGAAGCGCACTTGCTTTACATTGATATCTATTGCTACCCAATTTCTCACATCTCTTGCAGACCATGATTGTACTGCGGATTGGCTCCTACCCGCACCTGATTCATAGGCAAACTCTATTATTCCCTTTAGTTCATAAATACTCGCAAGTCGAACCCGATGCGGTGATCAATACCCGTGCCCCCTGACCATAAAAAACAAGCTCAAAATACACTGCGAATTTCCCTTGACCACATCTTTCTTCCTGCTAAAGCATGAAATGTTGCCTATATCTACTCTTTTTGCTTAATCTGTTGCGTGAAATAAGTTAAGTTGCGGAACTGCTGTCCTGAGCGCAGCAATTCCGCAACTCAAAAAAATTTCTATAAAACTTCCTTTAAAACCAATCAT
>CAZNJP010000250.1:0-2245 GCA_964573345.1 uncultured Syntrophobacter sp. | reverse complement strand
GAGGAAAATAAGTACATGATCTATATTCCAAAGGGGTTTGCCCATGGAGTATGTATTTTAGAAAATGATACGGAGTTACTCTATAAAGTAGCTGGGGGAGAGTATTCTCCTGAACACGATAGGAGTATTAGGTGGAATGACCCTGAGATAAATATTATCTGGCCTATAAGGGAGCCTATCCTCTCTGAAAGGGATGCCAGTGCCCCATTTTTAAAAGATGCAGATAATAATTTTATCTATGAAAAAAATACCAAGGAGGGATATTAATGGAGACAGTTTTAGTAACAGGGGCGGGTGGATATATTGGAAGCGTTTTGGTACCAAAGCTCCTAAAGGTTGGATACAGGGTAAAGGCCCTGGATAGATTTTTTTTCGGGAAGGAGAAACTCCCTGTACATGAAAATTTAGAGGTAATCCAAGAAGATTCAAGGAAGATTAAACCTGAGGTCTTTAAAGACGTAGATTATGTAATAGACCTTGTCGCTATATCCAATGATCCAAGTGGAGAATTGTTCAGTAAAGCTACATGGCAAATAAATTATGAATCAAGGGTCAGGACAGCCAAGTTGGCCAAAGAAAATGGCGCAAAGAGATACATTTTTCCATCAAGCTGTAGCATTTACGGATTCCAGGAGGATATTGTAGATGAAACAGCAAAAACAAATCCACTGACTACCTATGCAAAGGCCAATGAAAAGGCAGAACAAGGGGTATTACCTTTAGCTGACGATAACTTTGTTGTTACGGTCATAAGACAGGCAACAGTATTTGGTTACAGTCCAAGAATGAGGTTTGACTTGGCAATAAACGGAATGACATATGGTGCATGGAAGACAAGAAAACTCCCATTGATGAGAGATGGAACACAGTATAGACCAATGATTCACATCCAGGATGCTACTGATGTCATAATGATGCTTTTGAAGGTTAATAAAGAAAAAATAAATGGGGAAATATTTAATGTAGGGGGAAATGAAAACAACTATCAGATAGGGAAATTGGGAAAGATTGTTGCCCAGATAGTATCAGAAAAAATAGGGGAAAAGGTTGAGATAGAATGGTATGGAGACCCAGACAAAAGGAGTTATAGGGTTAGTTTTGATAAAATTGAAAAAACCTTAGGATGGAAACCTAAATGGAATGCCGCAATGGGCGTTGAAGAGATAGTAGAGAAGCTTAAAAATGGAGAAATTGATAAGACTACAGAGACCATAACATTAGAGTGGTATAAGCAGCTTGATAAGTGGTACAACATTATAAAAAGGCTTATTATGTATGGTGGAATACTAAATATTGATTGATGGGAAAAGGAAAGAGGATTATGAAGGTTGCTTTAATTGGGGCAAATGGACAACTTGGAAGTGACATAGTTAAAACAAGGCCACCAAATATAGAGCTTATCCCCTTAACAAGAAAAGAAGTTGACATAAGAGAGAAAGAAAAATTAGAAGATATTCTCTTAAAAATAAAGCCAGATGCAGTAATTAATACAGCGGCCTATCACAAGACAGATGAATGTGAAGGTAATCCTGAGCTATCCTTTCATGTAAATTCAATAGCAGTTATGAATTTGGCCATTATATGTAATCAACTAGCTTCTAGGATAGTTCACATCAGCACAGATTATGTTTTTGATGGTGAGAAACTAAGGAAAAAAGAGCCTTATACAGAAGAAGATATCCCTAACCCCTTAAATGTTTATGGTATTTCAAAATATGTTGGAGAGCTATTCTTAAGGAACTACCATGATAAATACTACATTATAAGAATATCAAGCCTTTTTGGAAAAGCAGGGGCAAGCGGAAAGGGGGGGAATTTTGTTTATACAATCTTAAAAAAGGGGAAAGAAAATGCTACTTTAAGAATAATCAATGATATATATATGTCCCCGACATATGCCCTAGATGCAGCAAAAAAAATATGGAGCATCCTTTTAGAAGAAAGGCCTTATGGGATATATCACTGTGCTAATGCTGGGGTTTGCAGTTGGTATGAATTTGCCAAAAAAATACTTGAGTTTGGTGGCTATAAAAGTAAGATCATCCCAATCTCCCACACAGAATATCCTACGAAGGCAAAAAGGCCATTATGGTCGCCTCTAAAGAGTAACAAGATAGTAACAAGAGGATGGGAAGAGGCACTGGAGGAATTCATATCGGAAGTATCTAAGCTAAAATAATTAAGGAGGTTTTAAGTGAAGGCCCTAGTCTTAAGTGGGGGTAAGGGGACTCGCTTACGGCCAATT
>CAZNJP010000249.1:0-2264 GCA_964573345.1 uncultured Syntrophobacter sp. | reverse complement strand
TTATTAACTAATGCATACTGCTTTACTATTCCATGGAAACAAAGTAAATTAAAATAAGAGAGGGTAAAAGGAGGAGTGGAGTATGTGGCAAATAGAGCAATTTAAAAAACTTAGTTCCGAGTATCCAGAGATGATTGTGGAAGTGATTGAAAAACTTTGGGCAATGGAACCTAAGTTAAAAAGAATGATGGTTATTAGTGCATATTTGGATGGTCATATAAATCTTGGTAAAGCAGCAGAACTTCTAGACGTTCACAGGCTTGAGCTACAAGATGAATTTAAGCAAAAAGGAATACCTTTGAGAATAGGACCTAGTAATCGAGAAGAGGTATCGATGAGATTTTATGCCAAAGGTGCTTGACAAAGATTAGGCCATGAATTATAAATACCACACTAACTATTAAGGAATTAATGCATGACACAAAGTGATCTTAGGCAATGCTTTAATGAAATAGTTGTTAGTGCCTCACATAGGGGTATTAGCAAACCATCCTTGGAGATGGGGGCATCTTTAGTTGTCTCTTCATGGTTGGAGGTGCCGACATGAAGAGATAGCTAGCATAGCTAAACCAAGGTGCCCATTATCTCGGGATAATGGGCATTTTTATTTTAAAAGAAAGGAGGAAGGAAATGAGACTTGCAGAGGCGTTAATAGAAAGAAAAAACATCAAGGACAGCATAGACAGCTTAGGAAAGAGGCTTGAAAGGGTGGCCAAAGTCCAGGAAGGTGATGCTCCTTCTGAAAATCCCATGGAGCTTTTAAAGGTAATAGAAGCAAAGCTCAAAGAGCTTGAGTCTATCATAGTAAAGATAAACAAGACTAATCTGTCTGCCAGTTTGCAGGATGGCAAAACCTTAATGGAGGCCATTGCTAGAAGGGATATCCTTGCACTTAAGAGGTCAATACTGGAGAATTTGGCAAGAGAGGCCACCCCTTCTAGGGACCGTTTTACCAGGACAGAGATTAAGTTTATACCTACTGTTAATGTGGGTAACATAAGGAAGGAGGCAGATAGGGCTGCAAAGGAATACAGAGAGCTTGATGCCGAAATCCAGGCCAAAAACTGGGAGGTTAAACTGATAGAATAAGGGTAAAGGTGTAGCAATCCTTTTTTTGTTGCTCTCTGAGGGCATCTCCCTGAAAGTGGTGCTATAGCTTTCCGTAAGTAGAGATACTTATGCTAATACTTTGGACACAGGGTTCGAATCCCATTTAATGCGCAAAGGGTAAGGACACAGGCGTATTGTAAATGTAAATGGGCACTCCCATATGCCGGAGAGAAGAAGGGATTGTGAGGGTGGGATAGGCCCGCCTGCCACTGCGAGCTCGCCCGCCAGCCAAGCAAGGCGAGGCGGCCTGGGGCCTGCCGTCCCTGAACTTGATTCAGGGGACGAGGCAGACAGGCATGAGCGGGCAGGGGTATTTTATAAAGGAAAAAGTGAAGCAAATTATCTTTATGCAATATATATTAAAAGGGAAACCGCTATGCAATTTAAAAACTTAGAGATAGAGGCCACCTGTATCTCATGTGGCCAAATATATACAAAGGACTTAGAAGGCATGCTTAAAACCTGTACTGAGTGCGGAGAGGTTATAAAAAAGTACTTTGATAAAAAAGTTGGATGGACTGAAGAGAACTTAAAGATAGTATGCAATGAGATAATTTCCAAAAAGATAAAAGAACTTCCTAACGAGAGTACATTTCGTAGGTGCAGGTTCTGTGGAAGAATGACAGATATGTTCCATGGAATAATGGTCTCTGCACCTGATTTTTGTCCAAAATGCTGGCAGCGTCTAGGAAGTAATCTGAGTGCAGAAGGCTACTTATCCCTTATTTCAAAGTGAATCAAAGAGTTTATTCTCAAGTTCACGACATTTATTTCGGTATTCAACCAATAGCCTCCTGGGTAGTGCGATGGTGAGCAATTTTGCCCTAAGTATGTCCCTATACCACTCAGCCGACATCCGCTCTTGTAATGTCTCTGGCCATTCGGCTTGGGACCAATGTTCAGCCCAGTAACTTACTACCTTTATACTCTCATCATTGCCTATGTCTTCTGCCTCGCCTTGATAATCAAGTGCATGCTCGTACTCATCACTCCAATGGGTTATCAAATGAGCAGCAAAGGCCTTGGCCTGCCACCCTAATTCCCCCATAATCTCTAGATATTCCTCTGTAAATATAATTCGTCCCTCAGGGTCTAACTTTGCAATCTTAATCCAAGATTCGTTAAAATCTTCTGGTTTCATATACTAATTCATC
>CAZNJP010000248.1:0-2278 GCA_964573345.1 uncultured Syntrophobacter sp. | reverse complement strand
CCATTATCCGAATAGAGATTTCGTCTTTTCGCAACTTATATGCATAATTTGGGATTATTGGTACAAATCAAAGGAGATACTATCGAGTAAGGTAAAAATAATCTCCAACTTATACTTTTCTAAGAGCCATAAAAAAAAGGGAGGGGAGGGGCTTTTAATTGCTGAAAAGGGGGACAAATTCATTGGTGTTAACATTTTGTATATTTGCCACTACAATTTATACAGATTTTTTTTCTCACCATTAAGGTCATTACATCGTTATACTGATTATTTTGAAGGACGAAATCTCTTAATAAATTAAGTTCTTGTTGGTTAAATTTGTCCTGGCATCTTGTTAAAATCTGCTCTATACAGTCATTATTCAATCTACAGTAAGAATCTAAAGGTGTATTTCCTTCCGCAGAAATCTCAAGTTTTTCAGGATTTAACTTCTCAACTTCCTTTTGCACACCTTTGATAAAATTATCTACCTTTTCTTCAGAAATACATAAATTTTTCTCCATTTGGATCTGCTTTTTTATATCATTACTTTGCACTTTTACCTTTATATCCTTTATCTCTATTCTTCCCCTTATAATTTCATAAGAAAATGGGTCATCGATTGTGTTACGCCACTTCTTTATCAAAAATTTTTCGCTGCCATTGGTGGCTTCAAGATAGCATGTCTTTACCGGCTCTGTATAAGTTTTGTCGCTTATAAAGGGGGTTACAGGGGTCAACTCTTCCATTTTATGTCCTTTGTGTCTCTGTAAAAATGCCTTTCTATCGTCCATTTTTATCTCTTTAATTTCTCCCTCATTCCATATATACTGAGGATAGAAATCCCATTCTGTCATATTTATTACCTCATTGCATTGAATGCATCGGATCAATTTTCCTATCATTTCTTTTCCATCTCCTTTAAAAATACATCAACCAGTTCCTTATCAAACTGAGAAACTGAGTTCCTTTTAAGTTCAAGCATTGCCTCATCTTTACTCAATGGGGCTTTGTAGGGCCTGCCCACTGTCATGGCATCATAGGCATCTGCAATGGCTATGATGCGGGCAAACAAAGGTATCTGTTTACCCGATAATCCCTCTGGGTACCCCTTTCCATCAAACCTCTCATGATGATGTTTGATTCCTGCAGTCACTTCGTATGGAAGTCTTAATGGAGCTACGATTTCTATCCCCTTTATTGGGTGTTGTTTTATAATAGCCCACTCATTCTTATCTAATGGGCCATCTTTGTAAATGTAGGTGTTGGTAATGGCTACTTTTCCTATATCATGAAGATAGGCGCTGATTTGAAGATTTTCCTTCTTAGTTTGGGGGAGTCCGAGACCATCAGCAATTAAGCAGGAATAATAGCTGACCCTCTCTGAATGACCTGAGGTATAAGGGTCCTTACTTTCCAGAGCAGAGGCTAGCACCCTTACAAATTCTAAACAAGTTTCACCTTCGAGGGAATAATAAAACTCGTCCAATCGACTCATAAAATTAGTTATCTCTTCATAAATGTTTAAGGAGTGTTTAGGATCGCTTTCTATTTCATTCAAAACATCCTTCATTCTCCTGCGTATCTCTTTTCTTTTAATGCACCTTTTGACGGAAGAAAGGACGTCTACTACATTGAAAGGTTTAAGGATGTAATCAAATACTTTGTATCTTATAGCCTCTACTGCCGACTGTAGTGTTCCATAACCTGTAATGATTATAACTTCAACAGTAGGGTCCAGGTTTTTTATCTGCTTAAGAACTTCCTCGCCTGGCATACCTGGCATCCTGAGATCCAGGGTGACCACGTCGATGGGCATTTTTTCAAGTGTTTCAAGGGCATATCCACCATCTTCTGCTGTATAAACATTGAACGATGGCTCCAAAATCATCCTCAGGGATTCTCTGGAACCTAGCTCATCATCTACGATTAGCACATTTGATCTACTTAAGGGTTGTTCCATATTACGTTCCCTATCAAATGAATGTAGTGTACCCATTTTGCAAGGCCTCCATAGTGGCAAGGAGAAACTCTTTTGCTCCTAAAATCCCTTTGTCCCCCATGCAGTCTTAATCAAGAAACATCTCTGCACAGAACAGGTACCTTAATGAAATTTGAACTATTTATTTATATATGAACCCATTATACATAAAGGCCTCCATAGTGGCAAGGAGAAACTAAGGAAAAAAGGGGGAAAGGTAATTGTTCACCGCACCTGCCCGCTATTGCCTGAGCCCGCTGTTCTGCTGAGGCCTGCCTTCCACTGCGAGGCACGAGCGGACAGGAACGAGGCGGACAG
>CAZNJP010000247.1:0-2292 GCA_964573345.1 uncultured Syntrophobacter sp. | reverse complement strand
AATCGTGGTTGGTATTGCAGATATCAAAGTGAGTAATAACCCAGAAGATACTTTGATAACCCATGCCCTTGGCTCGTGTATAGGTGTGGTTGTCTATGATCATGTCGCAAGGGTAGGTGGCCTTTTGCACTTTATGTTACCTGAGTCTAAAATAAATCCACAAAGGGCCAAAGAAAACCCCTGTATGTTTGCTGATACGGGTGTGCCTTTGCTTTTTAAAACCTGTTATAAATATGGAGCAAAAAAACACAGAATGATTGTCAAGGTTGCAGGTGGGGCTGAAATAATGGATGAGGCAGGATACTTTAATATAGGAAAGAGAAACTACGCCATATTAAGGAAGATATTTTGGCGAAATGGGGTGTTAATTCATGCTGAAGATGTAGGAGGAATGGTCAATCGGACAGTAGAACTGGATATAGCAACAGGGGAGGTACGTTTAAAGATTCCAGGGCAGGGGATAAGAAAACTATGAAAGGTACAGTAGAGAGAATTATTAATTCCATTGATCGCCTACCGCCTTTTCCATTGGTAGCAATGAAGGTAATATCTATGGCTAGAGATGAAAATATCTCCATGAAAGAGATTGCCAAGGTGGTTCAATATGAACCCTCTATCACTGCTAATGTATTAAAGTGGTGCAATTCTCCCTTTTTTGGGCTAAGGCGTAAGATTACTTCTATCCATGAGGCATTAGTATATCTAGGAGCAAAATATTTGATAGAGATTGTCATATTGAGTAGTTGTGCCCCTTATTTAGATAAAAATGTAGTAGGTTATGGATTAGAACAGGGAGAATTATGGCGTCATAGTGTTGCCTGTGCTATCCTCAGTCAGATTTTGGCCAAAAAAGTGGGTTATCAAGAAAAAACATTATTATTTACAGGCGGTCTGCTCCACGACATTGGCAAAATCGTCTTAAGTGAATTTGTAAAGGAGGCCTTATTAAAAATTAGGATATTGATTGCAAGGGGAAAGGATTTTTTAGAGGCCGAAAGGGAGGTATTAGGGATGGATCATGCTGAGCTAGGGGCAAAAATAGGGGAAAAGTGGAATTTTCCAGAGGAAATTTTGCGTGTCATTGCCTATCATCACAGGCCTGAAGAGACAAAGGACCCTGCAGTAGCCCTGGTGCATCTAGCAGATGTAGGCGTATTAATGCTTGGCATTGGTGCGGGTGTGGATGGACTTGCTTATAAAGCAAAAGATGAGGCATATAAACTGTTAGGACTTAAAGAAAAAGATTTGATGTCTTGTATGGCAGATTTATGGGCGGAACTGGAGAAGATAGAAGAAACTATATTTAGGGAGTGAGTCATGGGCTTCAATGTTTTAATTGTGGATGATTCAGGGGCAATGAGAAAGGTAATCAAGAAGACTATCAAAATATCTGGTTTTGATGTGGACAATTTTTATGAGGCGGGGAATGGAAAAGAGGCCCTTGAAGTGCTTAAAGACAACTGGGTAGATGTAGTATTAACTGATATTAATATGCCGGAAATGGATGGCATAACTTTCCTTAAACGCTTAAAAGAAGACGAGACTTTACAGGGATTACCTGTGATTGTTATCTCTACAGAAAAAAGAGATAAAAGAGTGAAGAATGCTATTTCTTCAGGGGCAAGAGGATATGTAAAAAAACCATTTAGACCAGAAGAGATTAAAAATATATTAACAGAAGTAATAGGAGAAGAATATGCCAGAAAAGATGATGATACAATTAAAGAATGTGATTTTTGAAATTCTAGAAGATATGTTTTTTATCTTCCCCGAAGAGGAAAATGAGATTGTTTTTCCTCCAAAGTTAATTGAAGGAAATATTGCCATTAGTGGAAAGGAAAAGATTATCTTGCACTTTTTTGTCACAAAGGCACTGGCCCGCATTATGGCAGCAAATTTTATGGGGGAGAAGAAAATATCGGACCAAGAGATAATAGAGGTAATAAAGGAATTTGCAAATGTGGTGGGGGGAAACTATGTCAGTTTGATTGATCTTGAAGGGAGGATGCAATTGGGATTGCCCCAAGTAAAAGAAATAAGCAAAAAGGAATTAGATAAACTAACTAAAGTAGAGAGATGCCAGATAGAAGGACAATTTTTTGGATTCTGTATGGAAAAGAAAGAGGTCATTTTGGATGCATAAAATAAGGGTACTAATTGTGGATGATTCAGCGATTGTGCGCAAGATTTTAAGCGGAGAACTGTCCAAAGAAGAAGATTTGGAAATTGTAGGAACCGCACCAGACCCTTATATAGCCAGGGATAAAATTGTAAGGCTAAAACCAGATGTAA
>CAZNJP010000246.1:0-2302 GCA_964573345.1 uncultured Syntrophobacter sp. | reverse complement strand
CTTATTTTCTGCAACCTCAACCCTTCTTTTGGCAAGTGCCTCTATTGCAAGTTTTCTCCAGGGCCCTACCCTTTCCCTCTTTCTCTTTCCATCCTTTGTGTAGTACTCAATCCAGTAGACCTTATCCCTTGCCTTCTTTAGGTTCAGCCTACACTTCTTGCATACTTCCCTGTTCTCGCTATTCCTATACCTACAATTAGGACACTCAATTAGTATGGCCATGGTTTACCCCCTCTTAGTTTTTATTTTTTTAAAATCTTCTTTGATTTTTTGCCTTCTCCAATAATAAACCCTGCATTTATCACTACAAAATTTCCTTCTCTTGTAATGAATTCTCCCACAATACAGACATTCTTTTCCCTCTCTTCCCTCTAACCTTCCTATTATCATGCTCTTGATATCCTCAAGGGATATAAGGGGTCTAAGAGACTTATTAATAGCTCCTTCTTTTATCAAGAATGAAAGGATCTCTTCTTCCCTTTCCCTTTGGTTGTATCTTTCAAGGTAATATGCCAAAAGAGGAGTTATATTTATTATCTTCTCTGTGCAAACATATATCTCTATTGCAAATTCAGGATTTGTCTTAAAAAAGCCCTTTGGATATGCACAAAATTTTGAATAAACACTGTGTTTAGAAGGCCAACCTTTCTCTTTTGCATAGTGCTTATAAAGAGATGAGGCTATCTTTTCTAAGCAATCTAAAGAATGCTTAGAAGACGCAAGGACCATGGACCTAGGGTAAGGCACCCTAAGAAAAACCATTCTATGTCTTTCACACACATTTACATATCCATCCTCAATAAACACAGGGCAGGCATCTATAAATGCTCTAAGTGCCTTGTTTTTTCTCAACTCCAGGCACTTTAACGCTTCAAAAAGAGGCTTCCATTCAATCTTTTGGGAACTGAAGAAATTGTTACGATTTATCTTCCGCAACATCCCTGTAGAAGATATCATATATTTCAAAATAAATCAAGAGGAGGGCAAAACATGGGGGAAAAATTAGTAGTAGGCAAAAAAGAGCTAGCAAAAATGTTAGGTTTAGGTGTGTCTACCATAGACAAGCTGAGGGCACAAGGCATTATCCCATGCATAAGGCTGAATAGGCGTGTCCTTTTTAGGGTCGAAGACATTCAAAAAGTTCTGGAAAAATACCTTAAGAGACAGTTGAGGAGAAAAACATGATGTGGCCAGATTATGTGCTTGAAAAATTCAAAAACCTAAAAGAGCTTAAGCCAAACAGTTGGATATGTACCTGTCCATGCCATGACGATGTACATCCTTCTTTGTCCATACGCTTGGCAGAAAATAGACTTTTGTTAAAGTGTTTCGCAGGTTGTAGCACCTCAGATATTCTTGAGTCGTGCGGCCTCACCTGGGCTGATCTTTTTGCGCCTAAAACAGAAACAGTGGAGGAAGCATTTCTAAGACATGGGCTTGATTGGCCTTTTGAAATCAAAATTGAGGGCCTTCGAGTTGAGGCAGATGGTGCGGAGTTAATCAGAGGCAAAACATGGCTGTATCTCGCAAAATCCAAAAAGCTAACAAAGGGCGGAAAATTTAAGTTGTTTTGGAAATCTGCATCAGGAAGTCAGGCAACGTGGCTAGAATACAAACCAAACCATCCCAGAAGTTTCTACACCTGGATTGTTGAAGGCATTTGGGATTTTCTCCGCTTGGCCCAGGAAAGGTACCACGTCGTAACACCGACAAACGGAGCTGCGCAAAAGCTCGATGAGAAAATACTAAATATGAATGCATTTTTTGTGATATGCTTTGATAACGACCAAGCGGGGAGAAAAAACGGACTTAGAAATTACGTGGTTTTAAAAAGCAAGGGTAAGCCTGTAAAAGTTGTGAAGTGGCCCGACAACGCCCCCCTGGGCTTCGATATCTGCGATTTTCTCAATCAGGGTGGGAGTCTTGACAAGCTGGAGTTTTTTGATGAGGCAAAAATAGCAATTGAGGAATCTCGGGAAATGCCCACAGAAGATATTAAAGAATCTTCAAGCACAGAGGATAGAGAATTAGTAGAACTGGACAACCGATTAGTACCCGAAATCCCATTTCCTTTTCACATTTTCCCCCTTGAGTTCTTGAGATTTTCAAACAAATTTGCAAAAGCCCTTCACGTTGGCCCTGAAGAGACAATAAGTTTGGTGCTGGCCATACTCAGCGCTGCAATCGGCAATACAGTAAGAGTGTCACCCAAAGCCGGTTATGAAGTACCACTGTTTATTTGGCTAATACTGATTGCACCATCAGGACATGGCAAATCTCCAATAATGAAGAAGCTTCTTGA
>CAZNJP010000245.1:0-2303 GCA_964573345.1 uncultured Syntrophobacter sp. | reverse complement strand
TGAGTTTCCAAATTTCTGTACTTATATTTCAGGTTATTTTATTGTTGAGTTTAGATATAAAAATAATTTTGATAATTACATGATATTTATCGGCATAGATTTAGCTTGGTCTGAGAGGAACAAAAGTGGTATTGCCTTAATTGAGAAAAAAGATGTTTATATCCTAACCAAACAGGAATATTTAGGTTCTGATGAAGAAATCATTGATTTTATCTTAGGGTGCAAAGAGAATAACGGGTGCATTATCAGCATTGATGCCCCTCTTATTGCCCCAAATCCCCCAAGCACTGCAAGGAAGGTAGATAGGGAAGTAAGTAAAGATTTCGCTAAGTATAAGGCAACAACATATCCTGCTAATAGAATACGTGCTAAACGCCCTATCAATTTAGTAAAGAAACTTATATCTTTTGGTTTTAGTGTTAATCCATTTTTTTTGCCATTTACTACTGTTTGCCAACTAATAGAGGTCTATACTCATGCTGCCTGTATATGGCTATTTCATTTACCTAAGATAGTTTCTTATAAGAAGGGTTTATTGAGGCAAAGGCAAAAGGGATTAACTAACTATCAGCATCTTTTGTCTTCTGAGTTACCAAAATTAAATCCACAGCTTTATTTTGATTCAGACATAGAAAGAATATTGATTTTTACAGATCCTTATGAATTAAGAGGTAAAAAACTAAAAAAATTTGAAGACCAATTAGATGGTATCTTATGTGCTTATATTGGCCTTTATTATTGGTATTGGGGAAGAGAAAAGGCCTGTGTTTATGGGAATACAGAGGAAGGCTATATCATAGTTCCTTTTACTTAGATCTCATAACCTTCCCCTGGTTTAAGGGCTATTATCTTTGTGCTTGGTGCAAACCTTTGAGACAATGTTATAAATTCTTGAGCATCCTGAGCAATGATAGGAAAAGTCGCATAGTGCATAGGAATTGCTACTTTGGGCATAAGTAATGTCAATGCCTGGGCTGCTTGGTAGGCATCCATAGTAAATATGCCACCAATAGGGAGCAAGGCAGCGGTTAAAGGATAAAGCCTGGCAATCAACTCCATTTCACTGAAAATCCCTGTATCTCCAGCATGATAAACATTAATTTCTTCTGGGAAGCGCAGGATGTATCCTGTAGCTACACCAGTAGCTGTAGAATGGTAGGCCTGTGTCATGGTGATTGTTAACTCCCCAGACTTAACACTGCCCCCAATGTTTAACCCAAAACCTTCATTGGCAATATTCTTTTCTGGAATACCTTTTTGTTTAAATCTCTGGGCAGTCTCCACATTGGCAATCAAAATGGCGTTTGTCTTTTTTATCAATTCGCTTGTTTGTCCCACATGGTCAAAGTGATCATGGGTGACCAAAACCAAATCCGCCTCTTTAATATCCTTTAAACTTATAGGGGATTTTGGATTCTCTATCCAAGGATCTATATAGATTTTTCTATTTGCTCCTTCAATAACAAAGGCAGCATGCCCTAACCAGGTAATTTTTATGGCCACCCTTTTCCTCCTAAAAATACCACTATTTATTCAATTAATTTGTTAATTCGTCAAGTAGTAAGACCGTTCGTTGTTGAGTAGTTCCTCTTGAATTCAACAATTTTTCAATTTCTACCTCCACAGCAACCCTACAATGTAATCTTTACCTTTCCCTTTCTTAAAATCAAAGGTGGCGTAAAGGTAATATCAATAACCGTAGAAGAAATATCACCAGGTGCAGAACCTTCATTTATTATGAAATTTATTCTATTTAGAGAAATAGACTTTACATTACTAGGTGGTGGTTTTCCTGAAATATTGGCACTAGTAGCAGTAATTGGTACATTTGCTAAAGATACTAGTTTCTGCGCTACAGGATGAGAAGAGACCCTAATGCCTATCTTACCAGTGCCTGCAATTAGATTTGATGGCAATTTAGGGTTTGCCTTAAAGATAATGGTCAGTGCCCCTGGCCAGAATTTTTCCATTAAAGTCACAGCAATTTTAGGAATTTCTACTACAAGTTCTTTAAGCCAACTTCTATCCGCAATAATAATAGAAATGGGTTTAGATAATGGCCTTTTTTTTATCTCAAATACCTTTTCTATAGCCTTTTTATTTAAGGCATTTGCCCCTAAGCCATAAAATGTTTCTGTAGGGTATATAACTAGGCCACCTCTTAATATAATTTTTGCTGCTTTTTCTAATTCATTGGGATTCATTTTACCACCCCACCCAGAATGCCCCGTGCGGAAGCACGGGGATGAAGGGTATATAATTGAATCAATACCTTTAACAATGCCCCACCCGGAAGGGTGGGG
>CAZNJP010000244.1:0-2305 GCA_964573345.1 uncultured Syntrophobacter sp. | reverse complement strand
ACCTCCCAATCCTTACACCCCTATAAAAGACAGGCCCTGGAGAATCAAGTTTGATTAAAATAGCAACAACTGCAAATAGTGGAGACAGAACAATAAGCGCCATAGAAGAAAGCAAAATATCAACTAAACGCTTCACTTCAACTTTCCGATGAATTGAATTCATTTTAGTTCAATTTCAAAGGTCACCGTACCTCCTCCAGTATACTTCATTGGATCAAGACATTGAACATAAGCTTTATTTCCTTCCTTAGCTAAGCCTATTTTCTTTGGATCCACCCCCTCAGTCAGAGCTATATGATAAGGTAATATAGAAGCTAAAGAATGCATACAGATAGTACAGGACTTTTTAGGATTAATTTTATAGCCTTCTTCCAGAACAAAGGTATCTCCTACCTTATAAACTGGACAATGACCTATAATTTCTTTAACCCTGACTACTAAATCCATTAATACAACACCTCCTTTAAGATATTTACGATTCTCTCTGCTGCCTTTCCATCCCCATAAGGATTTGATGCCTGAGCCATTCTTTCATAGGCTTTCTTATCATCCAAAAGCCCCTGTGTTTCTGCAACAATCCTATCTTTATTTGTCCCCACTAATTTTACTACCCCTGCCTCAATCCCCTCTGGCCTCTCTGTAACATTCCTCATTACTAAAACAGGCTTTCCAAGAGAAGGTGCCTCTTCCTGAATGCCGCCTGAGTCTGTTAGAATTAAATATGCCTTTTCCATTAAATACACAAAAGGTTCATAATCCAAGGGTTCTATAAGATAAATGTTGGGAATATCACTTAAAATATCCCTAACTGGCTTTTGGACATTTGGGTTTAAATGTACAGGATAAACAATTTTAATATCATGTCTATCTTTAGCGATTTCTTTTAGTGCAAGGCATATATTTTTAAAGCCCTCTCCAAAGCTTTCCCTTCTATGACCAGTAACAAGTATCAGTTTATAGTTATTAGTATTAGTGTTAGTTGTCAGTGTTAGGCCCCATCTCTCCTTAAAATATCTATTCCAATATTGCTCACCACCTGCTGATTTCTGCCTGCTGACTACCCATAATAGTGCATCTATTACCGTATTCCCCGTAACCCATATCCTATCTTTAGGAACATTTTCTTTTAAAAGGTTGTTTTTTGCCCATTCTGTAGGAGCAAAGTGATAATCTGCCAGCACCCCAGTTAAATGCCTGTTCTTTTCTTCAGGAAATGGACTATATTTATTGTAAGTTCTAAGGCCAGCCTCCACATGTCCTACAGGGATTTTTAAATAAAAAGCGGCTAAACTGGCCACAAAGGAAGTGGTTGTATCGCCTTGAACCAAAGCAATATCGGGTTTTTCATTTTTTAAAATCTCTTTTAGTCCATTTAAAGTCTTTACTGTAACATCAAACAAATCCTGATTATCAGTCATTAGGTTCAAATCATAATCTGGCTCAATTTTAAAGAGATTTAATACCTGATCTAACATCTCTCTGTGTTGAGCTGTAACACAAACAATGGGCTTAAATTTTGAGCCTTCAGCCTTAAGTCTTTGTATAATAGGGGCAAGCTTTATAGCCTCTGGCCTAGTGCCGAATATGAGCATTATCTTCTTCATGCTCTACAGTTATTTATTATCGGTTATTAGTTATTGGTCTTATTTTGATTAACCTACAATGGATAACTTCTTGTCCTTTTTGCCGACGAGATAGTTTATGTATCCATTCACTTTGGTTATTTGTTACTGGTTATCCGTTATTGGTTTTTTCTTTTGTCGGGAAAGATAGTTGATATAACCATTTAAAATGGCGAGAGCTTTGGAGATCAGGCTTCTTCCCTTTTCGTATTGCTCGTCAGTGATATATCTATCATCTTTTGATGTAATCAACTGGTCAATCAACTCATAAAGAGAGCCCCTGCTTTGTCTACAGAATTGGATATTTTCCTGAAAGTGAAACCTCCCAAATCCCTCAGCAATATTGTGAGTTGTCGATCTTGCTGCCCTGAGCATATCATCTACCAATCTAAATTTTTCTTCTTGAGGATAATTTTTCACCAATTCAGTGATAAACAATCTTACTTCCCTACATGCCTTCCAACATTCAAGCTCTTCGAAGCTCTTAAAACTTTCTTTCCTTTCACTTCCCATGTTTACTATAACTAATAACGAATAACAAATAACGAATAACTATTTCTGAAAGAAATCCCTTACTGCTGAACTCACCCCTGGTTCAAACCTTGCGCTCGTTTCTATATTATCCCAATTATCCCTAAACCACTGAATGGTTTTCTTTAATCCTTCCTCAAAAGAGGTCTTTG
>CAZNJP010000243.1:0-2309 GCA_964573345.1 uncultured Syntrophobacter sp. | reverse complement strand
AGGACTCATACTGGTTTACCTTACAGCCAAAGGTATATATAGCAACCTTCATCTTAATATTATAACCTAAAGGCCTTTAATTTTACATGTTGATTTTTGATGTTCATTATGTATAGTAAAAACATGCGCAGGTTGGTTTTATTTCTGACATTATTTTATCTATTAATGGGCCTGTCCTATGCAGCCAGGCCCCCTCTTAATGATAAAGGGACAGGTGTTCAGAAAAAGGCCAAACTGGTACCCCGTGTTTTGCACCTCTTTGAATTGAGGGAGGGGCCAGATGGAGACCCCCTATCTTATCCATCCTATACTGTGGTAGACCCTAGTATTGAAGAGATCTATGTAGTGGATTCTGGGCATGGTCGGATTATCATCTATACAAAAGATGGCTATCCCCTTTATGTGATGGATAGAAGTAGGGGGGTAGAGGCCCCATCTGGCTTATACATTGATAATGAAGGTTATATCTATCTTTGTCAAATGAGGACAAATGGCAAACCAAGGGGGAGGATTTCTATCTTTGACCCCTGTCTAAGGTGGGTAAGGGACATATTTTTTGACGGTTTTGAAGGGGCTGATAGATTTATGCCAAGGACAGTGGCCCTGGGTCAAGATAAAAGGATCTATGTCACTGGAGATGGATTTAGAGGTGTAATTGTATTGGAAAAGACAGGAAAATTCTCCCACATAATATCTCCAGAGGATGAGATAGCAGAGATAAAAGGCAAGGCCGATATCTGTGATGTGTATATTGATAAAAGAAAAAGAATCTATCTTCTAAGTGAAGGCTATGGGCGTGTTTATGTATATGATGAAAAGGAGAATTTTCTCTTTAAATTTGGGCAAAAAGGGGGGAGCAGCGGAAAGTTGAGTCGCCCAAGGGGCTTGGCAGTAGATGAGATAGATCATAGGATTTATATAGTTGATTATATGAGACATACTATCAGTGTATATGATTATAATGGTAACTATCTATTTGAATTTGGGGGTAAGGGGTGGGGACCAGGCTGGTTTCAATACCCCAATTTCATATTTGTTGATCATGACCAAAGGATTTTGGTAGCAGACACATTCAATCAGAGGGTACAGGTTTTGAGAATAAAAACTATGAAGGTACCTCTTAAAAAGGAGGAGAAGGTCATTACCCCCGGTTTTCCTGTTAAATTACTCCCTGCAGAAAAGTAGTTTTATCTATGCATAGGTGGGTGGCCTTTAAGGTGGCCCCTTTTTAGAAGGAAAACCCGAGCCAATTTAAGCATTTTTTTACATAAGCGTTATTTGGATTTATTGCAAGATAATGTTTATAGGCATTGATAGCCTTATCAAATTGAAAGCGCTTCATGTAAATATGACCGGCTATTTCATAAAAACCTGCTGTGGCTGGATAATATTTCATTCCCTCCTCACACTCTTTAAGGATTTCATCATAAATAGCATCTTTGGGAAGTGTAAGATTTTTACAGAGATCTTTATTGAGCCCATTTTTTCTTAAATAAATTACTGCATGGCTACTTCTTTATTTGGCTCCCTTTAGGAATACCAGCTATACTTGCTTCAATTTCCCTTATTGTAGAGGCTTACATAGAATCAAAGGCCATACCTGTAAAAATAGGCAAAACAGCCTTTACTTTAGCTCTTTTTTGTTTTATTATTTTTTATCTATTGACTTAGATGATAAAATACTTTGCAGAGAGGCTTTATCCTTACTCAGATTATTTAAAAGAAAAGGGAAAGGATATCTCCAGATGGGATGAGCGTGTTCACCAGGGAGGGATTGGTCATTTAAAGAAAGTAATAGAATTTATCCAGCATTATAAAGAAAAAGAAGGGCTTATTATCGGTATCTTTGGAGATTGGGGCACAGGAAAATCTTCTTTACTAAAGGGATTAGATTGTTATTACTCAGATATGCTCAATATGCCACTGCTCTATTTTGAGGCCTGGCGATACCAAAGAGAAGAGAATCCTTTAGTCCCTCTTTTGATCCAGCTTTCATCCCTTAAACCTATGGAAGATATAAAAGATAGCCTGCTTCAAATAGCCAGGGCAATTACTTTGGGTACATTGGATATAGGGGCAAGGATAATTAGTGGGGGCAAAATAGACATTTCCTCAGTCAAGGAATATTTCAATTTGGCAGATGAATTATCAGAGCAGAGGATTAAGAGGGCTTCTCTATACGATACCTTACATAACATATTAAGGGAAAAGATCGCTAAGGTACTGGGAGAGCAGGAAGAAAATCGCTTTTTTCTCGTTATAGATGATTTAGATAGGTGTTTACCGGATAAGGCAGTATTCCTTTTAGA
>CAZNJP010000242.1:0-2317 GCA_964573345.1 uncultured Syntrophobacter sp. | reverse complement strand
AAGGCGAGCTTAAATTATATAATTTTCTGTCTTGACAATGGGGTCCACCTCAATATCTCAAACTATACACCTTGAGCCTGGTTGGTGGGTTGAAGGTTATGCAGCTTTTGATGCCAGGGACTGTTATTATTGCGTGGGGGATACGTGCTTTGGGTCTAATGATAACGCATATGTGAAGATTTATGATTCTAGTGGCAATTTAATTGCTACCCCTTGGGACTCAGATGTTGAAGAAGTTGGCTGTTGGGGAGATGGCCCATGGACTTACTGGAGTTGGACAGCTACTGAGAGTGGAGATTATACCTTAGTGTTTGGTGTTGCTAATGGAGCGGGTGCATTTAATGATAGTTATGCTTTATTTGATGCTAATACCGTTACACCTGTGCCTGCTACCATATTTCTGCTTGGTTCTGGCTTAATTGGTCTTGCTGGCATTAGACGTAAAACATTAAAACGTTAACACGTTTGAACGTGCGAACTAAAAAAGAAAGGCCTGCCTGTGGGAGATTCCACGGGTGGGTCTTAATAATGTATTGACACAAAATCATCTTATGAATTTTATCCTAAACCTAGCTAATTGTTTTTATTAAAACTATTTTTATCCCTAATCCTTTGCTTAGGAAATGCCCACCAAATTAAAAAATTTGAAAGGGAGGGTCCTGGAAATAAAAAATATGAAAAATGCTAATCTTATCATTGATACCAGAAATGCTATTAATAGTCCAAATAAAGGAAAGGTTATTAACCTAGACCAAAAATGCAAAGGGTAAATCAAAAACAACTCGACCTTGAAGTATTGCCCAAAGAGGCAAGAAAGGAATTGATTGATAGGAGAATGAAAGGTAAAGGAAATGGCAAAATTGATGCCATCCACGAATTTCACTAAAAACATAATAAATGCTATTGATGAGGATTTACTCTTATTTAAACTTTGTTAAAAACAATAAACTTTAAGTGGTAAGATGATAAGCCTTAAGCTTGCCTCTCATTTTACTTTATGCTAAATTTTTGGAATCAGACAGAAGACATTGTTTAGGAAATGGCTAGTAAATTGAGAAAATTAATTCAAAATAAAAAAGCTAAGATAGGTATTATAGGCCTTGGATATGTGGGACTTCCTTTGGCCATTCGATTTGCTGAAGCAGGTTTTTCTGTTACTGGTTTTGACATAGATAAGGAAAAGGTAGAAAGGCTAAATAAGGGTGAATCGTATATTAAACACATTTCCTCTTCTTTAATCACTCGTCTTCAAAATTGCTTAATAGCAACTACGAACATGGACAGGTTGAGAGAAATGGATGTCATTCTTATCTGTGTCCCTACCCCTCTAACAAATAAGAGAGAGCCAGATATGCAATATGTAGAAAGGACCTCCAGAGAAATAGCTAGAAATATGAGAGGTGGCCAGCTTATCTCCCTTGAATCCACAACTTATCCTGGAACAACAAGGAAACTGCTTCTTCCACTATTTGAGTCAAATGGTCTACGGGTAGGTAAAGACTTTTATCTTATCTACTCCCCCGAAAGGGAAGACCCTGGAAATAAAATATACAATATGAAAAACATACCTAAGGTTGTGGGTGGTATAACAAAAAATTGTCTAAAGATGGGAATTTGCCTTTATTCTTCTATTGTAGAAAAAACAATTCCTGTGTCTTCTCCTGAGGTTGCAGAAGCAACAAAGCTTCTGGAAAATATCTATAGGTCTGTGAACATTGCTCTTGTAAATGAGCTTAAAATACTTTTTGATAGGATGGGTATAGATATTTGGGAAGTAATTGAAGCAGCAAAGACAAAACCATTTGGTTTTCAACCATTCTATCCAGGGCCAGGGCTTGGAGGCCATTGTATTCCAATTGACCCATTTTATCTTTCATGGGCGGCAAAGGAATATGGCTTAAATACAAAATTTATAGAACTTGCTGGCGAAATAAATACCTCTATGCCTTATTTTGTATTGCAAAAGACTATAGATGCATTGAATGAACGCAGAAAGGCACTTAAAGGTTCTAAAATATTGATTCTAGGAGTAGCTTATAAAAAGGACGTAGACGACGATAGAGAGTCACCGGCATATGCCATTATGGATCTGCTTATAAAAAGGGGAGCCAGAATCTTTTATAATGATCCTTATATACCCAAACTTAAAAAAAGTAGAAAATATGATTTTGGATTAACCTCTAAGCCATTAACTGAAAAATTTCTTAAGGAGATGGATTTAATTATTATAGTCACCGATCACAGCAGCTATGATTATCAATGGATTTTAGAAAATGCTAATCTTGTCATTGATACCAGAAATGCTATTAATAGTCCA
>CAZNJP010000241.1:0-2334 GCA_964573345.1 uncultured Syntrophobacter sp. | reverse complement strand
CTGAACAATACAGAAGATTTTTCTTCAAGCTAGATAAGGCAATATTTATAAGGAAGGAGAAATTGTAAAATCCAAATTGCTGATGGCCCTAAGATGAAGTATAAAAGCGTTGGCAAATTGATAGCCCAAGATAGGGCAGATTAAATGTGTAATGTGGAGATAGGGGGCCCCAAACTTTTGTAAACAATGCCAGAAATTAGCAGATTCTATGTTTTTACATGTTACAGATGTTGAGTACTTAGGTGGTTATAAACTGAGATTAGTTTTTAATAACGGAGTGATAAAGGAAGTGGACTTAAAGGACAAGCTTCATGGGGAGATATTTGAACCCTTGAAAGATATAAACCTATTTAAGCAGGTCAGAATTAACTCAACAGGCACGACAATAGAATGGCAAAATGGAGCGGACTTTGCGCCTGAATTTTTGTATGAAATTGGTGAAGAAGTTGGTAGACTTAAAAAAGAGGCAATATGATAAAGAAAGTTAGCCAAATATTCTAATCACCTTTTTGTCTATGCAAGCTAAGGGTTTAAGCAAAAAAGAGTTATAAGCTCAAGGATTATCGATGACCCTGAACAATACAGAAGATTCTTCTTCAAGCTAGATAAAGCAGTATTTATTAGAAAGGAGGGATTGGAAGATGGTGAAAAACAGAACTGGTCTACAATACAGGATCTTTGTTTCAACTCTTATTTCAATTTTGTTTTGGGCATTGGCATTGATGGTCCTGCCACATTTGGCACATTCTCAAAAGCTCCAAATTCCTCTTCCAAATATGAAGCGTGGGATTTCAAGCAACATAATTCCAAAGCCCACAGGGAGAACTTATAGTGTATCTGTCGACTTAGCTAATACCCCTTGGCCTATGTATAGGCATGATATAAAGCACAGTTCACGTAGTCCTTATCAGGGTCCCCAGTCACCAAAATTGGATTGGGCTTTTAAAACTGGTGATGAGATTCAGAATCAAGCAGCAATTGGGCCTGATGGCACTATTTATTTTGGCTCAATGGATAATAACCTTTATGCTCTTAATCCAGATGGCTCCCTAAAATGGTCTTTCCCCACCGATGACAATGTAAATTGTGCCCCAGCTATTGCCTCCGATGGCACTATTTATTGGGGAAACTGGGATGAGTACTTCTATGCTACAAATCCCGATGGCTCTTTAAAGTGGAAACTCGATGTAGGTGGGCCTACCGCCCCTTCATCGCCAGCCATCGGCCAGGATGGCACTATTTATATCGGAGTTAGCTATGTAGGAACTTATAATGATGGCTACCTATATGGCTATAAATCCTGACGGTTCTATAAAGTGGACGCTAAAATTGGGCAGTGCTGATTCTGCCTTTAGTTCTCCAGCTATTGGTCCTGATGGTACAATCTATATAGTGTCTATAGATATCATCTATCCATGGTTCTCGCCAGAGAACATGGACTATTACCTCCACGCAGTAGATTCAAATGGGCATCAAAAATGGGAATATTATCTTGGACGAGGGGATGTAGAGTGGTACGCTCCCCCCTCCCCAGTAGTAGGTGCTGATGGTTCTATATACGTCGGCTCAAGGGTCGGCTGGCTCTATGCTTTAACGCCTGAGGGTTCTCTTAAATGGAAGTTTTCTGTTGGAGATGATTACATTTCTTCTCCTTTGATGGGAAGCGATGGTACCCTTTATGTAGGCACTAGCAACAATACCATCTATGCCCTAGATCCAAATAACGGCTCTATTAAGTGGAGTTTGTCTCCTGAAACCTATGGGTGGATTAGCTGCGAAGTAATTGGATCAGACGGTATACTTTATGCGACGTGTGAGGATGGATATCTTTATGCTATAGATTCAAATACCCATTCGATTAAGTGGTATTTTTCCGTCGATAGCGTCCTAGATGATGTCATAATAGGCTCTAATAATACCTTGTATGCTGGTGGGGCTGTTGATGGTTACCTATATTCAATAGGCCAATCTGAATCTGAGCTAGTAGCCGAATTTACTGCCGACCAAACTGAGGGCACTTGCCCCTTAACTGTTAAGTTTACTGACCAATCTACAGGAGAGATTACAAGTTGGTTCTGGGACTTTGGAGATGGAGAGACTAGCACAGAGCAAAATCCAACACATATGTACTGTAGCACAGGTTATTTTACTGTTAGTCTAACCGTAACAGGCCCTGGCGGGTCAGATACAGAGACCAAGGAAGATTATATCCATGTAACTCCCGATTTCGATAAATGCTATGTTAACTGTTTTAAAATTGTAAACCCGCTTGTGCCCGAGACGGAAGGAGAGATCAGGGTCGTCCTAAGTGCAGGATGTGACAATAAAAGAGGG
>CAZNJP010000240.1:0-2347 GCA_964573345.1 uncultured Syntrophobacter sp. | reverse complement strand
TTTCTTTTTAAAAAGACCTACGAACAAGACCCAAAAAGCTATGACTACGTTAATTATGATCTGAGCTCTTCGTATTTCGTAGACTTTCGATGCAAGCTCTCTGCCTTTGGCAGATCTAAAGATGCAAAGCCTAATTGTAAGCAAGTCATATTGGCCTTAATGATAAACGCCAAGAGTTATCCATTTAAGTGGGATGTGTTCCCTGGAAATATGCCCGAGATCGACACTATGGACAAGGTCATCAGAAGTTGAAGGAAAAAGACGATACATCTTGGGCATTAACCCGGAAAGATTCATCCAAGATAGAAAAGTGCGCAAAGAGAAGATGGAATGTTTCCGTCGCTTCATTGCCCAAACAAACAAGTCCTTGAAAAGGTGGTATCAGGGAAATCTCGTCTTTTTTACCTAAATTGCGAGGGGGTACCAAATAAAAAATAGGCATTTTTAAAATAACTGCATTTATAAATATTATAGACCTACAAGAATCTTCACACTTCATAGTGGCAAAATTAGGCAAGGTTAGGGTCTAACTCAATAAAATAGGTCGTCTAGCACTTTATCTTTGCTTAAATAGCTGATTAGAGCAAATTTTTATGATAATGATTAGAATATAATGTGAAGAAATGCTTGACTGAATCCTTAAATCTCTGTAGGAAAGGATATGAGGCGATTAAAAAATGATTAAAGAAGGGATGACTGTTGAAGGCCCAATTTGGCCAGAACCTGTTGAAATAAAAAAGATTGAATCATTTGGAGAGTATACCCACATTGTTGGCGTATACATCCATTCCCATATCCATGTAGACCAATTACTTACAAGAGAAGAAATTCAAAAGATAAAGACAAAGGAATTTATATTGGACTTTTCGGCAAAAGGTGATGAGGCATTTTTATCCATTGAGGCAGAACGTTACAAATTTGCTTCAGCCTTTGACCCCCTTTTGGCTATGAATACTTCCAAGATAGACCCTTTACCATTCCAGATAGAGGCAGTTTATGGTTATGTACTTAAACTTCCCCGCATAAGGTTTCTTTTGGCTGATGACCCTGGTGCAGGCAAGACCATCATGGCAGGTCTTGTTATCAAGGAACTAAAATTAAGAGGGATTGTAAATCGCATCCTCATAGTGGTTCCAGGGCATCTTAAAGACCAGTGGCGAAGGGAATTAAAGGAAAAGTTTCAAGAACCTTTTACAGTAATTGACAGGGGCCTACTTGATGCCCACTATGCAGAAAATGTATGGCAAAGAGAGAGCCAAGTTATTACATCTATTGACTTTTCCAAAAGGGAGGAAATCCTACCTTCACTTACAAGTGTTGATTGGGACTTGGTTATAGTTGATGAGGCCCATAAGATGGCCGCCTATAAGTATGGGGATATATTATCAAGGACAGAAAGATATAAATTAGGAGAGGTGCTTTCAAAGACTACTGACCACCTTCTTTTTCTCACTGCTACACCCCACAAAGGAGACCCAGAAAATTTTAGGCTTTTTCTTGACCTTTTAATCCCAGGATTCTTTGCTAGCGAAAGCCTAATCAATGAATCACTTCAAAATAAAGACAATCCCCTTTTTATAAGAAGGATGAAAGAAGATTTAGCAGATTTTGAAGGAAAGCCTATCTTTACCAACCGCTACCCAAAGACCATTAGGTTTAGACTATCTGACCCAGAAACAGACTTATACAAGGAGCTTTCAAGATATGTCATCTCCCAATATAACAAGGCCTTACAGACTGATAAAAAGAGAAATGTAGCCTTTGCCTTACTTATCCTTCAAAGAAGGATGGCCTCTAGCACCTATGCCCTTCTTAGTTCACTAAAAAGGAGAAGAGAGAGGCTTGAAAAGTTACTAAAAGAACCCAAACTTCTGAGAGAAACACTCACCACAGATATAGACGAGATTGATGACTATGAAGAAGAAAGACGCTGGGAGCAAGAATCGAGGTGGGAAACATTGAGCATTGCTGAAAGTAAAGAAGAATTAGAAAAAGAAATTAATATCCTTAAAACCTTGATAGAGCAGGCAAGGGAAATCCTTAAAACAGAGAGCGAAGTAAAACTTACTGAGCTAAAGAAGGTGATGCAGTCGCTTGGTGATGAGAAGATTTTAATCTTCACTGAATCAAAGGATACTTTAGAGTATTTAGTAAATAAAATTACGTCTTGGGGATATACCGTAAATTTCATCCATGGCGGGATGAGGCTAGAAGACAGGGTAGATGCTGAAAAGGTCTTTAAGCACAAAACACAGGTAATGGTGGCCACAGAGGCAGCAGGAGAGGGGATAAACCTTCAATTTTGCCATCTCATGATTAACTATGACATCCCCTGGAACCCAAATCG
>CAZNJP010000239.1:0-2371 GCA_964573345.1 uncultured Syntrophobacter sp. | reverse complement strand
GTTGCTAAACCAACTGATATTTCTAACGGGATTCATCATTCAGTGTTCGATATTCTACATTCTACAACCCCTCCCGTGGCGTTGACACCCTGACATTTCTTGTGTATACTTAATATGGTAAGTAAACCCCGTTAGAAGACCTTCGGCCTTCTAACGGAAATGCTCACACGGGGCATTAAACCCCGTGTTCGCGAAAATAGGAATAACCCCGTGGCAAGCCACGGGGCATTCTTCTAACGGGGTAAAAAAATGGACTTGTTACTTTTACTTTGGTTGGTACCCATTGCTTCCTTGATATTCACCATAATATATTGGCGCAGGTCTAGACCAAGGAAAAATCCCAATTCTGATACTGCTGCTATAATCCAGGCCATATATACTGCTATGGGTATTGAGATAGGAATTTTGGGGGCATTGCTATGTGTCATAATAACCCTCTTGCTAAATTCAGTGTTCGATATTCTACATTCTATTTAAGATTACTCACATTTATCAGAAATTTGCAAACTGGTGTTGGTTAAAGTAATTATGGGGCCTGGATATTTTTAGGTGGTCTTGTAATCGTCATTGGTATAGGAGGATGGATCCTTTGGCAGGATCGCCAGACCAAAAAAGCTAAATAAGTTTATTGGGTTTCTTGGGCTATTAAATTGACAAAGAAAGCACAAAACTGTATATTTAGTTATGTTGCTCATTAAAACCGAAAAACAGAAAGATAATCTAGCCAAATTTTCCTATGATATAGCAAAGATCATTCTTGCAATTACAGTGATTAGCCCCGTAGCAAAACCAGAAGCTTTCCATCTCTCCTTATTTGTTGGGGGTTTTATAGTAACCATGTTATTTTTTATATTAGGTTATATACTCGATGGCAAGGAGGTAAAATTATGACATATTATGGTATTGCCCTTATTATCCTAGGTATTGTTGCTTTAGCAGGCATTATCTATGTTCAGCTTGATAAGAAGCACTTAGCAGATAAAAAGAATTGAGTTTTTTAAGTTCATTGTGTTCGTTGGGTTTCAAATTTTTTCATTTTGCCTTTATAGCTAAATAGGCAAAAGCAGCGAGACACACTATAAGCATCCCTGTCGCAATTAAATACATGGTCATCTTATACCAAATTTTCTATTTGTTCAGCGCTAAGCAGCCTTGCTGAATGATAAACCGTTAGTATTTCTACTACCTTGTCTTTTACTCTATAAATTATCCTGTAATTTCCAAGAATAACTTCTCTGATTTCTTTACGATTTAATTCAGGGACAATTCGTCCTGATTCAACAAATAACTCCAAACGATTTACTGCTTCAAAAACTTTTATTGTAAACATTCGTGCGTAATAAATGGAGTCCCGTGCAATAAAATTAGCTATAGTTTCAACATCCTCCAAAGCTTGAGGTGTCCATTTTACTTCAGCCATTTTTTCATTTTTTCTTTTGCTTCTTCATGAGAAATACATAGACCTTCATCTGCTTGGTTAATTCCCTTTTCTATTTTTGCAAGCAAATATAAACGCTCCATAGCTTCTTCAACAGTGGTTTTCTCTGGCAGATCTCGAAGAGTATTAATTATTTTTTCCCTATTTAAGGCTAACATTTTCCCTCCTCTTTGGCACATATGCTTTTTTCTTAATTGCCCAATAACTTGGGGTAATTCTTAAATTGTCACTTTCAAGACCCTGAAATCGTTTTTTCTTATAACACAAAATGGGAGTATTTGAAACCCCATAAAGTTAAATGGTTTTTCTGTTTATTGAGTTTCTTGGGTCCGTTGTGTTTAGATAGTAAGGCTCAGGAAAACATAGCCAGTCTAAAGATAGGCGATTTAGTATGCTCACTACCTTTATGGCCATAGGCTTCAGTGGATTAGCCATCCTTATCACACTCCTTAAGATATTTGCCTAATCCAGCATTTGGGATTGCGGATTTGGGATTTCGGATTGCGGATTTGGGATTTGGGATTTTAATTTTTAATTTTTCATTTTTTACCCCGTTAGATAATGGTTTACCCCGTTAGAAAGGCGAGAGGGTACAACACCTTTTCACCCCTAAGAGACTTAAACTCATACGAAGTTCATCGCGCTCTTGTCGGTCAACCTTTCTAACAGGGTTTATATTCTTTAATTAGTCCTAACACGTTTCTGCTTCTTAGAAAATTATGATTCTTATTGTCTCTATTAGCTATCTAACGGGGTGAATTTTGATATTTGCATTTTTAAAATGATTTGGGTCTACTTGACTTGCATCAGTGTTCATCTCATAGATTATCTGTGTTCATCTCCTAATCCAGTTTTAATTTTTCATTTTGATATTTGATACAGAAATTTGGAAACTCAATTTTGGACTTTCAATTAAGCCTATAAAATCTCCCC
>CAZNJP010000238.1:0-2408 GCA_964573345.1 uncultured Syntrophobacter sp. | reverse complement strand
ACCCCTTCATCCCCGTGCTTCCGCACGGGGCATTCTGGGTGGGGTGGTAAAATAGGGAGGTAAAAATGGCTATAAAAAGTATCCTTATCCTGGCAGGAGACTTTGTTGAAGATTATGAGGCTATGGTTCCTTTTCAGATGTTAAAGATGATTGGCTATAAAGTTGATACAGCCTGCCCTGGTAAAAAGGCAGGGGAAAGTGTTAAGACAGCTATCCATGACTTTACAGGAGAGCAGACCTATAGTGAAAAGCAAGGCCATAATTTTTTGATTACCGTTGATTTTGAAAAGATTGACCCTAAGGGTTATGATGGACTGGTAATACCAGGAGGTAGAGCACCAGAATACATTAGACTAAATGATAAACTTCTTCAAATAGTAAAGTATTTTGCTGAAAATAAAAAGCCAATTGCAGCCATCTGTCATGGCCCACAGGTACTTGCAGCCGCTGATGTATTAAAGGGAAAAAGATGCATGGGCTATCCAGCTATAAAACCTGATATTATTAATGCAGGGGCAGAATGGATTGAACCAAATGAAACCCTTTCAAATGCCTATACAGATGAGTGGCTTGTTAGTGCAGCCGCCTGGCCTGGACATCCAGATTGGATGAGGCAGTTTCTTAAACTACTAGGTATAAAAATCGAGCCATAACCTGAGGAAGTGTGGATATGGATAGTTAATACCTAGAAGACTTTAAAGAACATAGGATATAAACCCAGATTATTCAATAGCAACTCAGTTTACACTGGGGCTTCGCCCCAGACCCCGTTTTGCTAAAAATGGAACTCACTTTTAAAACCAAAGAAGTCCCTTCGGGCCTTCTAAATCCCAAATTATTGCATAATTTGGGATTAAATTTCTAAAGCTTTAGCATCTGGTAGCTATGATCAAGGTAGAGGTGCCAGGGGGTTCGATTTGATCAATCTCAGAAAAACCCAGCTCTCCCAGCCAGGTACTAAATTCGGAAAAGGTGTAAGTATTGCCTGATTGGGTGACTGCTAACATATAAATTGCAAAAATTAAGGGAAAGGTTTTGTACTCTCTATTATCATCAGGTACAAAATCATGAATGACAATTTTTCCTCCCGGTTTTAAGGCCCTATGGACCTTATTCAGAACCCTTTTTATGTCTTCAGGTCCAAAGCCCTGGAGAATGTGGCTAATTATGGCCAGATCAAATTCTTTTTCCCCGAAATCATCAATTAGGATATCCCCAGGCCGCTGAATTACCCGATCAAATACCCCCAGTTTTTTGGCTGTATTCTTGGCAATTTCAAGGACATTGCCATAATCAATTTCTACCAATGTTGCCTTTTTATTCTGTTGGAGAACTGCAAATCCATATATCCCGGCCCCACAGGCCAAATCTAAAACCTTTATTGCCGGCTCTCCTGACTTGCCCATTTCCAAATGGTCGCAAATGGTCTGGGCTACTCTTACTCCCAGAGGTCGCAGGCCAATTACCACCTTGTCCCAAAACTCAGTTGGAGTAGGTTCGGTTAAAACCGTAGTTCCTTTCTTTACTGCCTGGATAATATTTCCCATGATTTCCCAATGTTCTTGGGGAACGAAGGCATGGTGGGCATCTCCTATATAGGTCTCTATCCCTTTCACCAAGAACTTCTCACTGAGTGGGACCAGGACATACTGATCATGGGATTTTTTCAGTAACTTCAGGCCACAGAGGGCATCCAGGAGAATCTTAACTCCCCTCTTGCTGGCCTGTATTTTTGGAGCCAGCAATTCCACCTGGTTAAAACCCTGGCTGATTTTGGTAAAAACCTCTAGCTCTAAGGCAGCTTTCAGTATCCCGGTTCTCCAGTAACCGGTAAGAATTTCTAAGATAGATTCTGGGTTTTCTTCAAATTTCTTCATAGACTCAATATATTCCCACCCTGACTTAACCTTTGACAATTAAATCTACCCTAATCATTAAAAAATTCCACTGCACATTTAACCTAAAAATCCTCATAATTTCTCTTTATAAAAAATGCAACATCATACTAAGTGAATCTTTATCAACAAAAGCTGTAGAGATAACCCTTCTAAACACTTTTTCTAAAATTTAAGATATATCCTTTATTATAGTAATCATCATGCATCAGTTCTTCGCAGGATTCCCTTTCAAGCTTAAATTTTGCCCTTTGTATTTCTTCTATGACGCCTTCCAAATCCATATGGGCTAGCTTCCACAAAGGTTGGTCCAATCTGTAATGTTTTTGCGCCCTGCTTTGACCTTGGCCCCTCCTGCTAAATTATCACAGAGTTGGTTTATAATTTCAAGGAGAATCCCTGTATTCAAAAAAATGGGTAGAAGGAGGAGTGGGTAAGATAATATCTTTTTTCAATCCAAGACTTTGACGAATTCCTGGCCGGGTGGTTTAGTGCTCTTGACTTTTAACATGA
>CAZNJP010000237.1:0-2412 GCA_964573345.1 uncultured Syntrophobacter sp. | reverse complement strand
TATCAGGATTTTTATCAGAATAAAAATTGCCTAAGCGATTTAGTTCCTCTATAAGCTTGGCCTTTGTCTCTTTATCTTCAAATACCTCCCTTTTTACCTCATCCCCTAAGTCCAAGATACCAAGCAGATATTCTTTGATTAAACTATATATCTTATAATTCCCATTTTTCTTTAAGATTAAAAGCCTGTTTTTAATTATATCCTTGGCCTCTAAATCACCTTTTAAGATGGTCTCTAATAATCCCTCAGAAAAGGGGAAATCTAAAAGAAGCAATCTTTTTAGACCCCTGTATTTCTCAAAATAGTCCTTATAAAAATTAAGGACATTGTTTATCTCATGGTCTTTTAAAAGGACTTTGATCTCTTTAGGACGGGTGTCTATAAATCGCCTGATAAAGAGGGGATGAAAGTCATAATGCTCTAAAATATCTTTATTTTTCTTTAAATATTCAATCTTCTCCCTTGCCTTTTCCCTCTCCCCGCTTTCCCTTTCTTCTATCTGTCTTAATAAGAAATCAAATTCTGCCTCAGAGAATGTGCCAATCTCAATGGTATTTTCTAAGGGGCTCCTTTCATGGAGAAAGACCTTTAATCTAGTGGTAATGAGAAATTGACCTGACCAGTTATTGATCAATTCATTGAGGAATCTTTTCCATTCTCTATCTTTGATAATGCCCATTTCATTCTGAAATTGCTCAAAATTGTCTAAGATTAAGAGCCAGCGTGCATTCCCTAAGACTTCATTTAACCTCTGCCACTTCCTCATGCCCCTTTTCTCAGTTAATATCTTATCCTATAGTCTCATCTATGACAGAGGTATTTATGAACTTTTCTGTAATGGCCTCAACCAGTTCTTCTATGGTCCTTACCCCCTCTGCCTTTAGGTCTATGGCCACGATATGCTCAAATCTCCCCCTTAAGAACTCGGCAATGTAGTCAGCCAAGGTGCTCTTCCCCGCCCCGCCTATCCCATGAAGAATGGCATAAGGGCTGGCCTCCATGGCCTCTGTCAATCTCCTGATAGGGCCAAAGCGATAGACAAATGGTGCCCCTTTTTGGTAAAGGCCTAGGGCCTTAAAGCAAACAGGGATAATCCTTTTTTTAATCTTATGGGCCTTAAAGATTTTTTCATTGGGCTTGATGGCACTGAAGATGACAGGCTTCCACCACTGCCTTTTTAAATTTAATCTTACACTATTTAGCACCTTAAAGGGGAAATCCATAAACAAACTGTTATATATGTCCTTAATGGCCCTTGTGGCCAGAGTATCCATTACTGAGGATTGATTGGCAATGACTATGGGGATGCCTGCCTTATGGGCCCTTAGGGCAGTGGAGGTATCAAAGGACATAGTGGCAGTGTGGCAGGCATCTAGGATAAGGGCATGGACATTTAACCCTTGGAATAATTCTTCTATTTCCCTACCCTTTAAGAGCCTTTTTCTTGTATAATCCTCATCGTCTTCTAAGAGGAGGCCATCTGGGGCACCATGGCCAGTAAAGTGGATAATGTGATACTGATTTTTAAGGATTTTTCCTCTTATTTTAGAAAATAAGGCCTTTTCTAAGACATCAATCTCGATAATCTCCTTATATCCCTTTAGGGCCTCATAGATGACATTCAGTTCATAGAGTAGGTCAATGGGATTATTTTTATAGACCTCTAAGGGGAGGGAGACCACAATCAGGACCTTAAATGGGGGTCTGGCTGGGGGTAGATGTGAGGTAATGCCTGGTCTGGCATGGGTAATAGAGATATTCCCCCTCTTTAATAGAAAGCCTTGGGCAGTGCCATCTATATTGAGCAACTCCCAGGGACCTCATGTATCTTTGGGTCATCGGCCATCAGGGAGAAATTCAGGCTCTGATTGGTAGTAAGGCTATTTAAGGTCTCAATAAGCCTGTTTTGTCTCTCTGAATTAAATACCCTATCACAGAGGGCCTTCCCAAATGGGGCCTCAAGTTCAGGCCTAATGTCTTTCCCTTTTCCTAGAAAGCTACCCCAATAAGGCTCTGGGGGGCTAAAGGGTGTCGGATAATCACCATCAACGCTTACTTTCCAGTCTTTACCCTGTCCATAGAATCTGACCTCTATATTTTTTATTTTTTCCTCCATTTTTTTTAAAATTTAACTGAAAAGGGATAAAAAAACAACTAGATTATTCCCAAACAGGAATGGATCAAAAGTAGTTTTAATATAACTTCAAATAACAGGCTTAGAGAAATACAGGACCAAAAATTTAAAATGCAAAAATTTTAAACTTTGAATTGCAATTTTGCATTATTTATTGTTGGTCATTTGACTATATTTTGGCCATATTTAAATGTTCCCTCTTTATAGGGAATTTGACGTGGCTCTTATTCCCCAAAGATCATGGGATAGAGATGGGTGTGGGTTTGGTCAATCCTACT
>CAZNJP010000236.1:0-2451 GCA_964573345.1 uncultured Syntrophobacter sp. | reverse complement strand
CTTTTCTTATCTATGCCCTCTTTAACACATCTGATAAAAAATCCATCTCCACCTGAAGTTCTCCTATCTTCTTATATGCCTTCTGAAGTTCCTTCTCTAGCTCCTTTTCTCTTCTGCCACTCTCATCAAAGACTACATGACATTTAGATAAAAACTGCCTCTTCCAGTCCCTTACCTGCTGTGGATGGATGCCATATTCAGTAGCTATCTGCGATATAGTCTTTTCTGCCTTAATAGCCTCAATGGCAACCATGGCCTTAAACTTTGGTGAATGCTTCCTTCTTACTAGATTACCCCTCCCTTAAAGGTGTGATATAAGTTTCATACCTGGCCCAAATTTTGGGGTCCACCTCATTCTATATATTGAATTAATCAAAAATTTTGTATATTGTGTGTATGGAAACACAGAAAGCGAGCAAATTAAATTAAGGACAGCCATAAATGACAGAAAATCAGTTAAGCGCTTCTCACCTCTACTCATACTACCGGCCTTCTGAATGCGGGAGGCGGATTTACTTGCAGCATAGGGGTATACCCGAGGCCAAGCCTAGTTCATATGAGCAGGTTATCACGAAGCTTGGTGAACGTCACGAGAAGGCTTATCTTAATACACTTAAAAGGGTTGAGGACTTAAGCACTACAAGCTTTCCCGAGCGCGTATATAAAACCAAGCAACTGATAAGAAGTGGCGTGAGTATCATTTATCAGCCTGGGTTTGTAGTAGATGCAACACGGAGTCCAATTGAGAGAACCATCACTGGTCAGCCCGATTTTATTATCCGTGAGGGTAGTTCCTACATTATACGTGATTGCAAGATAGCAAGGCGCATACAAGACAAAGACCATCCTGAGATTCTTAGACAGCTTGAATTATATGGATGGTTATTTCAGCAGACAACAGGATTGCCACCTGCAGGACTGGAAGTAGTATCTGGGACTGGTGAAATAGTTCAGATTCCTTATGATGGTGGGGTAACCGCGTTAGGGCTACTCCGCACAATAGACAAGATTCAAAAACTGGATGAAGAACCATATGAGCCGGTGGGATGGTCTAAGTGCCAACACTGCAGGTACTTTGAAAGGTGCTGGAAGGCTGCCGAGGATTCTAGGGACCTAGCCCTAGTTCCTGAAGTGGACAAAGGTTTGGTCCTTGCGTTGCATTCCTTAGACATAAAAACTATCGAGGAGCTTGCCGGTCTGGATGAGGGATTTCTTTTTAACCTAAAACGGCCCTGGGGAGCTGGTAAACAAAAGGTTGGGAAAAAGGCCTCCAGAATTATCACGCAGGCAAAGGCCTTAGCAGATGAAAAGAAGATGATTATTGGTAAACTGTGTTTACCGCCTAGTCCAAACTTTGTGATTTTTGATGTGGAAGGACTTCCACCCCAATTGGATGACATCGATAAGGTCTATCTGTGGGGTTTGCAGGTTTATGGAAACAATCCGGGTCCATATATGTGTGCACTGGCAGACTTTGGGAGTGATGGAGACCGTAAAGCATGGTTTAAATTTCTTGAGAATTGCTCTAAGATTTTTGCCTCCTACGGGGATCTACCTTTCATTCACTGGTCTTCATATGAGAAAACCAAACTCAAGACCTACATGGAACGGTATGGCGACCCAGATGGAATTGGAGCAAGGGTTAAAAGAAATCTTAAAGATCTTTTTGGACTTACCAAAAAGGCTCTCGTATTGCCTTGCTATAGTTATAGCCTTAAGCAGGTGGAGAAACTGGCTGGCTATGGGCGGTTACTTCCTGAAGCAGACGGTGATTGGGCAATGGCAAAGTACATTGAGGCCACAGAGTTAGAGGATCCCAATGAGAGACAAAAGGTAATGAACGAAATTATAAGATACAACCAGGAGGATTTAGAGGCTACATGGACAGTCCTTCAATGGCTGTGGTTTATGCTGACATAGTTAAGAGTAGTTTCAAAATACTACCGCAAAAAACAATAATCAATTTAAGGTAAAATAATGTACTACTTTGCCTATGGCTCAAATATGGACAAAGAGGACTTGGATAAATGGTGTGAAGAAAATGGGTACCAAAAGATTAAATTTCTGAACGTATTACCGGCAAAACTGAAAGGTTACAAACTGACCTTTAATTACTTTTCTATCAGAAGAAAAGGAGGTTCAGCCAATATCATGGAATCCGAAGGGAATTGCGTTTATGGGTTGTTAATAGAATTAACAAAGCATGACCTTAAAACCATAAGGGCAAAAGAGGGTTATCCAAACAACTACAAAGAAATCGAGGTCAGTGTGGAAAAATTTGATGGCACAGCCGTTCAGGGAGTAAAAACCTACAAAGTTATGAAACACCGTGAAAAGATTAAACATCAACCACCCATGAAATACTACATGCAGTTAATAATTAGAAATGCAAGAAGCTATAACTTCCCGGATAACTACATAGATTTTTTAGAATCAATTGAAACAAGAGAT
>CAZNJP010000235.1:0-2454 GCA_964573345.1 uncultured Syntrophobacter sp. | reverse complement strand
AAATATGACCATGCCTTATATTTTTCTCCCTTGCAGATTCAATGCTTACCTCTTTTACAGGGAAACTTAGTTCGATGAAGCGTTTCATGATACCTTTTCCAGTTCCTCTCTAATCTTTTTAAGAAAATCCTCTGCCCAGGAAATTCTTTCTTTTGTTATTTCTTCACCAATAAATGAGAAAACATCATAATCCGCAGTTTCTCTCTTTTTCTTTGCATCTATCAAAAAACGGTGGTATTTTGGATCGATCTTACCTGTTTTTGCAAAATGTTGTCCAAACTTGGCAACTACAGCAGAGTGCTTTGATACATCAATTCCAATATTCTTTAAGAGGGCTTGTGCTGCATAGAACATTACGTAATAAGCCTTTGAACAAGCATCATCAAAATGTCCTTTTTCAAAGAGTTCTTTTGCAACTCTTAAAGATTTTTCAGCCTTTTCCATATATTTTTCAACTTCCTCTGTCATAGTGAAATTCCTTCCTTCTTAATGTTTTTATAAAGAGAAGTGTCCTTTTTCTGCAGTAGCTGCCAATGTTTTTCTGCCATTATCTCAAGGGAAATTAAAGGAGTGAAGTCATATTCCCACATAATTTCATAGGCGATATCAAAGATCAACTTTTCCAATTCTTTAGATTTTTCAGTTACTATGATAAGGATATCAAGATCAGAATCAGGTGTTTCATTACCTCTTGCATACGAGCCAAAAATTATAATTTTTAAGATTTTATTAGGAATCTCTGATAAGAGTCTTCTCTTTAATTTTTCTTTAATCTCATTGGCTATTTTATTCATGCCATTATCCCTTTGTCTTTCCATTCCTCCAAAGACACAAGGAAACGGACTACCTCAACCTTTTCCTGAATATTCAGATTTTCGGCAGGGTTATTGATGAGGTAAAGCATTGGTTTTATAACAGCATTAGAAACTACATAAAGCCAATACTGCTCTTTAAACCTCTTTGCCTTAAACCATTCATTAGGGGTTAAGGCAACAGGGCCTTTATCCTTTCTTGCCTTAACCTCAATATACCTTGTCTCATCTTTACCTTTAGACCTGATATCAAATCCTAAGTTTTCTTTTGATACATCTTCAGGTATTCTTCCCTGGTTTTTTTCATATTCTATTGCTATTTCCATACCTATTTTTTCTATCTCTTCATTTGTTATCATATCTGAAATTTCAGGTCTTACTAACACTGCACCCAAAAACCTGGGCATTGAGATGGCTAAACTTGTCTCTTGCTCTATCTCTTTTTCTAATGTTTTTAGCGCTTCTTCATATTGCCTTTTTCTTTCCTCTTTGTTCCTAATAGGTAAATCCACCCTTTCACCTTCTGCCTGCCTTTCATAAAGTCCTGCTAACTCCGCATCAAGTTCAGATATTAAATATTCCAATGACTTAATGCCATATTTTCTTTTTATCTTTGCCTGCCTCTTTCTTTCTTTTTGTAATTCTCCTTTATAGTTTTCAACAGCCCTTATGGCATAGACTTGTGCCTTTTCTTTGGTTATATTTATGTTTATTGGTTCAGTGCTATCTTGTGGAATAAAATCCCATAAGATGGAAGGATTAACTTTGTCTAATCCTTTCCCATTGTCATAGATGGCTATAAGTTTTTTGCCAGAAATTTCTCCTTTTCCATCTTTTACCTCCCCTTCAAAGAACCAAAAGACACCATCATATCTACAAGATGGGTCTTTGAATACAGCACCCCTTTGCCATTTAGTAAAATAATTTTTCCTTACCCAAAAAAGTAAGGCCTCAAAAAGTGGATGACCAAAGGAGATAAACTCTACATCAGGGTTTTTGAAGGCAATATCTTTATCAAAGGTGGCCTTGGGATATGACCTTAAAATGGTGCCATATTTATTTTTAAAATTGACCTCTTCAGCAATTTTCCTTATTTCATAAGGCACTGAATCAATGGTAATAAATCCATCTTTTCTGATGCCAAATCTCCCACCTACCTTTTTAAATGCCCGTTTAAAAAACTCTTCTACATACTCTGGAATAAGCCTATATTCCTTGGCCTTTTCTGCCATTTCCTTTATTCTCGTATAGTCAATGTGCCTAGTAGCAAGGCTTTCCCCTAGTGCCTCTTTGACCTTGGCTATATATTCTTCATCTACTTTAATATCAATCTCCTTTAATATCTCATCCATGCTCCTGGCATTGGCCACTGCCTCTAACAGAAGCCGATAAAGATTCTTCCCATAGAATGTATCGCCAATCACATCAAATACCTTATCACTTCCTACTGCCCGTCTTATTTCTTCAAGTTTTTCAAAGAGCTTAGAAAGCACCTGACCTTCCCTTGTATTATCTGCAACAAGATTAAAGACATAGACTTCTTTTTGCTGCCCATACCTGTGGACTCTTCCCATCCTCTGCTCAAGGCGATTTGGGTTCCAGGGGATGTCATAGTTAATCATGAGATGGCAAAATTGAAGGT
>CAZNJP010000234.1:0-2460 GCA_964573345.1 uncultured Syntrophobacter sp. | reverse complement strand
ATATTAAAGACAAAATTGAGAATAATGCAGATTTTATTATTCTGGCCGTTAAGACACAGGACATTCCTTTTATCTTAAATGATATTTCTCCAAATATGCCCATTCTTACCGTACAGAATGGGCTAAGGGCAGAAGAGATGCTCTTAGCGTCTATCCCAAAGGAAAACATTATCAGCAGCATTGTTATGTTTGGGGCTACATACCTTTTTCCAGGAAAGGTTTTACATAACTTTGAAGGAGATTGGATTATTGGTAAGGCATTCTCTAAAAATGATGAAGAGGTGGAAAAAATAGCAAATCTTTTAGGTAAGGCATTCTCTATCCATATTACAGAAGGAATAAAAGAAATGAAATGGCTAAAATTATTTTTAAACTTAAATAACTGCCTTCCTGCCTTAATTGGTAAGAGCATGCAGGAGACATTTTCTGACTTAGAGATTTGTAAATTAAGTATTGAGCTTCTTAAAGAGGCGTTAATGGTAATTGATAAGGCAGGAATCAGATTAAAGTCTCTACCAGATTTCCCTTTAGAAAGGCTTTATGCATTAAAAAATATGCAGCTAGAAGAGGCAGCAAGAGTATTCTCAAATATTATGACAAATCTTAGTGAAGAACCACTTTATGGTTCAATCCTTCAAAGCATAAAGAGAAAAAGACCTTCAGAGATTGATTATATCAATGGAGAGATAGCCTCTTTGGGTGAAAAGATAGGGATAGAGGCACCTTTAAATAAAAAGGTAGTAGAGATGGTGCATACAGTAGAAAAAAGGGGTGAGTTTTTTGAGTCAGAAGAGATTTTAGATGAACTTAGGAGGTAAAGATGGAATTAAAATTCCCACGTTTTTTGGTTACGGTAAGCAAGGTAAGAGGAAGATGCTATCAAGGGTACAAAGAAGGAGACAAATTTATCTTTGAAGATTTCACCAAGACCCCTGAAGGTTTTTGTCAGGGAGCAGCAACAGTCATATTTCCCTGTCTTTATGCATTAACCTTTGGGGCAGAGTTTCCATTTGAAGAAAATCCTCGTTCTATCCATACAAGTTGTCCTGATGGAGGAAGGGTAGAGTTTTTTACGCAAGTATTAACTGAAACAGGTGAAATAGAAATAAGAAAAAGGAAGGAAAAAACTGGACCAAGACCAAAGAAGATGATTATTAGCATAGAAGAAGTAAGGGGAAAGTGTTTTTATGGTTATAAAGTAGGGGATGAAATTGAAGTCATTGGACTTAGAACACCAAAGGATTTTTGTGGAGGGGCTTATAATGCCCTTTTCCCTGTGCTTTTTGCCTTAAATTTTGGGGCAAAATTCCCATTTGAAGATGAAAATACCAATACCAGGGTGACCTGTCCAGATAATGCAAATATTAGGTTTAAGGTAAGGAGGGTGGAATAAATTATGAAAAAACGGGTGGTTGTTACAGGGATAGGTGTCCTTTCTCCCAATGGTATTGGTAAAGAGGCATTCTGGGAAGGTATGGTCTATGGCAAATCAGCAATAAGAAAGGTAACTGATTTTGATGTCTCTCAATTTCATTCCCAGATTGCGGCTCAGATAAAAGATTTTGACCCATTTTACTTTGGGCTTACCAAAGAAGAAGTAGAAAGGATGGATCGTTATGTGCAATTTGCTGTAGCTTGTGTAGAGATGGCTATAGAAGATGCAAAGATGCTTTTGCATAAAGAAGAAAAAGAAAGAATAGGTGTTTGTTTAGCCAATGCCATCTGTGGCACAAGATATATGGAAGAAGAATTCTTAAGGGTAACAAATTTTGGAAAGGAACCAATTGATCCTAGAAAGGCAAGACCTTATCTCTATGATGCCTCTATGTTTAATACCCCCTCAAGCGAAATAGCATCACGTTACAAGTTAAAGGGCATTTGCACAACGGTTTCTACAGGATGCACAGCAGGCACAGATGCGGTGGGTTTTGCTTATGAAGCTATTCAAAATGGTGAGGCAGACATTATGATTACAGGGGCAGCAGAAGCACCACTTTGTCCTATCACCTTTGCTGCCTTTGATGTCTTGAAGGTCATTTCAGCAAGAAATGAAGAACCTGAGAAGGCATCAAGACCCTTTGATAAAGAAAGAGACGGATTTGTGCTTTCCGAAGGTTGTGGCATCTTAATATTAGAAGAGTTAAACCATGCATTAAAGAGAGGTGCCCATATCTATTGTGAAGTCACGGGTTTTGGCACCTGTTGTAATGCCTACCATATGACAGATCTGCCAGCAGATGGAGAAAGCATGGCGGCATCTATAAATTTTGCCTTAAAGGATGCACAATTAGCGCCTGAATCAATAGGCTATATAAACGCCCATGGTAGCTCCACCAAACAAAATGATGTCTTTGAAACCAATGCCTATAAAAAAGTCTTTGGTAATAAAGCCTATGACATTCCTATCAGTTCTCTCAAGTCTATGATTGGTCATCCTTTAGCTGCTGCCAACAGCATAGA
>CAZNJP010000233.1:0-2472 GCA_964573345.1 uncultured Syntrophobacter sp. | reverse complement strand
TTCCTCACTATATCAGTTATTTTAATCAACTTGTTGGTGAAAATGGCTGGAGAATACTCTCTGATTCAAATACTGAGTGGGGGCAGGATATAAAACTCTTGGCAAATTTTTGTCATAAGAATGGTATGAAATCTTTGAAAATTTATGCTCTTAGCTCCTGGCTTTTACCTTATTATAATATTGGGATAGAAACCAGTCATTTTAAAGTCAAAGGTGAGAAGACGGGTGAGATTGCTTATCTAGCCATTGGAACATCTTGTCTTATTTTACCTCCATCGACTTGGCTGGCCTCAACAGACCATCCAAAATATGAACTCGAAAAGATAGTATATGAGTATAGGTCAAAAAAGCCTTGGGCCCTGATTGGGAAAACAATATTTATATATAAGATTAAATAAGTTTACTAGCTAATCCTGGTAATAGGCGTCTATGTCCATAACCAACGGATGGCAGTCTTTTATAAGAATGGTTAGATTTTTGGAGCAGGTAAGGCAAAAGACTTTAGGGATAATGGCATAAGGGGTATGCACTTCCTTTCCGCTGATGGGCTGTCCGTTACAGAAAAATTTTATAGCTATTTCCTTATTTAGAGGAGAAGGTATTATTTCTACAATTAATGGTTTGGGTTGAGAAGTACAATGAAAGACGACTTGCGTTTTATGCCAATCATAAAGGGCTGGTCCCATGTAACTCCAGGCTGGAAAGGGACATGGGTTATGGGTAGGAATGTGGTTACAAGAAGGGATGTCTATTTTTTTTACATAAAATTGACCGATATGAAAAAGGGCATTGGAGGGGTTTTCCTCCTCTACCAATTTGACAACAAGGTGAGGTAAGTGGGAAAGTTTAGGGTTTTTTAAGGTAAAGTATGCGGCTAAGAAATGGTTATCTTGATCCCGCATCAACCAGGCACCTGGACCATGAAGATGTGTCAGACTTTGAGAAAAGGAGAGGGGATAGATAGAAGTGAGCTTTTGCCAGAATTGCCACTTAGTTTTAAAAGTAGGTAGGATAATCATTTTTTGGTCATGATTGAGTAATCTTATATTTTGTAGCCCAGCCAAATGGATGCGATAGTAACCATTTTGGGTTAAGTTATAGTCAATCCAGACTGCTGAAAGAAAGTGAGCTGTAGTAAAAACACCCACTAAGAGAAAAAGGACAATTTTTTTGTTCTTTAAAAAAGAGGAAAGAAAATGGGATAAAAGAATAAAAATTCCAGGATAAAGGACATCGAGGTAATAGAACCAGATTTTATCCTTCTTGAAGAAGATAAGAATTATGGGGACAACATACCAGGCAAAAATAAGTAATTCATAAGGGGTAATTTTTCTCAAAACTGCTTTTATACCATAAAAAATCAGTGCAGATATTAGAAAAATAGTTTCAAATTGAAGTGCAAAAACAAGAAAAGGAGATAGTGCAAATTCTCTTCCTACTTTAGGGTAAAGTAAAATAGCATTTACCAATAGAGTAGCAGAGGTGGATGTAGAACTGGAGGTATAATTTTTCTTTAAAAAGAAAAAAATGGCCTTTAAATTTTCAAAATTATTTTGCCATTCATGACAAAAATAAGGTAAATACAGACTAATGGCCAAGATAGTGCCTATGATAAGATACTTCCAAGAGAGGGCCTTTCTATTTATAAAGAGACTAAACAGTATAATGAGGCCAAAATAAATGGCGGTGGCATGGACTTGAGTAAGAAGGGAAAAGGTAAAGAAAAGTACTGCTAAGGCCCATTTTTTCCCGTTTAGCCAGAGAAAAAGGGGCCAGAAAAAAAGGAGGTTAAAAGTAGGTAAAAGGGCAACATTCCACATATTTCGGCCAGTAATAATAGTAAAGGGGAAAGTAGCATAAAGAAAGCTGGCAATAATAGCTGTTTTAACCCCAAAAAAATGTTTAGTAAAAAAGTAGGTCAATAACACGGAAGCAGCATTAATAAGGGCAATAAAATAATAAGGGGCAATAATTTGAGTAGTGAAAAATAGGGGAAGAGAGAGGAGATAGTAATAAAAAGGGCCTAGTGAGAATATCCCTCCTGCTGATGGTCCAACAGAGGGATAAAGTTTTCCGGTAGCGATGGCCTGCGCCATAAGGATATCTCTAGCCGAGTCATGAAAGAACCAACCCAAAGGCGCATGATAGATACGAAGATAAAAAGTAATGAAAATAAGGATTAAGAGAAAAAGATGTAAAAATATTTTAGATTTTAATCTTGTTATCCAAAGTTTTTGGTAGTGTCCTCTCATTTTTATTTTTCATTTTAAATAAGATAAAAACTATTTAACTCTACTCTTTAAAGCCTTGCAACATTGATGTTTGTTTTATATAAAAAATAGTCTAATAAACGTCTATATCAAAGCTTAAAGGCTGGTTGTCTTTTATTCTAATAAGTAAGGAGAAGAAAGATGGTTCTATCTCAAAGGATTTGACTACCCCTACATATGGGGTATAAAAAGCCTCTTGAGA
>CAZNJP010000232.1:0-2484 GCA_964573345.1 uncultured Syntrophobacter sp. | reverse complement strand
AATTTCATTTCTATTTTTCTTTAAAAATTGGGCTAGACGGGATACATAATCCTCGCTGATTTTTGTATGTGTTGGAAGGTCAACAATATGCTGGGAGATTTTTTTGGCGATAGGTATGCACTGCATATTCGGGTTCATACGGTGGAAAACAGCTATGATTTCCACCTACGAAGTGGAGCAGGAAAGAATCTGCTAACTGTGACTGTATTTTGTAGGTTTGACCCCAAATCCTTTTTCCGCATTAATGCCACGGATAATCATAAAATCTCCTAAACTCCTAAGCTACAGCAACTTCGGGTTTAAGCAGCCTTGACCTAGCTGGTTTGAGTCCTTTTATTTTGATATAGACAACCGGCTGACCTGGTTCCCCTTGCCTTTCAGCTAACTGTCTACTCCACTTATTGTACTCTTCATCTCCCTCAACTTGTAAAATAATCTGGGCATTTTGTGGTATTTTCATGGCAAATTCAGGGTGTTCCACAACATAACGATCAAATTCTGTAACTAATATGGCATGCTTTTTCTCTAAGATGTCAATCATTTATTTACCCTCCAAAAAGGCTTTTTGGTAATTTTTCCAATTTTCTTTTATATCTTCATCTGCCAAAGTCAAGGCCTCACTAAGTTTCAAATGAAGTTCCTTTTTAACCTTAATAATCTACCATCTCAAAATTAAAAAGCAAGCAAAGTTGTATGTCCTGAAAGCATTTTATCGTAGTTATCTATCTTTAAATCTTTATATAAGAACCATAGATATTACCCATCAACTCTTCTATCCTTTCTCTGCTTGAACTTCAGAAAAGCCTTTTTCAAAGTCCTTTAGTTTAATAGGCCTTTCAAGCTCCTTTCCCTGAGAAGAACCCAAATTTTCCACCTACGAAGTGGAGAAAAGTATTGGCAATTTTAAAAAAATAGGCTTTATTCTCTTATTCGCGCGAATTAGGGATAATTGCCCTTGCCTTCTCTAAGGAACGAACTAAATAAATCAAATAGACCAAAGAAACTAGAGAAACCAAAGAAACTAAATAGACCAGATAAATGAGATTAGCCAGGAAAACCCGGCTACAGCATCCAGGAAGGGCTGTTTTTAATTCCTTCCACCTACGAAGTGGAAAAAAGGCACTCTGGTACTGGATTTTTTCCACCTACGAAGTGGAGAAATAGAAATAGGAACTTTTCAATTAAGATGTAGTACTAACGTTTTTAACTGATTCAACCCACTGCTTTAACAGGTCTCGGATAGACAAACCTCGACTTTTAGCTACATCTCTCAAGGTTTTTATAAGAGCCGGGGTAACCTGAATTGTAAGGTAACTATCCTCAGGAGAAAGTTCAATCTCAAATTGCACATCCTCCAGTTCATCCAGGTATTCAGTTAAGCTATGGCTCTCCCAAAACTCCGCTTCTTCATTCAGGGTTTTAAAATTAGGTAACTTAGCCATAATTTTACTTCCTCTCATAATATTTTCTTTCAGAATTTGTCATATCTCTAGCACTTATAATCAAGGCCTTGTCTCTCTGCTTTAAAACAAAGAAGACAAAAATATACCTACCAGCAGCGGATTTTCTTAAACAATAATACCCCCTTTCACCGTGCCTATGACCTTTGGGGCCTCTTTTAAACTTTGGCTCACCTAAAAAGGCCTCTTCGACTTCCGGTGGAGTAATATTATGCTTGCTCAGTATCTTCTCTACAACCTTTTCAAGCCAAATAAAACCTTTGATTTTCAAAATTGCCTTTTTTACCTACTATCCTAAGCAAAGCAAATTTAAAACCCAAGCTGCTAATGAACTACCCTGCAGCAAGCTGCAGGGTATCATAAGGTATACCCTTTTCTTGCCCTCACCCTAGCCCTCTCCCACAGGGAGAGGGAACTATAAGGTAACCCTGTAGCAAGCTACAGGGAATAATCAAGTTTAATTTCCTGAATATCTTTTCTATTTCTTTTTTCTTCATTTACACTCAATAACTTCTTCTAAAAATGCCAACCACTTCTTAGGAAGGATGCCCAAATTTTGCTTATCATCTTTCAAATCTTCATAGATATTAACGATTTCTTCACCCAAACGATTAATTGCTTCATACTCCGTGTCTGCGTAAGCAAAGGCTTCTATATCATCAAGGGAGGCAATCACTAGATTATCCTCTATTTCAACTATTATATACAGAGGCTTTTTCAAAGTATAATGTGGATGTTTTAGAGTATTCAAAGGCACTATCTTTCGTTTTTCAATAGTCTTAATTAAATTGCCGGTAAGTAGCTTATATTGCTCTTTGGTCAAAACTTCTCTTTGCATTTTATCCCCTTTTTCTTATTTTTCTCTTTTCTACGGAAGTATATCAAATTTTAAGATCAATATCCACATAGACAGTTAAAGTTTCTACTCCTTACTCCATACTATAAGATTATGGACTGATTTTTGACTAGCGACTTAAGACTTATAGCTACTTTTGACTACTTTCTTGAGCTATGAGCTATGAGC
>CAZNJP010000231.1:0-2499 GCA_964573345.1 uncultured Syntrophobacter sp. | reverse complement strand
AGGTTAATGCCAAGTTGGCGAAGATCATGCGAATATAGATCAACGAAATGAACCAGATAGACCAGACATACCGTAAAGAGTAAAGAGTTAAAAGTAAAGTGTTTAAAAACACCTCACACTTTACACTTCACGCTTTACGCCTCACACCTCACACTTTACACCTTACGCTTCACGCCTTACACCTCACGCCTCACGCTTCACGCATATGAACCAAATAAACAAAATCAACCAAAGAAACCGGACATCATGGCACGCATCCTAATTACAGGAGGGGCTGGTTTTATTGGGAGTCACCTTTGTGACTATTTAATAAACAAAGGACATGATATAATCTGTGTAGACAACCTTTTTTCAGGGAGTAAAAACAATATACGCCACCTCCTCTCTCATCCATACTTTGAATTTATTCGCCATGATATAATTCATCCCCTTTTTATTGAGGTAGATCAGGTATATCACTTGGCCTGCCCAGCATCCCCTATACACTACCAATATAATCCTATAAAGACAATAAAAACAAATGTTATCGGGACAATAAACATGTTAGGCCTTGCAAAGAGGGTAAAAGCAAGGATTCTCCTTGCCTCCACCTCAGAGATCTATGGAAACCCAAAGGTCCACCCCCAGCCTGAAACCTATTGGGGAAATGTAAATCCCATAGGCCCCAGGAGCTGCTATGATGAGGGGAAAAGGGTAGCTGAGACACTAATGATGGATTATCATAGGCAAAACAATGTAGATATTAGAATTGTCCGCATCTTCAATACATACGGCCCTCGTATGGCCTTAAATGATGGGAGGGTTATAAGCAACTTTATTGTTCAGGCCCTAAGAGGCAATCCACTTACAGTCTATGGCGATGGAACTCAGACCCGCTCCTTTTGTTACATCTCTGATCTTATAGAAGGCCTTGTAAAGACCATGGAGCAAGAAGATTTTATTGGGCCAGTAAATCTTGGAAATCCAAATGAAATAAAAATCATTGAATTGGCAAAAATTGTATTAAAACTAACTCATAGCAAATCAGATATTATCTTTAAACCACTGCCACCAGATGACCCTGTCCGTAGATGCCCAGATATAACCCTAGCAAGGCAAAAATTAAATTGGCAACCAAATGTCTCCCTAGAAGAGGGGCTAAAGGAGACAATCAAATATTTTAGTGAAAAATTAAAAGGCTAATTCCATGGACATTGCAATCATTGGGACTGGTTATGTTGGTCTTGTAACGGGTGCGTGCCTTGCCGAAATCGGTCATAATGTCTATTGTCAGGACTGTGATAAGGAAAAGATTGAAAGGCTTAAAAAGGGAAAAATCCCTATTTATGAACCCTATCTTGAGAGGCTTGTCCTAGAAAATAAAAAGAAAAGAAGGCTATTTTTCACTGACAGCTTAAAGGAGGCCATTTGTTCTTCTGTAGTGGTTTTTATCTGTGTTGGAACCCCTCCCCTAGAAAATGGCGAGGCAGACCTTTCGGCCATAGAAAGGGTGACAAGGGAAATAGCCCATTATTCTGAAAGCTATAAATTAATCATAGAAAAGAGCACAGTCCCTGTTCAAACAGGCCTTTGGGTAGAAAGAACCTTTAAAATCTATCGCTTAAAGGAAATAGACTTTGATGTAGCCTCAAATCCTGAATTCTTAAGGGAGGGGCAGGCAGTTTTTGACTTCTTACACCCAGATAGGATTGTCATAGGGGTTCAAAGCAAAAGGGCAGAGGAATTGCTTAGAGAGATCTACAGGCCAATTATAGATCGCTCATTTAATTGCCCTATCCATAAAGAATGCCCAGAAAAGGAGCCTATCCCCCTCATTGTTACTGATATCAAGAGTGCTGAGCTCATAAAACATGCCTCAAACTCATTTCTTGCCACAAAGATCTCCTTTATAAATGCAATTTCTGATATTTGCGAAAAAACTGGGGCAAATGTAAAAGATGTTGCATATGGAATGGGTCTTGACAGAAGGATTGGAAAGGACTTTCTTAATGCAGGCATTGGATTTGGTGGCTTTTGCTTCCCAAAAGACCTTAAGGCCTTTATAAAGATCTCAGAAAAGTGTAGATATGACTTCAGACTCCTCAAGGAAGTAGAAAGGATAAATGAGGGCAGAGTATTTTTAGTGATAGAAAAGCTAAAGAATGGCCTATGGATTCTAAAGGATAAAACAATAGGCATTCTTGGCCTCTCATTTAAGCCCAACACAGATGATATAAGGCTTTCCCCCTCATTAAAGATTTGTAGGCTTTTGCTAAAAGAGGGTGCAAAGATAAGGGCCTATGACCCAAAGGCAGTGGAAAGGGCAAAAAGAGAGCTAAAAAGCCAACAGATAACCTATTGCCCTAACCCATATCAAGTAGCTAAAGGTGCTGATGCTCTAGTACTCTGTACAGAGTGGGAAGAGTTTAAGGATCTTGACTGGAAAAAGATAAAGTCCCTTATGCTTTATCCCTTTATTTTAGATGGAAGAAACATGCTAGAAAAACAGAAGATGAAGGA
>CAZNJP010000230.1:0-2538 GCA_964573345.1 uncultured Syntrophobacter sp. | reverse complement strand
CCCCTTTCAGGATTTGAAGCAGAAGAGGTGAAAACAATCGGGCTATCAGATGTTCCAACAGCATAAAGGGTTCCACTCATGACGTAGATACTGCTCATTTGAGATGGAGGTGTTGGAGGATCATTTGGAAAGTAAGGGTCAGTGATTGGTGTATCGCCTCCGTGCATTTGGTCATCTGAACCTGCTGCAAATCTTATTGTTGTTTCTGGCTCAATAGTTACAGTTGCAGGGGTATGAATAATTACATCCCCTGTTATGTCAATCGTCCCTTTCCATAGCTCATTGGAATAAATATGGCCAGACCGTGTGGTATTTTCATAAATAGTTTCAACTATTCCCAAAAATGCATTTATTACCTTTTGCACCTCATCTATGGTTACCTGACTATTGCCATCTATGTCGCAGCAGGGGTCTACTGGGTGTATACTCAAATACTGGTTTATGCATTTTTGCACTTCATTTATTGTTACTTTCCCATCACCATTTGCATCGCCTGGCAACGTTGCAGCCAGTGTAAAATTGGAATAAGGTACAGAAAGGTAACTATTAATAAAGATGCTAGTCTTTTCATAATAAAACCCCCTTGTTCAATCCTATGTATTCCAGTAACCATTGGATTGATACCATGCTTCATAAGCAGAATTTTGAACAGGCGAATTAAGGATAATATCTGTTTAGATATTATTATTAACAATTCCCTTCCAAACTTATTTAGTTTATCCTTTCCTATGAAAACCCTTGACAATCAAAATACCATAATCCTTGAAAAATGTCCACTGCATATTTAACCCAAAAATTGTCATAATTGTTGCCTATAAAAATGCAAGATTTTATGTTTAATCTTGTATTTTTATAGAGATATAGAGAGAAATTATAGCAATTTTTAGGTTAAATGTTGCTTGACTTTCCTCAATATAATTGTTATTGTTCAAAGTATTAAAATAAGGGTTTAATACCGAGAAGGGCAAACTGCCTGAAAGGACAGGGCGCAAAGCCGAGGCCTAAATCTGCAAAAGCAGGCAAGGTAGCAAGGCTGCCGAAGTATTAAATGGAAAAGTAAAGCCTGCCTTGGTATTAATACCTAGGCAGGCTTTTTTATTGCAGGTGTTTATGCAAGTTCTAAAGATTTTTTAACTAAAAGACCAAAGAAAAAATATGGGAGGAAAGAAAATTCACTTTTATTTGTAATGTTTGCCAAACACTCAGAATGTCAGCTGAAATTGCTGTCTATTTTAGGAAGTGCAATGATGAAAGATGAAGATAAGTCAAAAGAGCAACCTCTAAAATAATAACTAAAAATAATGATATTTCAAAGGAATAAGCCATGAATGAGATAAGAATAATAAGCGTTAAGGGCTGTTGAGGGTAGCTATAGTGGGTGGTGGAAGAAGAGGCTATAGCTAAGCTTAAGAAGATGCAGGTACGCAATTTGACCCAGAACTGGTTGATAGGTTTATAAGGTGCCTAAAAGAAAGCAAAAAGCCCTAGAGAAAATCAAATCTTTTTGTCCAATACAAAAGGAAGCAGTGCTACTCTATTTAATTAACTGGCACCATAATAAAAATTGCCTATTCTGGGAAGGACTAGAAAAAGCCATTTCATGGGTAGAAAAGGCAAAACAGAGAAATAATAGCGAGTAATTTAACAAAATCAATAGAAAAAACAGGCAGATCATGACCCTGATGCGATCAGGTGTCAATGAACCATTTTTTATGTATAGTACTAAGAAATATTTACATACATTCCAATATAATTTTCAGTTGGCCCCTTTACTAATTAATTTTCTAAAAAGAAAGGGTTAATATAAACCCTATGCGAAGCCGGATGTACCGTAATACAAAAACCTGGAATCCATTTGTAGGATGTTTGCATGATTGTGTTTATTGTAAGCCAAGTTTTAAGGCACAGTTAAAAAGGCAAAAGAAGCGTTGCCTGGACTGCTACAATTACAAACCACACATACATAGAGAAAGGCTAGAAAGGATACCTAGTATTAAAATTGTGTTTGTAGTTGGCAATGGAGACATCAGCTTTTGCCCTATTGAGTTCACGAAAGAGATTATTGAAGCAATTAAGAAGCATAATAAAAGGTGTTCATACAAAACCTACTACTTTCAAAGCAAAAATCCAAGATATTTTCAGCATTTTTTAAAGGATTTACCTAGCAATGCTATATTGCTCACAACTTTAGAAACAAATAGAGATGAGGGATACAGAAAAATTTCTAAAGCACCACTACCAACAAAAAGATTTCAGGATTTCCTAGCTTTAAGGCATGAATAAGCTAGGCCCTGATTTATTGATTTGCTTTGGAATTAATGCTCTCACACAAGATTAATGTGGATAAGGCCTAATTAACGAATCTGTAAGGAAACTTTTCAGAACACTTTAAGCAACCAAACCACTATGATCTCATGAAGGGCAAAAATACAGCCTTTTCATGATAAGCTCTCTTTTTATTTGCTTTATAATTTACATAAATGATAAACCCAAATTATGCATATAAGTTGCGAAAAGACGAAATCTCTATTCGGATAA
>CAZNJP010000229.1:0-2539 GCA_964573345.1 uncultured Syntrophobacter sp. | reverse complement strand
CTATTTGCCTCAATATGTGCTAATCTTGTAGGCTCAGGCAGGCGGTAACCACGCAGACAGGCTATCACTATATTATAAGATGCTTTAAAATCTATAAGATGGCCTGGAGAGACAAAGACAGGTTTTACGTGTCTTTTAGTCCTTATGACGAAGCCAATAACCTCTTTCTCATCCATTAATTGGGTATAAGCACCCAATTCATCAGGTACAGGCTTATAATTTCCTATTAATTTCTTTTTTGCACACCCAATGCTTGCTATATTCATAAGTACACCAATGTGGGCTGCTAGACCAAGGCGCCTTGGGTGGGCAATGCCCTGCCCATCTACCAAGATTATATCTGGCTTTTCTTTTAACCCCTTAATGGTCCTTATTACAATAGGGGCCTCCCGAAAGGACAAAAGCCCCGGGATGTAAGGGAAGTTTACTCCTCCAGAGGCGCTATTTTTTTCTATCAAGACCAATTCAGGGAAGCTAAATAATACCGCTACTGCATAAAGCCTTTTTTCATCACAAGAAACATCCACACCAGCTACAAAATGGGGATTAAATCCCTTACTTACCTTTAATACCACTTTTTCTTTAAGTGACTTTTGAATCTCAATGGCCTTTTCATAATCTACATTCCAGGGGTGTCTAATCATCTTTTTGTTCTTTCTACCATTACACAAACATTGTGTATTATCTCTATATGGTTCTTTTTACAAAAATCAATGGCCTTTTTTGATTCTGAGCCTGGTTGCATCCATACCTTTTTTATGCCAAGTTCCTTACACTCCCTAACTATCTCTTCAGTAACATTTGGAGGAACAACTATGTCCACTACATCTGGCCTTTTTGGTAGCACTTTAAGAGAATTATAACATCTATCACCGTCAACCATATCAACATTTGGGTTGATAGGATAGACTGTATAACCAGCCTGCTTTAGATCTTTATATACCCTATATCCATATTTTTGAGGGTTCCTTGATACACCTACTACTGCAAATATGTTTTTCTTATCTAAAAACCCCTCAATTAGTTTTTCCATTGACTACCCCTATTTAAAAAGGTTTACCCCGTTAGATAAAGGATTTACATTTTTTTAATTTAGGTTCTAACACCTCTCTACCCCAGGGAATAAGTTTGGGCGGAGGTCAAAACCCTGTCCAAACTTTCTAACGGGGTTTACTTACTCTAGGATTTTATTATAAAATGAGCAAAAAGACAATTTTGGGGTTAGGTATCAGAAATTCTATTGCCATTATAGGTGCAGGGAGCTGGGGAACGGCTTTAGCATGCATTTTGGCAGAAAAGGGCCTTTTTATCAGTCTTTGGGTGCATGGAAGGCAGACATATCAGTTTATTAAGGAAAAGCGGGAAAATGTATATTATTTACCAGGAATAAATATACCAGAAAATGTTTTTCCAACAGATTCTTTAGCCGAAGCCCTAAATGAGCAAGATTATATCATTGTTGTTTTACCTTCTCATGCATTTAGAGAGATATTAAAAAGGGCTAGGCCTTATCTCAAACAAGGCTGTTTGATCATCAGTGCTACTAAAGGCATAGAAAATGAAACACTTTTTACTATGTCTGCTGTAGTAAAGGAGGTATTAGGAAACTTTTCTTATAATTATGCAGTGCTTTCTGGCCCAAGCTTTGCAAAAGAGGTTATTAAAAAAATGCCTACGGCAATTACTGTTGCCTCAAAGGATTTAAAAATAGCTAAAATGGCGCAAAAAATATTATCTACCCCGTATTTTCGCATATATACCCATCATGATGTCTTTGGCGTAGAGCTAGGAGGGGCCTTAAAGAATGTGATGGCCATTGCAGCCGGTGTAAGTGATGGCCTAGATTTAGGTCATAATGCCAGGGCAGCCCTTATTACCAGGGGATTGGCTGAGATTATGCGTCTAGGAAAGGCTATGGGGACAGATACATTTACCTTTTCTGGGCTCTCAGGACTAGGTGACCTTATCCTTAGTTGCACGAGCCCACTGTCCAGAAACTATACTGTGGGCTATAGATTGGGCAAAGGTGAAACATTAGAGAAAATCCTTTCAAGTATGAAAATGGTAGCAGAAGGGGTAAAGACTACAAAGGCAGCCTACAAACTTTCACTAAGATATAAAATAGAAATGCCCGTTACAAAAGAGGTATATGCAATCCTTTATAAAAATAAGCAACCCTATGAGGCCCTTGATACGCTACTTTCTAGAAAGCTAAGAACGGAGTTTTCGTGATTTTCTCTTTTCTTTTAATACAGACTCTTTTACCTTTAAAGTCTTCTGAGCCAATAAAGAAAATTTTAACCAATCAAATCCCAGTTTCATAAGCTCTACATCATCATTTTTTATCTTATTGATAAACTCATCTTCCAATTCAAATGTATCCAAAAACTTTGTCTCCCATATAAACCTTCTAAATTTATCCAGGTCATAACAGGTCATAAAAAACATATCCAATCTTTTGGTATCCAATTTTCCACCTTGGATCCTTTCATCAAATGTAAGTTCCATAAAGAGGTCATTCATCTCATCATAGACCTCT
>CAZNJP010000228.1:0-2606 GCA_964573345.1 uncultured Syntrophobacter sp. | reverse complement strand
TTTCTCTTTTAGCATCTTGATTAAGGTCATTTTTATTTGTTCTTCATTCATGCGGCTTGTAAAAAGCCAAAGCCTTTCCAAAGGGTCAAGGATATAAATCCCTTCTTTGCCACGCTCAATTTTATCGTGCTTTTTAAGAATTCCCAATGCCTTTTGAATCTTTGCCGCTGTCATTCCTACTTTGTCAAGAAACTCTTCTTGATAAGGCCTTTCTACTACCCCCTCTTCAGTTATTTTCCGAAATACCACCATCACATAAGAAGGAAGGTCTTTATTAACAGCTTCATAAAATGTTCCTTCTTCCCTTATAATTTCTGTTATCACTTCTAGCCAAAGCCTTTCTCCTTCCTCCACGGTTTTAGGAAAAGTCTCTAAATAACCAAACCACAACCTATTAGCCACCTTGGCCACTGCATAGGGATGGCCATGAAAGAGCTTCCAGGTTGTATGCAGAATCTCTTCTGAAGGTGTGATAGAAAGGGTTTTCTTAAATTCATTTTGGACAAATTCAACATAAGATTTACAAGGGAGTTCTTTTATTTCCCTAACAGTTGCACTTTTGAAAAATGGTTCACTTTCCTTCTGAAACATGAGTTTTAGTATGCTCCTCCTTGAGCCCAAGTAAAATGGGACAAAGTTATAATCCCTTTTCTGAAACACTGCCCTCATCACTGCTTCAATTTCTCCATTGGCCGCTATTTTCCGCACCTGCTGCAATTCGTCAAAGACCAAAAGGACTGGTTTTGATAACAATTCAGGCAATTTTAAACAGATGCGTAGTGTCTCACGCAAAATGGCTTCTTTTTTAGAAGCAGTGCTATCAAGGCCAAGCCCAAAGGAGGGCAGATGGGTTAAAGGGTCAACACCAACAGTAATGGTGGGCTTGAGGCGTTTGATGGTATCAGAAATTTTCTTTCTGATAGATTGAGGCTTTCTTATTTCTTGTCCAATAAAAAAGCAGAAGTCTTCTATAGAATGCACATTCATAAGGTCTATCTTTAAAGTAACCCATTCCTCTTCCCTTAGCTTACCCATTACCTGATTAAGAAGCGAGGTCTTCCCATACCGCCTCAAACTAATAAGACAGATACTTTCAGAGGATTTTGCCCTGTCCATTAACCACTTAATTTCAGATTCCCGGTTACAAAACGGTTCTGCATACTTAATTTCTCTTCCCACCACAAACGGATTTCTAACTTGCACTTTTCTAGCATCCATTTACTTCATTTTATCAATTTGTGATAATCTGTCAAGGATAATCTATTATAGATAATTTATTTTTAAATTACTCAAGCCACAGGTTTTCGCAGATACCCGCATTTTTTCATAGTAAGCACTGGCTGCTTACTCCTTACTGCCTACTCCCTACTTCAATCTTGTCATTCTGTGTATCCTGAACTTGTTTCAGGACGTGGCCTAAATTAAGTCTTTGTTTTGTTTAAAGGATAAGCATGGCATCTCCATAGCTATAAAAGCGATACTGCATATCAATGGCCTCTTTGTAGGCCTTTAAGACTAAGTCCTTACCCGCAAGTGCACAGACTAACATAATTAAAGTTGATTTGGGCAAATGGAAATTTGTAATAAGTCCTTTTATGACCTTAAACTTATAGCCTGGATAAATAAAAAGGTCACAAATGCCCTTTTTTGCTATTACCTTTCCATATTTAGTAGCCAGGTATTCTAGGGCCCTGATTGTGGTAGTGCCCACTGTTATTATCTCCTTACCTTCCTTTATACCATCGTTTATAAACCTTGCTGCCTCCTTTGATACCTCAAATGACTCACTCTCCATCTTGTGCTTACGGATATCCGAGACCTTTACTGGGATAAACGTGCCATAACCTATATGAAGGGTAATGTGAACAATACCTATACCTTTTTTCTTTAATGCATCGATTAAATCAGGGCTAAAGTGCAATCCTGCCGTAGGGGCAGCAATGGCCCCTGGTTTTTCTGCATATATAGTTTGATAGTTAGAGGCATCTTCAGGGGTTACCTCCCTCTTTATATATGGTGGTAAAGGCATCTTCCCAATCTCTTTTAGGACCTCAATAAATGGCAATTCTGATTCAAAGATTATATCTACCTTCCCATCTTTATAGCCATTTACCTTTGCCTTTAGCCCTTTAGGAAAAAATATATAGCTTCCAGGCCTTGGCCTCCTTGAGGCCTTTATTAAGCATCTTGCTTCAAATATAGTAGATTTGGTCCTTTCTGGATCAAAATCTAAGAGTAATATCTCTACTTTGCCTCCTGTCTCCTTTTTTCCAAACAAACGTGCAGGGATTACCTTTGTGTCATTAATAACCAAAATATTATTCTCGTCTAAATAATCCATTATTTTTGAAAAATTGGTGTGGATGATCTCTTTTGTACTTCTATTTACTATCATCAATTTGCATTTTTCACGTTGAGGGGAAGGTTTTTGGGCAATTAGTTCTTTTGGTAGATAATAGTCATAATCTTCTAATCTATAAACCATGGGATCAACGCCGCACCAAATAAAGTAATATTAATCGTAACCGTTCACGGGGTCTCATGATCTCATAAATTTTCCCTCTTTCGTATTTAAGTTGAAAGCTTAGGGTTAAGAAGTCCACAAT
>CAZNJP010000227.1:0-2627 GCA_964573345.1 uncultured Syntrophobacter sp. | reverse complement strand
TATGCATTTCTCAAGTAAACCACCCCACCCTTCCGGGTGGGGCATTGTTAAAGGTAGGGTAAACCTGTGGCTTAAATTAAAGTCTTTGTTCTTTTGCCTTCCTTAAAATTCTAGATATCTAAATTATTATAAAAGCCTTTATTTGTCAAGATAATAGAATAAAGAATTCTTTATTGACAAAATTTTATTTTTAGCTTAAAATTAGCAAGTTATAAGAAATGGCTATTTCCTAATCAGTTATGTCAGTTGTGTAATACTATTGATACTATTCTAATCATAGCATGCTCTGGGGTTTTGAATAAAATTAGTAAAGAAGTAATTTTTAGTGCAGATTAGTGCAGATTAGTGCAGATTAGTTATTGCATTTTTTATTTGAAAATAGTAATAATGTTAGCTAAAAGCAAGATGGCAAAGGCTAAACAGCCAGGACAAAGATAATGTAATTGACGGGGCGAAGCTATGTCCTTAGAATGGTATGCAATACACACCTCTTGCCACCATGAACAAAAGGTATATGAAAGGTTGGTCAAGAAATCTATTCATGCCTTTCTTCCCAAAATCGAAGTGTGGAGTAGACGAAAGGACCGAAGAAAAAGGATACAGATTCCCCTCTTTCCGGGTTATCTATTTGTAAATACGGATTTAGACGCCTATGTAACCTTAGAAATCTTAAAGATCTCAGGAGTAGCCTACATTCTAGGAAATAATGGAACACATACTCCTATACCGGAAAACCAGATAGCCCCTATCCAGAAGTTACTTAAAAATGACGTTTTAATAAAACCTTATCCCTATCTTAAGACAGGACAAAAAGTAAGGATAGTTAATGGCCCGCTCATGGGGTGTGAAGGTATCTTACTTAAGATTAAACCAAACAAACAGAGATTGATCATCTCTATAGACCTGCTTAAACGGTCTATATCTGCAGAGATAGATGAATTTGATGTAGAACCCATATAAAAGCTCATAAACAAGCTACAAGCTGCAGGCTACAGCTTACAAAAGAATTGAAGCTTGAGGCATGAAGCCTGTAGCTATTTAAATAAATCCCGTTAGAAAACTCACACGGGGTATTAAACCCCGTTGGAAATATCACTTGGTTTAGCAACCGCAACAACAAGATTTCTAACGGGCAAGTTCACCCCGTTAGATCTTTGGTATCTAACGGGGCAAGCAGGGTATTTTCTAACGGGATAAAATGCTAAACCTGCTGTGAGGCAGGGGCAAAAAGCCATGGGTCCGAATTAGCTCGTAGCAGGTAGCTCAAAGCTAGAGCTAAACTTGGGTTGCCGGGTATGGTCCGTAATAGCCATATTCAGTAATCCGGCTTTTTTTGTTGTAAAGGAAATTATAAAATTTGCCGCATCCTGACAATCTGTGTTTATCTGTGTTTACCCTGTTAAATTTCCCAAAGGGAACCCTATTTAACAGGGTAAACCTGTGGCTTAAATTAAAGCTTTTTTGTTTTTGAAGGAAAGTTTATTTGCCTGTTATAAAGGACTGCCCCGAAGGATTGGTGAACGGTAATAGGCAATGAATAATAATATAACAGAGGAAGCTATCAGCATCAAGAAAGTAGCAAAATATTTTGGGGTATCAATCCGCACTGTTAGAGAATGGATGGAAAAGGATAGCAAGTTCCCTAGGCCTTTTAAGAAATTTGGAACACTGAGATTCCGCCGCTCAGAAATTGAGGAATACTGGAAAAGGAATACAAAGGGCTCAAATTCTTAGCTAAAAGCTACTTTCATTATTTGGGGTCATAAGGTTTTCTATGTGTAGTGCAATTTTTGAAGGGTCAGTCTGCCTGGCATCAGGAGCAACAGCCCCATTAACTAGATTTTCACCTGTAAAACCCAATAGATAACGGATGAGAAGCAGGCCATCAGTAAGGGCCTCAACTTCTCCATTATCATCTATATCCATGCTCATGTGAAAAGAGACAATATGTACTTCCATAGGTGTAGAATGAAAATGATAACCTAAAGCAGTCCTGTCAGGGGCACTAAAATTGATAAAAGTATAGGTTGAAATCCTCCTCTTCCAAAATAAGTTTAGTATTGCTTTTTCCTTGGAGAGCATTTTCTATGCCAAGAGACTTAAAAATTTGATTAGTCCCATTAATTCTATTGGTCTGGCTATTTATCCCGTTAGAAAAATACCCCGCCTGCCCCGTTAGATGTTTATGTCTAACGGGGTGAACTTGCCACGGGGTAGATGTACCTTTTTTGCGAGGGCAGGGTCTATATAATACCCTGTCCGAGCATTTTCTAACGGGATTTATCTGGAAGATTAGAAAAGAGGTTAATCGTTCACCGCGGTAAATAGAAAAATGATGAACTTTAAAAAATTTAAAAAAGGGGGTGTAGTTATGTCTACAAAGAAAAAATGTCTATGGGGAATAGCTATATTTTTGATGATTATCGGTTATACCAACATTCAAGCTTATGCCCCGTTGAATAATGGCTTTATCAATGGCTGGTGCTTTTCTTTTCTCACCGGGGAAGGATTAATATCTCCTGCCTTTGCTAATTCTTATTCTACGGGGCAGGCTCACAATCAAATTATAGAGCCTGAACCAACTTCTATATCAGTCATTCCTGGTGAGGAATTAACCTTTTCTATTA
>CAZNJP010000226.1:0-2632 GCA_964573345.1 uncultured Syntrophobacter sp. | reverse complement strand
TGATAGGGCAGATATTCAACTGATAGCCATTGAACAAGGGGCAAGGTGTTTGGTACTGACTGGGGACCTATCTCCTAACGAAATCATTATTTCCAAGGCAGAGCAGCGTAACGTCCCTATCGTTTTATCTAGAGAGCATACATACACTATTGCAAAAAGGATCCAAGAAATTGGTGCTAGGTTGAGCTTGAAGGAAAAGGGAAAGCTAGAAAGGGGTTTGGCCCTGGTAAACAAGCATATAAATTTTAAACGCATATATCAACTATTAGGAATCTAGAATATTTCAAATCATTCTTTTATCAATCCTCTAAGTTCTTCATATGCCCTTTTTACCTCTTCAACGGGGGCCTCGTCTTCCAGAGTAGTTAAGTCTCCTAAGGCCTTCCCCTCTGCTACTGCCTTTAATACCCTCCTCATAATCTTACCGCTTCGGGTCTTAGGAAGTTTTTGAACAAAGAATATTTCCTGAGGCGTTGCTATTGGCCCAATGGTTTTACGTATATGCTCTCTTAGACCCTTTGCCAAGGTGTCATCAGGGGTCACATCTTCTTTGGGAACGGCAAAAATTATAATTCCCTCACCTTTTACTGGATGGAATGCACCGATCACTGCTGCTTCCACCACCTCAGGCAAGGATACTGTAGCGTTTTCAAGCTCTATGGTCGACAGCCTATGGCCAGCTACTTTTAATACCTCATCTGCCCTACCAAGTAACCAAAAATAACCATCTTCATCCTTGGTGCAATAATCCCCAGTATAATACATCCCTTTAAACCTTGAAAAATACACTTCCTTGTATCTCTCTGGATCTTTGTAAAGGGTCATGCACATGCCGGGCCAGGGTTGCTTGATTACCAGATGGCCTTTCACTCCAGGAGGACAGGTATTTCCATTTTCATTCACTACATCAGCATCAATCCCAGGAAGAGGCAGTGTTGCAGAACCCGGTTTAAGCGGTACCATACTTATTCCTGGTGCAGGCGAAATCATGACTCCTCCAGTCTCTGTTTGCCACCATGTGTCAACTATGGGACACCTCTCTTTACCAATGTTTTTATAATACCAGAGCCAAGTCTCGGGGTTTATAGGTTCCCCCACAGTACCAAGTACTCTTAAAGTAGAGAGGTCACAGCCTTTTAGCCATTTTTCACCATATCTCATAAGCATTCTAATTGCTGTGGGTGAGGTATAAAATACAGTAACCTTGTATTTGTCTATAGTGTGCCACCATCTATCCGGATTTGGGTAATCGGGTGGGCATTCGCATAGAACAATTGTTGCTCCGTGCATGAAGGGTGCATAGACTATGGATGAATGACCCGTTACCCAGCCAACATCCGCAGTACACCAGTACACACTCTCTTCCTCCGTATTAAACACCCATTTATACATAGAGTTATTGAAGACAAGGTATCCACCAGTTGAGTGTGTCACCCCTTTGGGCTTCCCGGTAGTTCCTGAAGTGTAGAGAATATAGAGAGGATGAGTTGAAGGGAGAGGCTCTGGTCTAACATAATCTTTTGCATCAGATAGGAGTTTGTGATACCATAAATCCCTTTTGTCTTTCATGTGTATGTCTAAATTGGCCCTATTTACTACAATTACGTGCTCAATTGATGGACATTTTTCTACTATTTCGTCAAGCATGCTCTTTAGGTCAATCAACTTGCCTCGACGAAATCCTCCATCTACAGTAACAATGACTTTTGCTTCTACATCATTTACACGTTCTGCTAAGGCTTGGCTACTAAAACCAGAGAATATCACTGTATGAGTTACACCAATCCTTGCTGCTGCAAGCATCGCTATAGGAAGTTCTGGTATCACAGGAAGATAAAGGGCTATTTTGTCTTGAGGCTTCAATCCTATTTTTTTGAGTGCATAAGCAAAACGGTTCACTTCTCGAAATAAGGTAGAATAGCTCAAAACCCGTTCCTCTCCCCCTTCACCCTCCCAATACATAGCGACTTTATTCCTCCGCCAAGTTTTAAGATGGCGATCCAAACATTGGTAAGAAGCATTGAGTTTGCCCCCAACAAACCACTTAGCAAAGGGAGGCTCCCATTCCAGTACCTTGTCCCAAGTCCTGAACCAATCAAGCTTTCTTGCTTCCTTTTCCCAAAACTCCTCAGGGTTTGCCAAAGACTGCTCATAAACTCTTAAATATTCCCTTATGGGCCAATACTTTTCACCAAAAGATAAAATTGTTTCTTCCATCTTTTCCTCCTAAAAAATGTTATAGTATATTAGCCTTTGAAACACAATCCCAAATGTGAATGAATTAGGAAACTATAAAATTACTTTTGCTAGAGGCCAATCTTCTCAAAGAATTTTCTTATTAGGCCCGCTCCTCCAAAGTGGGTTAAGTTTTTACCTGTAAATTCTTATTCTATTACTTGACACCTTGGTTTGAACTGTGGTATTTTCACTTTTAGTGCCTCCTTTGTTGTTTTATTTTTTATTAAAGTTACTAAATTTTATAACACAAAAGAGGCACTCTTGCTAGCTTTTTTAAGAAATTAAATTGCTTTTTCGAAAACTACTTATCGCCATATATGCATAATCTGGGATTATTACTTCTAAGGCAGAACATCGCAGTGTTCCTATTGTTTTGTGTAGAGAACATACATAC
>CAZNJP010000225.1:0-2635 GCA_964573345.1 uncultured Syntrophobacter sp. | reverse complement strand
CCATAAAAACCTCCTACTAAATAGATAACACCAATTAGGGGACAAAGCAAGTATTTGGTAAAGGGCCAAAAATAGATGATTTTCTTGCCTCCTGAGTCAATGAAGCAGGAAACAACTAATCTCCTTATATCTGTTTTTCATTTGCCCATGACTTTTTGCAGTGTTTTGCTTAAATCTTTAATTTTATATGGCTTGGCAATAACACCACTAAAGCCATATTTTTTAAAATCTACCATAATGGGGTCATTGGCATAACCACTTGAGACAATGGCCTTGACCTCTGGGTCAATTTCAATAAGTTTCTTAATTGCTTCCTTACCTCCCATCCCACCAGCAATAGTCAAGTCCATAATGACAACATCAAAGGGATGCCCTGCTGCCTTTGCCCTTTTATAAAACTCTATGGCTTCATTGCCATTTCTGGCAAATGCTACCTCATAACCAAGATATTTAAGCATATCCCCCACAACTTCTAATACCATTTCCTCATCGTCCATTAAAAGGACTCTTCCCTCGCCTTTGAGCAATTTGTCTATTTTTTCCTCTTCAATCTCAATTCTCTTATCAGAAGCGGGCAAATAGATATAAAAGGTTGTTCCAACACCTACCTGAGACTCAACGGTGATATAGCCATCGTGTCTTTTTATGATGGAATAGGCAGTAGATAGCCCAAGGCCACTTCCACTTTGTTTGGTTGTAAAGAAGGGATCAAATATCTTTGTAATATACTCTTTAGGTATACCAATTCCCTGGTCAGAAATAGATATTTTAACATACTTTCCTTCTTTCAGAGGAAGATTGTCATGTTGGCTGATAACAACATTCTCACAATACACTCTAATTACTCCACCCTTTGGCATGGCCTGGTCAGCATTTATAATTATATTCTGGATGACCTGGCCTATCTGTCCCTCATCCACATTACTGAGCCATAGGTCATCTGCTATAAAAAATTCACACTTTACATTTGAACCACTTAGGGCAAACCTTACTGATTCTTTGATTAGCTTTGCAATAGAGGTTGTCTTTTTAATAGGGGCCCCACCTTTAGAAAAGGTAAGTAATTGGTGGGTCAAATTCTTGGCCCGTAGGCAGACCTTCTCTGCCTCTTCTAATTGTGCTATTGCCTTATCCTTCTCTGAAGAAAGCTTTGCTATGCTGATATTGCCCAAGATGGCCGTTAAGAGATTATTGAAATCATGGGCAATGCCACCAGCAAGGGCCCCAATAGACTCAAGCCTTTGTATTCTTCCAAGTTCCTCTTCTATCTTTCGCCTCTGGCTAACGTCCCGGAATGCCAACACCACACCTATGATATTTCCCTTCCTGTCCTGAATAGGTGCCCCTGAGATCTCTATAATCCTCTCGGTCCCGTCTTTGGTAATAAGGACTATGTCACTGGCAAGCCCAACTACTAAATTGCCTTTAATTGCCTTTTCAATAGGGTCTTCATGCTTTCTTGTTTTTTCATCAATAATATGAAAGACCTCATTAATATGCCTACCTATGACCTCTGCCTCGCCCCAGCCTGTCAGCCTTTCAGCTACACGGTTGATTAAGACAATCTTTCCCTCTGTGTCTGTAGCAATGACACCCTCACCGATGCTATGGAGGGTGACACGAAGGCGTTCCTTCTCGGCAATTAGTGCCTCTTCTGTGCGCTTGAGATTTGTAATATCTAGAAAGGAGCTTACACTCCTTTTCGTTCCAGGGATCATGGCCACAGTTAAGAATACATCTTTAATATTGCCCCATTTATCAATGAGCCTAGATTCATAATTTCTTGGGGCGGCTTCTGGGTTAATCCTTCTTAGATAATGATATCTTTTCATCTTCTCCAAGTCATCCTTTACAAAAAACTCTGTCCAGCTTTTCTTACCCTCTAATTCCTCCTTAGAGTAACCAGTAAGTCTTTCAAGTTCCCTGTTTACCAGAGATATCGTTGTATCTTCCTCAACGATTACCATCGCAGTTCCTGTAGTCTCAAAAATTGTTCGATATCTTGCCTCTTGTTCTAAAAGTGCATCTTCCATTTGTTTGCGTCCGATGGCATTGCCAATGATCTCAGAAAATGTGCGCAGAAGTAGTAAATCTTCCTCACTCCATTCTCCGGTTTCTGTGACATCGTCAAAGCCAATAAATCCAGCTAACTTCCCTTTCACATATAATGGTAGGACAAGGAGTGACTTGATATCCTGATTTTGCAATATCTCCTTTTCTGCCTCCGCCTCAAGCGGTAGTTTAGAGACATCTTCAATATGAATAATTTCCCCCTTATAAAGTTTTTCCATCCACCATGGAAACATCTCACAGGGAAGATTCTTTAGGTTATCTATTTGGGGGCTTACCCCCTCAGCACACCATTCATGGGTATTATTCATTGTTGTTCCATCTGCTCCAAAAAGGAAGACATAAACACGGTCTGCCCCACTGAATCTGCCCACCTCGGCCAGGGAGGCATTGATGGCATCATTAATATTAGAGAAACTGACAAATCGAGACGAAACATTGGCAATTGTCTTTTCAAACGCAAGCCTGCGTTTGAGGACTTCTCCTGTCTCCCTATCCCTTATTTTCGGTTTCTTCATGACCTATTTTTAGTATTTTTTCCTGTAGAAATCAAGCAGTTCGGACA
>CAZNJP010000224.1:0-2645 GCA_964573345.1 uncultured Syntrophobacter sp. | reverse complement strand
CAGCATTGTGGACTTCTTAGCCCTAAGCTTTCAACTTAAATACGAAAGAGGGTAAATTTTTGCTGGTGGGAGATGGTATTGAAAAGGAAAAATTAAAGAAGAAGGCTTTTTCTTTAAATCTTGATAATGTCAGTTTTGTTCCTATGCAGCCTAGGGAAAAATATCCACTGGTTTTACAAGCCTCAGATATTTGTTTAGTAACTCTGAAGAAAACGGTTTTATCACCCGTTGTTCCTTCAAAATTATTAAGCATCATGGCTGCTGGAAGGCCAGTTATAGCTAGCTTACCCCTTCAAGGGGATGTCCCTAAGATAATAAAAGATGCCCAATGTGGCTACTGCTTAGAAGCTGGTGATGCTGAAGGGCTGAGCAAAGCCATAATAAATCTTTATGAAAATCCTGCTCTGAGGCATGAATTTGGAGAAAATGGGCGGAAGTATGCTGAGAAAAATTTCTCATTGGACATATGTTCACAGAGATATGAGGTGATTTTCGAAGAGGCAATAAGCTTACCGTAAGCTAAAGAAGCTTTTACAAGATTTTTCTTTTATACCTATAAGAGAATGGTTAAATAGCTCATAGTTCATAGCTGATAGCTCATGGAGAGGATTAGATGAAAAGGAAGGATGTGCATTTTAGTTTCGAAGGTGAAGGAAATTGAATTTTTTCAAGAAGAAGTGTAAATTATGATGAGAAAGAAGGAGGGTTTAATAATGGCAATTCAGTCCGAATTAATAAAAAAAAGAAATAGAAGAACTGCCTGTTGAAATGCAAGAAAAAGTGCTTAAATTAATTCATTTTCTCAAAAAGGAATTCTTTTTACAAACTAAAAAAAGGAAAAAGGGGAAGGCACTGTTGGAAGTGGATGATACCGCTATTGAAACAGGTATTACTGATCTGTCCCTACAACATGACCATTATATCTATGGAATTCTAAAGAAGTGAAAATTGTATTTATTGACACCTCTGCATGGTTAGCCTTAATTAATAAATCTGGTGAATTCCATGAAAAAGCCAAATTGGTGAGAAACGGCTTGATAGAGAAAAATGCTAAGTTTGTAATGACTGACTATATAATTGTGGAAATTGCCAATTGTCTTAGCCGAATTCCATTTAGAGAAGCTGCTATCAAACTTATTGAGTCTATACGGAATTCTGAAGACATTGAGGTTGTTAGAGTGAATGAAGAAATATTTGAAAGGCTTGGAATTTATACTCCAGTAGGAAAGACAAGGAATGGGGATTCACAGACTGCACAAGTTTTGTGGTTATGAGAGAGAACGGTATAAAAGAAGCATTTTCTACAGATCACCACTTTGAGCAGGCAGGCTTTAAGATCTTGCTGAAAAAGTAACTGCATAGACCTCTTAACTTCCACTTCTCAACATTTTAAAGAGAAGCAGCCGAGGGTTGAAGAGTTAAACTGTTAATGGTTAAAGGTTGAAGGTAAATGGATGAAAATAAGGATAGAAAGATAATGACTAAAGGTTGATTGGTTGAATTGGTTTAATTACTTAAAGAAGAAGAGTGGCAAAAGTTAATAGATTTGAGGAATTGGGATTTGGTATTAGCCATTACAGAAACAGCCGACCTTCTTATCTGATCCATTAAAGAAAAATCTCTTTTAAAATTTCCAGTGAAAGTCAACTTATAAATTTTATTTACAAACACTCTTGCTTCCTACCTTCTGATTTAGGGCTTCTGCCCTCAGGTGCACCTACAAAAAGGTATACAGAAAGAGCTTTAAATATCGTTAAGAGCATTATCAAACAGACAGAAAATCTTAGACTATGAAACAATTGATTCAATCCTATAAGACCGGGGAGCTTAGGCTGGTTGAATTGCCAGTGCCTTCTGTTAAAAGGGGGCATATATTGGTTAAAACTATGGCCTCTTTAGTGAGCATTGGCACAGAAAAACATATGATTGAAATGGCTAAGAAAAGCCTTTTAGGTAAGGCAATAGCCAGGCCTGATTTGGTAAGACAGGTGATAAATAAGGCAAGGACTGAAGGGGTGATGGAGGCTTATCATCAGGCCATGGGAAGATTAGATACACCAGTTCTATTAGGTTATTCATCTTCTGGCATAGTTATTGATGTAGGAGAGGGTGTTTTGGAGTTTTCGGTTGGCGATTATGTGGCCTGTACTGGCTCAGGATATGCTGGCCATACAGAAGTTGCTTTAGTTCCAGAGAATTTGTGTGCAAAAATCCTAAGAAAAGCAGTCACTGGTTATTCGTTATTAGTTAATAGGAAAAATAGCAAAACTGAAAAACTAATAACCAATAACGAATCAACTAATAACTACATTTCATTTGGGGAGGCTGCTTTTGCTGCTTTAGGAGGCATTGCCTTAGAGGCATTAAGGATGGCATATGTGAATTTAGGAGAGTATGTAGCAGTTATTGAAATGGGGCTTATTGGGCAAATAGCAGTTCAGCTTTTAAATAGTGCTGGATGCCATGTAATTGGTTTTGATGTGCAAAAAAACAGGGTAGATATGGCCTTAAAAACTGGTGCTGAGGTAGGGAGTTTTGATAAGGATGAATTTATAAACTTGGTAAGGAAGGTAACAAAAGGAAATGGGGTAGATGCTGTGATCATATTTGCTGCCACAAAAAGTAACCAACCTCTTGATTTGGCC
>CAZNJP010000223.1:0-2659 GCA_964573345.1 uncultured Syntrophobacter sp. | reverse complement strand
AAAAGTGCTTATAAATAATAAGGAGCAAGCTTCGCTTACTTGACATACCATTAAAACTGAATAAATTTAAGACACATGGATATTATTGGAAAGCTACAGGAATTGATCATTCTGATCCCCCCTATCCTTTTAGCGGTTACAGTCCATGAAATGTCTCATGGGTATATAGCAGATAGACTAGGAGACCCTACACCAAGGACCTATGGACGACTTACCCTAAATCCTTTTAAACACCTGGATTTGTGGGGAACACTGGTATTTCTTATAACAGGGATGATTGGTTGGGCAAAGCCTGTGCCCATAGACGCCCGCTACTTTAAAAGTCCACAGAGGGATATGTTGTGGGTGGCCCTGGCTGGGCCAATGAGTAATGTTTTACTGGCAATAATATTTGCCTTAATTTATCGCTATATGGGTGGACTCTATTTACATGGCCCTATTTTAAAGATAGTAAAACCTTTGTTTTTTATGGTACAAACAAGTGTAATCATAAATTTGGGCCTGGCCTGTTTTAATCTATTACCTATTCCCCCTTTGGATGGAAGCCATATATTAGAGGCCTTTTTACCATTTAAATGGCTACTTGTATTTAAAAGGTTTCAAATTTACGGTGTATTTTTCCTTTTACTATTAGTGGCTACAGGCCTTGTAGATTACTTTATTTTACCTCCGTTGCGCCTTTTAATAAAAATTTTCTTAGGTTTGTAATGCCAGATTTGCTCATAACTGAGCTCTTTTATAGTATTCAAGGAGAATCTAGTTATGCAGGGCTACCCTGTATATTTATCCGTCTTAGTGGCTGTAATCTTCGATGTAAGTGGTGTGACACATTTTATGCCCTAACTGGCGGGGAAACACACAGCTTAGAAGAGATTATAGCATTTGTACATAAACACAAAGTAAGGCTGGTCTGTATTACTGGGGGTGAACCACTCCTGCAATCAAATGTAATTCCCTTAATGGAAAGATTATTAAATGAGAATTATACAATTTTGCTAGAAACAAATGGTAGTTTGCCTATAAATCAATTGCCTGATAAAGTAATTAAGATCTTGGACTTAAAGTGCCCTAGTAGTGACATGACTAAATATATGCATTGGGAAAATATAGACTATCTATCTAAAAGGGATGAGGTGAAATTTGTTATTGGCGATAGAAAAGACTATGAATGGGCGAAAGAAGTCATCTCAGAATATAGAATTGCAAAACGCTGTAAGATTTTATGCTCACCTGTATTTAATATATTATCACCAGAGCTTTTGGCCTCTTGGATATTGGCTGACCATTTGCCTGTAAGACTACAATTACAAATACATAAATATATTTGGGGAGAAAAAATGGGGGTGTAAAATGAAGGAAAAGATAGAAAAAACAGAAATTGAATTGATGGAGGGAGATATTACCAAACTAGATACAGAGGCCATTGTAAATGCAGCAGGGCCTAGTTTGGTTATGGGAGGCGGAGTAGCAGGTGCAATACTTAAGGCAGGAGGGGAGGTAATTCAGGAAGAGTGCAATAAGATTGGAGAGGTTAAGGCAGGTGAGGCAGTAATCACAACAGCAGGGAGGCTTAAGGCAAAATATGTAATACATGCAGTAGGGCCACGTTTAGGAGAAGGAGATGAAGAAAATAAGCTAAGATTAACTACCTTAAACAGCCTAAGATTGGCAGATAAATATGGATTAAAGAGCATTGCCTTTCCAGCCATAAGCACAGGTATCTTTGGCTTTCCTAAAGACCGTGCTGCTAAAGTCATGCTTTCTGCAACCGTTGAATACCTGAGGGGAGAAACTCAGCTAGAAAAGCTTATCTTCTGTCTCTATGGGAAAGATACATATGAGGTCTTTTGTAATGAATTAAAGAAATTGACTGGATAATGGATGTTAAAAAATTTGCCCAGGTTGCTAATACCATATTTGCACCTATTTACCCTGTAGTGGCAGAGCAGATGTTAAACAGGCTTAAGATAAGTCAAGGCCTATGTCTGGAAATAGGCACAGGCCCTGGGCTTTTGGCCTATGAAGTAGCAAAGAAATTAAAGTCAAAAATAATAGGGATAGACATAAATGTAGAGACCCTAATAATAGCAAAAGAGCTCCTGAAAAAAAAAGATCGGACTACAATTTTACAAAAGATTAAATGGGTTTGTAGTAACGCATCCTGTCTCCCATTTAAGGATAAAACATTTGATATGACTATAAGTCGCGGCTCTTTTTTCTTCTGGGAAAATAAAGTTAAGGGCATAAGGGAAATCCTTCGTGTGCTCAAGCCAGGTGGTAAGGCGATGGTAGGCGGAGGATTTGGTAATATGGCCTTGAAAACAAAGGTTGCTAAAGAGATTAAAGAAATCTATGATGATTGGGAAGAGCGTGTGGAAAAAAGGAGAAGAAAATTTAATCCCAAGGCATTAAAAGAATTAATGCACAAGGCGGATATCAAAAGATTTGAGATTATATATGATGAAGTGAATCAATGGGTGGTATTTGAAAAAAAGCTGAAAGCTGACTGCTAATGGCTGAATGCTTACGAAAATAAAATGTAACCACAATCCAAGGCCTGCCTTAACTTACCTTTTTCGTAAGCGTTCACAGGTTCAGAGTTCACCGTTCAGGGTAAGGTGGAATCGGGCTATCATCTCCTTGAAAAAGTTTTCTGAGT
>CAZNJP010000222.1:0-2664 GCA_964573345.1 uncultured Syntrophobacter sp. | reverse complement strand
TGGCTAAGAATTAGTCTTGGTAAGGGAGGGATTATTTCAGTTTCCAAATTTCTGCTAAATAGAGATTATCTTTTTCTTTTTTTAAATATAAGTACCAAGATTATGCCCCAGATAAAACCTCCAATGTGAGCCCACCATGCTACTCCACCAAATGCATGAGGGGAAACAATAGAGAATGTGCCATTGAAAAATTGAATCATAAACCAGAAAAATAAAAAGAATATAGCAGGTATCTGAACGATTGATATAAAAAAGAAAATAGGCAGCAGTGTAGTAATACGGGCATAAGGAAACAGGACAAAATACCCTCCCATTACCCCAGAGACAGCACCGCTAGCTCCAATGGTAGGGAGCGGGGAAGATGGGTGGGTATAGATGTGTGTAAATCCTGCTGTAATGCCACATAATATGTAAAATAATAAAAATCTCCTATGTCCCATAGCATCTTCTACATTATCGCCAAATATCCAGAGGTACCACATATTACCAAGAACGTGTATCCAACCACCATGCAGGAACATGAAAGTGAAAAGTGGTGGGTATCGGTCCAAATGTGAAACCAAGAAATATTTTTTAGGCATCAACCCATAGGTAAACAACAATTGCTGTAAATTTGGCCCTGAAGAGATTTCCCAAAAGAAAATGAGAAGATTTGTAATTATCAAACCAATGGTAACTACAGGAAACGTTCTAGAAGAAATTGTGTCTCTCAAAGGAATCATCTTTTAATTAAGTAATTAAGCTTATGCCAAAGGATGCCGATTTGTCAATTATAGGCCTTGATTTTTAAAAACTTTTTAGTAATTTAAACACAGATATGGCAGAAAATAACCTATTAAAATATAAAAAACAAGTAGAAAAGGCTAGTCAATTCATTAAGGCAAAAATCAGCATTTCCCCTAAAATAGGCATTATTTTGGGTACAGGATTGGGTAAGGCTACTGGAAGGATAAAAAAAGATAGTATTGTTTTATATAAAGACATCCCTTATTTTCCTGTCTCTACTGCACCTGGCCACAAGGGCCAGGTTATATCAGGATATCTAGGAGAAAAACCCATCTTGGCCTTTGAGGGCCGCCTTCATTATTATGAAGGCTATTCCATGAATGAGATTACCTTTCCTGTCAGGATGATGGCTGAATTAGGGATAAAGGTACTTATCATTTCAAATGCAGCAGGTGGTCTAAACCCCTTATTTGGGGAAGGCAGTATTATGATTATCACAGACCATATCAACCTTATGGGAGATAACCCTTTAAGGGGGCCGAATATAGATGAGTGGGGTATTAGGTTTCCTGACATGGTAGAGCCCTATGATAGAAAATTTATTAAATTAATAGAAGAAATTGCCTTAAAAGAAGGAATTAAGGTGCATAAAGGTGTCTATGTTGCTATAGCAGGCCCCAGTATGGAAACAGCAGCAGAGACAAGATTTTTAAGGCTTATAGGAGCAGATGCTGTAGGCATGTCTTCAGTGCCAGAGGTAATTATAGGGGTACATAGTGGCCTACGCATCTTGGGTCTATCAGTGATTACCAATGTGAATTTACCTGATAATTATAAGCCTACCCCTATTGAAAAGGTAATTGCCGTCGCTGGTGAGGCAGGACCAAAGGTTATAAGATTGGTAGAAGCCCTTATCTCTGAAATTTCTATTCAGGATACATGATGCATTGTTTTTGATACACTTAATACGTTAGACTTTAATAACCAGGAGAGTTGTAGCGCTTCATTTCAAGGATATCGCGAAATTTCTTACGCATTCTGTGAGAAAATGACCTGTCTTTAGCGAGTTTTTGGAAACCTTCTTGAACGATTTCATTGGGGAAGTGAGACAACACTTTTATAACGGTGCTTAGATATTTCCGGGTAGTATTTGAGCTCTTCACCCGTAGAAGTTCCGAAAACAAAGCATCGGCACATTCTGCAGTATGGAATCCCCATAATTTCTCTACGACTACCATAAGCCTCTTAAGGTCACTTCGATAATGATGCAATAGCCCTAGTAACTATACACCCGCTTCTGGTCGATGGTGCTGATGCATAGTCTGAAGCACACTGCAACCAGAATGAAACTCCTCAGCGTCTTTACTCAACGTTTGTTCTTGCAAGCCATCAATCGGAAACTTGCTGAGATCAAAATAGCCGTCTTTGGGTGTAATAAACAAAATTATAATTCCAGATAAAGGGTAAAAATAAGAGAATTAAAATAACCTGACCTGCCCGCCATCGCTCTCGCTCAGGCGAGGCGGGCGGGAGTGATAAAATGGATTAATTAGCAGTGAGGAAAAAATAGATAAATAAAGTCACCTAGGCAGAAAAAAATAAAAGGCTAGTTGGCAGACCATCAAAAATCTGCATAATCTGCCAACTATCCAGATCCAAATATTTACAAGAGAAACATTAGCTGAATATTATAAAAAAGTCAATGGAAAAAACAATGATCTTTTTGAGATACTTGATTTGCTTCTAGATATTAATAATAGCTGTCCTATATGTGGGGGTGTAGATTGTGCACAATTCATAGGCTACTATGAAAGAGAGGTTATAGATGAAAATGGCACATACCCGCCCGCCTCGCAAGCAAGCTTGCTCGCGTTGCGGGCAGGTTACAAGGGATTTCCAATAGCCAGATATTTATGTCGAGGAAAAGGTGATGAGAAG
>CAZNJP010000221.1:0-2691 GCA_964573345.1 uncultured Syntrophobacter sp. | reverse complement strand
AAAGCAAAAGTAATGGAAGTTTTTTGCACTTATTGTTCGTTTGCAAAAAATAAAACAAAAGAAAAAATTCCGGCTATTCAGCGATATTGCAGTTTTCGTATCTCAAGAGTTTATGCTGCTGCCCTTTGTATAGGACTAGATTTTTTTATTCTTTCTGGAGAATTTGGCCTTGTCAATGCCTGCCAACCCATTCCCTATTATGACCACTTACTAAAATCAGAGGAAGTTTCTTCTCTTGCTCAAAAAGTGACAAACCAGATAGAGGGGCTTGGAATACAAAAAATCATCTATGTCACCAAACCTCTCACCTACGATGAAAAGATTATACCCTACTATGATACTATTAAATTAGCTACTAAAAAAGTCAGAATAACGTTATATATCGTTGAATTTAAAGAATAGAAAAGTAAAAATGAAGATATTGTTTGAGAATCTGACCAAAAAATTGGACGAAATTACTTCATCTAATGTGGACATTCAAAGTGTTTTTGAGGGCCTTAAGTCTAAAGATGCCGAAAATGGGAAAATGATAGAAGAGAGTTTCAGCCCTACAATTGAGCAGTGTTCAGGTAGGATAAGCAAATGGGTGGAACAACATAAAGGTAAATTTTTAAGGGCCAAAAGGCTGACAACAAAAATGGTATTTGCATTGGAGAACTTACAGAATACACTTGAAACTACTGCTGATGAAATCAAAGTGAAGCTATCGCCATTTATTTCTTATTCAGAAACAATGGCAAGAAGAAAGGCCGATTTACAGGCATTTGCAGCTGAGACAGAACAAAAGCTTGTTGCAGGCCTATTAGACGATATAGAAAGACTTTTTGATAAGAAGAGAAAAAGACTTTGCGACAAGATAGATATAGAATTCGGAGCAAAGGAAAGACTTACTGATACATTTTTAAAGCCATTGGGAAAAGGAATTGACTGGGCAATGGAAAAGGCTGGCCTAAAAGTAATAGAGGATGACAAATGGCACCAGACATGGCTTGAACAGGCTATCGAAGCCGAATTTGGCAAGGAAATTTTGGAAAAAGAGTTAAAAAGCATATTTAAAAAGGCCCAAGATAATTTCCAAAAGGCCTGGGAAAAGAAGGCCTTAGAATCCCCACCTGATTTGAAAGTTACTGAATCACTAATGGGTTCTGTTAAGGGTGAGTCCATCTCACTTCCATTAAATCTTGATATTTCTACTACTGTTCTAACAAGCGGTGCTGCTACCAGCATAGCAACAGTGGCTGGCCTGGCTGCAGGCTGGCATACTCTGGAATATGCCTTGGCCGCTGTCCTCCCGCCCGCTGCAGTCATTACGCTTTTATCAACTGCCCTTGCCTTTCTCTTTACAGCAGAGTCTGCGAAAGAAAATCGTAAGGACCAGGTCAAAAGGTTAATTGAGACTTACTATGGAAAGGTACTTACCTCTCTGCTTTATCTAAAAAGGACTAAAAGAGAAGAAAAATTAATTAAAAGCAATAACGGAATAAAAATAAAGGTTAAAAAGGAAAAGACTGAATATAGTAGCCTTTATGAGCTAATTCACAATGCATCTATAAATTGCGTTAACAATATTATAGAAAAATGGGAAAGAGAAATCTCTGGAAACCTTACCTCTAAAGATTATCACAAGCTTAGTGTAGAAATATCAAAATATCTAACAAAAGTAAATACAGCAATTGAATATATAAAAAATACCCTAAAACCCTTAAGAGAGGCAGAGGGATGAGAGATAAGCTTAAAGAGGAAATAGAACAAAGAAAAAGGGGTCATAGACTTGGTGTTAGCCGTTATTCAAGTGGTGAAAGAAAACCCTGGTTTACCTATGAAACCAGAAAGGAGCTTTTAGAATGGGCTGGAATATCACAAGGGATGCTTATAGAGCGTGCCGGTGAAGGCTGGGGAATTGCCCATTCTCTGGGAAAGTGGTTGGCAGATCACTTTAATCACAATTTTGACGCCTACGATAAGGCAATTGACTCAGTATATCTTTCAGGGGAGGGCAGTAGTTCACTATTCCACCATCTATTAGATGGAAATCATACTATTTGGGGTGCCTTAAAGGCAGTTCACGATGTTAGACCAGATGATAGTTTATTGCGGGAATTGTTTGAAGCAGGTGAACATTTAACAAGAGATATGTTTTCTGTTTCTGGTATAAATCCCCTTTTTTCATTATCGCGCGACACATTTAATAACATAGCCCATTTTTTAGCCCCATTTAGTGTCTCTAAACTTTACATAGCAGATGCCTTGACCATAAACGCAATGGAGGTATTTGGTGGAGCCTTAGGTTTGGTAGCTGTTCTTTTAGGCCATAAGAGTGTAGAAATGAATGCAGAAATTGCGGGTTCTTTAATCTTTTCTGCCATAGCTGGAGCAAATCCCTTAATGCTTCCAGTAGCTGGGTTTGCTATTTACAAGGTTATCAGGGCAAAAGACTGGACAAAAGGTGAGTTCAATTGGGAGATGTTTTGCCGCAGTATTGGTAAGGGTGCTTTAGTTAGTGGTGCAGCCGTAACAGTTAGCTCAGCCATTTCAACTACAATGCCCTTATGGCTAGCACTTACAGCAGGAATTACTACTGCTTTTGCTGTTAAACAGGGTATAGGCACTGTCGAAAGGCTTTGGCCAAAAATCTGGCCCAGCTTTGAGCAGTTTGGGACAAAATTTCCTGTTGTGGCAAAACAGATAGCC
>CAZNJP010000220.1:0-2712 GCA_964573345.1 uncultured Syntrophobacter sp. | reverse complement strand
AGAAATATTTGTCTTGACTAATTGATTCATGGTCTCATATCCTGTTTAATCCTGAATAACTCCTTGATAAAAGCAGAGGCTATTAGTGATGAAAAGAGCATTTGTAAACCAAAAAGGATAAAAAATATTGAATGGATTACAGACCTTGTTTCATAGAAATTACCAAACCCAGTATGTGCCCATTTGTTGAATAAAAATAATCCCTTTGTCAAACCAAACATAAAAAATAATGTACCAACAAGGAACAAAAACCGATAAAATACAGGTCGTATAAACTTTGTTATAATACTGGGTTTCTTAAATTTATGGGTTATAGAGTAAATTTCCATAAGGAATCCATAAACGATGAGCTGAAAACCTGCCAAAATTCCTGTTTCGCCAAAGGTGAGTGTATGAAAATCTAGAGAAATATTTGATATTTTAAATGATCCTTGAAATGTCAATCCCGTTAAGATAGTACTAGCTACAAAAAGGACAAGACCTGGTAAGATAAAACACAGGAGGGGATTGTACCATATAATTAAAGAAAGTATCATTTTAAGGATCTTGTAGCCATCCCTAAAAGACCTTAGCTTGGATTTACCAATCCGTGGCTTATATCCAATAGGAAACTCGGTTACTTTCGCCCCCATGTTTGCTGTTTTTATGGCTATTTCAGTCTCGATCGTAAAACCCTCTGACTCTAGTTCTATCTGGTTTACTACGTCTTTTCTCAAGGCATATAAACCAGATAAAAGGTCAGAGCAATAAGAATGGCAAAGAATCTTGGCTAATAAGTTAAAGATTCTATTCCCTATTCTATTTATAAAAGAGATATTTCTCTTATCTCTAATTGTGAATACTGCATCATATCTATCAAGCAACTCTATCAATTTTAGCACTGATTCAGTAGGGTATGTCCCATCAGCATCGATAAAGACAATTTTATCCCCCTTTACATTCGCTATTCCAGTTCTAATAGCTGCTCCTTTTCCTCTATTAGTTTTGTGAGAAATAACCCGACATGGATATCTTTTTGCAACCTCTTCTGTTTTATCAGTAGAACCATCATTCACAACAAGAATTTCAAATGACTTACGGTTATGGCCTAATAGGGTTAAAAGCTCGGTTATTACCTTACCAATGGCTTCTTCTTCGTTATATGCAGGGATAATTATTGATACTTCCATTTTGCTAATGTAGATTCAACATCGTTAAATCCAGCCTCTTAGGCATATGTCTATTTTATATTTTTTCCCTCAAAGATTCAAGCTAATTACTATATAACCTTATCTTGACTAAACGATTTTCTTGTTTTTTAATTAGAAAGTTTAGGGTTAAGCAATGAAAAAATATTTGGCTTTTAACCAAAGAAGCACTAGTGTGATATGTGCTTTAACATTGCTTATAGTCTTTGGCATTGCCTTGTTTCTCCGGGTGTATTTTCCTTATAAAGATGTTTTTATTGGTGATAGGGTTAAATTTAAATATTTTGATTCATGGTATCATGTAAGGCTAGTAGAAAATCTGCTGCATCATTTTCCTTATAGGATTTCATTTGATCCATATACCTTTTATCCCACTGGGCAGAATGTGGCTTTTGCCCCTTTTTTTGATCTCCTTCTTGGGTTTATTATATGGACAATTGGTTTAGGAAATCCCTCTCTACAGACTATAGAGACTATAAGTGCATATTTTCCTGCCATCTTGGGGGCCCTAATCACTGTGCCAGTATATTTTATTGGTAAAGAACTCTTTAATCGCAATATTGGTTTGTTCTCCGCTGCTTTAATTGCTATTTTGCCAGGCCAATTCCTGCTTCGTTCTCTACTAGGATTTACTGATCATCACGTAGCCGAGGTCCTCTTTAGCACCATAGCCGTCCTCTTCTTGATCCTAGCACTTAAAAGTGCAAGGAAAGATAAGATAACCTTTAGTCAAATAGCAAATGGGCATTGGAGAAATATAAAGATCTCATTACTCTATTCTCTATTGAGTGGATTCTTTTTGGGGATATACATCCTCTCCTGGGTAGGTGGCCTACTTTTTATATTTATAATATTCATCTATACGATAATTCAATACACCACTGATCATCTAAGAGGTAACTCAACCGACTATCTATGCATAATTGGTCTTCCTTCTTTTTCTATTGCCTTGATAATGATTGTCCCCTTTTTGCATCAAGGGGCACTAGGGGCTATGCACCTTATATCTCTGGCAATTGGTGCATTAACATTTTTGCTATTAAGCAGTGTCTCTAGATTAATGACCGCCAAAAACATAAAAACGGTCTATTATCCAGTGATATTGCTTGGCCTTGCCCTAGTGGGCCTACTGACCTTCTATATTGTTTCCCCTTCCTTGTTAATCTCTATGTTAAAAAAATTTGGTATATTCATGCCAAAAGGGAAGGCACTAACCATCAAAGAGGTACAGCCGCTTTTATTTCTCCATGGTGTTTTTTCACTAAAGAGGGCATGGCACTATTTTAATACAAGTTTTTTTATTGCTATTATATCTTTTGGCTTGATAATTTATAGTGCTTTTAAGAAGAATCAGGAGAGGATATTGTTTCTTGTCTGGAGTTTAGTAATGTTGCTTGCTACACTAGGACAAAACCGATTTGCATACTATTTTGCAGTAAATGTTGCCCTTTTAAACGGGTATTTTTGCTGGAAAGTGCTAGAGTATATTTTGAAAATCTCAAAACAAAATGATCTCAAACAACCT
>CAZNJP010000219.1:0-2726 GCA_964573345.1 uncultured Syntrophobacter sp. | reverse complement strand
TTTCATCGAAAAAGGCAAACCAGTCGGAAGGCTGGGGCGCAAAGCCACTTATCCCAAAACGGGAAGGGAGGGTTGCCGAAATGAAAACAAGAATTTTTTTCTTTTTAATCATTTGTTCCCTGGTAGGTATGGTCATCAGTAAACCAGCAAAGGCTGGTATGAAATTTAATTTGTCTTCTGAGCTAGATGATACTACAGGAAATATACAAGTGCAATCAGGTTATAATAGAAATGTGGCTCAACCTGGGGCCAGATATTCTCTTGAAGTTCGTGGAATCGACGGGGCAGGTATTGTGATGAACAATTCTCTTTATACCACATCTACTAGTATTATAGAGACAAATACCACAGCTATTTTTGAGGGGCAATCTGGCAGAAGTATCTTAGGCGTGAAAGAGAAGGCTGCGGTACAAGGTGCAAACGACAAATGCTTTGCTGGTGCCATGGGGGCCGGTATAGAGGTTAGCAGGATCGAGTTATTTGATTCTAAGGGGTCGATAAATACCACAGTTCCAAAAGTTGGCTATATATTAACTGCAGAAGAGGGCTCTGGTCGATTAGCAGTAGGGGTTGAGGGGGTTTACCTAGAAAGGGGCAAAACGCCTGAAAGCGTTACATATCATTATGGTGTTGATGGAGATTTTGGTCATTTCTATGGCAAGTACGAGCTTTCATCTGAATAAGATTCATAAAGTTGCTCATATCCCTCTTCTTGACTTGGGTTTATATTTGGAGTAAGTTAAGAAGAGGGGTTTGTAAATGTTAAAATGCTTTTTGGTAATATTTTTGGTGGCACTTTTGGTCCCAACCATAATGGTTTATGGGCATCCTGAAGAAGTGGGTTCTGCTGATAATGAAACAGAACATGACACCATATCTTCTGAATTTCCTGAACAAGAGATAATAGTGATTCCAAATTCGGCTGCAAAAAGAACTGTAGACAAGCAGCTTAAGGGTACAGGGCTTATGTTCGATCCATATGCACCTGGTGGGGCCGTCCCTACCCAGACCCGGTATGAGGAATACCAGGTTACAGACCCGTTTATCCTTTTACCCGAAGAAGGCAATAACACTAATGAAAAGGGAGGAGAAGGACAAAACAATGAATAAAAAAATATTTTTTGTCATGGTTGGAATCTTTCTGTTTTTCACATTGCTTTATATACCCACTAAGGCCAAAGCAGGGGATTTAATGAGATGGGAACCTCACACCTTTGCTGGAGGAGCTCCTGTGTCCTACGGGGACCTCTTGAGTACAGCTATAGTTATTAAGCACGGTCCCGGGGCTCTTCATGATTATATCTACAGCCCATACTACTATTACGATTATTTTACTAATAGTCCTACAAATATAGAAAACTATGATTTTGGAGATTTTGCATCAGGGGGAGGCCCTATCGATCTAGGCGATACTACCTTTAATGATGCCGGATTAAACGTTAGCAAATAGAGAAGCGAAGAAAACCATCATGCATATTCGCCTAGCCAGAATGAGTAAAAAGTATATCTTCTCTTTATTTTTGATCTGCATCTTGTTGAGTACCTCGTCGGGATGCATTATTTCTTTTACCCAGGTTGAAAAACCTATTCTTGAGAAAGTGACCAGAGTAAACCTTGGGGTTATCAAAGAACTCGAGGGGCTCAGAGGCAAGATAAGGAAGGATATTCGGGTTACAGTGGGTCTTTTTATGGATGAAACAGGGCAGTTTAAGGATGCAGACCAATATCGCTACTCTCGGGCCGTGACTCAGGGTGGACGGCATATCTTATGCCACATACTTTACAAGGCCCTGGGACCAAGGGCGGTGGTAGAGCGGGAAGGCGCAAATATGCGACTCATAGATCAAGAGTATAAGCTAAGTCATGATTACAGGCGAGGCAGTGATAAAAAAGTCAGACAAGTAGGCCTGATTCAGCGTGGAGGGCCAAAGGGTGGACTCTTTGGTGCCAACTATATAGTAACCGGGGCAATAGTCTATTACCATGTTGACCGCTATACCGGTGGTGGAGGTATAAATATCCAGGGATACGGTGTTAACTTTCAAAGAGCGATAGCCAGAGTAGGGATTGAGTTGCGGCTGGTGGATATGAACACCTCTGAGGTTATCTGGAGTACACTTGAGGAAAGCTGGGTCTCTGGAACAAAGGTGGGTGCCAATGTCTTTCGCTTCATAACAGTTTCAGGTGATGATTTCTTGATAACGGCAGAGCTTGGTTTGGCTTCCCAGCTCCCGGCTGATTATGCCTTCCAAATTTGTACTGCAAGCGCTGTCATAAATATGATTGAAGAAAACAAAGAAATCTTTATTAGCAAGCCTGCCCCTAAGGGTAAATCTTAATCTGCTTGCTTTTTCTCGATATAAGAAAATAAATTGGCAAAGTTTTCCTTAAGAAGACGATTTTTGTCCAGATTGCTTCGGACTGCGTACTCCGTAATGAGTGTTTTATCGCAACCAAGGCCTTATAGCTCATTGCAAGCGAAGCAATCTCTTGCTTTCCTGGCGCAAGTGGGAAAAATCTTGACATTTAGGTTTGAGGAGTGGGTTAGAACAGCTTAAACAAAAAATTTTGGACGGGGTTTTGGATGAGTAAAATTTTTAAAATGATGGGGATGTTAGTTTTAACAGTGGTGTTTATGTTCGGTTTTTCAAACTTAGGTCTTTCAGGTTATATGATGGAACCTGACAATGAAACTCACGCCATTACTGTCGAGACTCAGGTTACAG
>CAZNJP010000218.1:0-2767 GCA_964573345.1 uncultured Syntrophobacter sp. | reverse complement strand
TTGACCCTGGTGATACCATTGTTGTTCCTGAAAGGTTAGAAAAGATTGCCTGGATAAGAAATATAAAGGATATAACAACAATCCTATATCAAATTGCTGTTTCAGCAGGGGTAATTGTTGCAGCTTATTAAAATTATTTAAATATTATTGACAAATAATTAACATTAATATATCAAAAATATATCAAAAAAACATGAGAAATCTTGGTAATTATCATGTGCTTGTTATAGGTGGAGGTCCCTCAGGGGCAGTTGCAGCAAATACGGCTGCAAGTTGTGGAGCAAAGGTACTGCTTGTTGAAAAAAATAACACTCAAGGTAAGCTAGGCCCATGTACAGGTCTTGTAAGCCCAAGATGTTTAAAAGAAGCAGGAATGGATAAAGAGGTTGTGGTTAGAGAAATCAGGGGGGGCATTATCTATACCCCAAATGGTAGAAAGCTTAAAATTGAAGCAAAGGATGCCAGAGCTGTGGTTATTGACCGTCTACTATTTGGTAGAAAACTCCTTGAAAAGGCACAGGAAGCTGGTGCAGAGGTCCTTTTTTCTACAAAAGCAGTGGCCTTTGATGGTAATGAAGTAAAACTTAAAAGAAATGAGCACACTTATAAAGTGAATGCAAAGGTAATCATCGGTGCTGATGGCCCAAAGAGTAAGGTGGCAAAATGGGTAAATTTACCCCTGCCTAACAAATTTCTTCTTGGTATTCAGGCAATTGTGCCTTATGAACCAAAAAGGGTCGATTTTTTGAAAATTATCTTTGATAATCAGATAGCGCCTGGATTTTTTGCCTGGGTAGTACCTGCAGAAGAAGGCATAGCTAGAGTGGGATTGGCCACCAATAAAAAAAGAGACATATTTCGTTACCTAAAGGCACTTTTAGAAAAAATTAACTGTAAGCCATTAGATTATAATGTAGGCATTATACCCATTGGTGTAAGAAAAAAGACAGTAGCAGATAGGGTGATAGTAGTGGGTGATGCTGCAGCTCAGACAAAGCCTGCCTCTGGTGGTGGTCTATACCCAGGGATAGTCTGTAGCAAGATAGCTGGTGAGGTAGCTGCTAGGTGTGCACTTTCTGAAGATACATCAGAGGAAGCACTAGCTCTTTATGAAAAAAAATGGCAAGAGAAAATCGGAAAGGAGCTTTTTATTGGCATGTTAATCCATCGTTTTTTTTCAAGCCTTTCTAATAGAGATTTAAACATGTTATTTGCTATGCTTAACAATCAAATAGTGCTAGATATTATAGGAAAGTATGGAGATGTTGACTATCCTAGTCTGGTTGTAGATACGGTTCTTAAAAACATTAAAAATCAATATATTTTTAAGGCCTTAAAGAATAAATTTAGGGCATTGTATCAAATAGGCCATCTCTTTTTAAAAGGTGGGGCAGCCACAAAAAGTGACAAAGATTCAACCTCAATCACTTGCTTTGGGAGTTGTTATGAAAATTTTCAATAGGCTCTTCATATTTATGCTTATTTTTTTATGGGCTATCCCATCAACTGGCCAGGATTTACACCTTAACTATATAAGGGACTACCCAACCTCCCTTACCCTGCCAAAAGGGATGTGGGAGATGAATATTTCCTATGGGATGGTAAATGATACCATTGATATATTTGATGTAAAGGGAAAGGAATTAAAGACTATTGGCAAAAAGTTTGCTGTTAGTGGGCTGGGAAACTACTATGACCTCCCCATAAGGCTAAACTATGGGTTGACTGAAAGGCTATCTATCTTAAGCAATTTTACCTATAGGTGGATAGACTATGGGAGCAGTAAACTAAAGGTAAAAAGCTACTGTCTTGGGCTAAGAAGAAACTTAAGGGGAGAAGAAGGAGGTCTTTTCCCATCCATCTCATTTGATTTTGGCACAAGGGGAAACATAGCAAATGATCAAACTTTTACAGATCCTTTTCAGATAAATTATTACATTAATAAAATGATTCCAGAACTTTCTACAAAACTTAGCACAGAAGTTAACGAACATGTCTGGCTTAAATATGAGACAGAAAATATGATCATAAAACATAAAATAGAAGAGGTAGATATAAGGAATATGAAAGACTATAACATATACTGGAGAATTACTCTTGGAAAGACTACAGAACACTTTTATCCAAATATTTTTTTTGAGTATGGCAGAAATTGGATAAGGACAAAGGTAGGGCAAAATCTCATAGAAAATGTTATAGATTATCTACCTGATGAGTATAAGGATAGACTGTTAAAATTGTCGAACCTAAACAGGAATGAGGGCTACTGGAAGATAGGTATAAGCCTTCTTATAAAGACCCCATTTAAGACCTTAACTCATATAGAGTACGATTATGTTTCAGTAAATAGGGAAAAAGAACTTGATTATGAGCCAAAAAACCATATCATAAAAATAGATATAAACTACTCCTTTAGAAAAAATGTGATATTTACTATAGGTGGTATCTATCTAAACAGGCAGTTTAATGGTGTACTGCCATTTATGTACAATAGATACTCCCAGACCACATTTGACCACAAATATGGATGGGCAAAGATAGGGCTTACATTTTTATTTGGAAGATAATCCGCCTAACACATCCCCCAAAATGCATTTATTATCTTTTGCACTTCATCTATAGTTGTCTTATAATTCCTGTAAAAAATGGTGGCCTGAGTTATAATAGATATTGAACATTCCCCAAAATTTAGAAGTTATTCTTTAAAACTTTTAGACCCACTAAGTAAAGTGTCAAGGGGCAAAGGGTGCAGTGACTGTCTTCTTTA
>CAZNJP010000217.1:0-2797 GCA_964573345.1 uncultured Syntrophobacter sp. | reverse complement strand
TTGATATTTGCATTTGTTTTACGATTGCCTCCAGCATGTCCTTACTATTGTTCCTTACCTTTTCCTCAAGTATGGGGCCCAATACCTCTTCAATTACCGGGATACCAAGCCTGTACTCAATCAATAGTTTAAGGCACACCCTTTTATCACATTCAAATACACACCATTTGCCTCTAAAGACATCAAAATCCCCCTCTATGGCCTCAAAGGTCATTTCCTGAGATTTTTCTTCCATCCTGACCTTTTGAACCCAATTGATGGGGGCTCCATCAAGCTCTGCCTCCCAATGAGTGGTCACTCTATTTTTATCTTGCTCCAAGATTTTAACGGATTTGACAGATTCCATATATTCTGGATAACGTTCCATATCCTTCATAATTTCATAGGCACGCTGCCGAATATTTTCTATATCTCTCACAGGCTGGAAGCCTGTGCTACCAACCTCAACTACCACCTCTACCTTTGTTAAATTCATTTCTTCCATGGTTTAAGTGTCAATATTAAGCTGCTACCGATGAACAAATCAGATAAAAGGGCAACAAGTATGGTAATGGTTGCAAGTATGCCAAACTCAGCTACATTTTTCATACAGGAAAGGGTAACCATAGAAAAACCTATGGTAAGTGCCACAGTGGTAAAAAACATGGGCCTTCCCACTTCCCCCAATGTCACATAAAGGGCCTCCACAGGCTGGAAGCCTGTGCTACCCTTCACCATTCGATAATGGCTGAAGAAATGGATAGTGTCATCAACTGCAATTCCTATAGCTATGGATGCCAGCATGGCATTTGCCATGCCCAGGTTTCTACCAGTAATACCCATAAACCCCAATACAAACAGAATGGGGAAGATGTTGGGTATCATAGAGATTAATCCCACTCTAATAGAGCCAAAGACAAGCATCATCATGATGCAGATTACCACAAAGGCTATGGAAACACTCTTAACTTGCCCACTCAAAATATAGTTTATACACCTGGCGTGAATGGCCTGAGCTCCAGTAATGGTAACCTTTGATTTTTTCAGATGCCTTTCAGTAAAGTCCTTTATATGATTATATATTCTCAAGGCATCCCTTGAACCAATTGACTTTGTCCTTACTACTAATCTTGCCTTTGAATAATCAAAATTGACTACTTTATCCAATCTTTCCCCGCCACTGGCCTCATAAAGGAATAGGTATTGGGCCACCTCATTTTTAGAATCAGGCAACTTGTAATACTCCTGCCTTTCATTGTGTAATGTCTTGTTAATGGTCTTAATTACATCCACCACCGAAGAAGTGGTCATGGCAAGTTTTTCTTGTTCTACGAAGTTTTGAACCTTTTCTATCTCATGCAATACTTGAGGCTCTTTTATCCCATCCCTTTTTCCAGTATCAAATACTATTTCAAAGCTGCTGCTTCCACCCATCTGGGTATCAACATACAATGTATCTTTCTTTACCTCAAACTTATCACCCATGTAGTCTACAAAATTATTATCAATCACGATATTGGAGATTTCATAAATGGCAATAATTGAAATTATGCCAGCAAGAATCAAAATCGCAAATTTACCCTTTTTATTGATATCAGCAATCTTCATCATGATCTTATCATAAAAATCGTTAGACCTTTTATTCTTGACCAAATCTTTACTTAAAGCCCCTTTTCCTATAGATAACAATATGACCCCAAGTGTCATAGTCAATAAAAAACACATCGCAGTTCCAAATGCACAAAAAAGACCTGCCTCCCGGATGGGAATGATAGGGACTACACCCAATGACATAAACCCTACTACAGTGGTAGCACTTGTCATAAAGCAGGGAAGCCCACAATGCTTGATGGTCTTTATTATGGCCTCTTTTCTATCTCTTAGACCAATTAGATTTTTTTGAAACATGGAAATAATATAAACCGAATCGCAGATACCTATAGTAACAATTAGTGGTAAAATTACTACAGAGGTAATCTTCATAGAGGTGGTCATTGCCAACAGGCCAAAGGTTGCCCCGGCAGAGAATAATACTACTAAGATAGGGATATAAATGGCATAGACCCTTCTCAGGAAAAAGAATAACAATCCAATAATGGCTAATAATGTCAGTCTAAAAAATTTCTTGGTTTCCTTTCTGACATTGGTCTGAAATTCGGTATCAAAGACCACTGACCCCACCTCATATAGATTAAATGCCTGCTGATATTCATTTTTATTAAAAATCTCCCTAATCTTTTTTGCTACCTTTTTTTCATAGTCTGGGTCTTCCTCTGCCAATTTCAATCTTACTAAAATTCCAGTCTTTTCCCCATCTTTAGAGATGACGCTGTTTAGATAGATATCTCGGTCAAGAACCTTTCCTTTAATATCTAGCAATCCTTCTTTTGTCTCAGGAAAATCCTCCATTAAGTCGTATACCATTAAGGTATTCTCCTTACCTTCAATAAATTCCACATTGGTTATGGAGATTACCTCATCCAGATATGGCATATTTTGTTCTAAATCAGCGGTTATCTTTTTAAGAATTTTCATGTTTTTTAAAGTAAATAATTCACCTTTCTTTGGTTCAACAAGAATATATACCGTTTTGTCATTCCCAAATTCCTTTTTAAAATTATTATAATCAACAATTGCCTTATCTTCTTCAAGAAAAAAGGATTCAAATGATGTATCTACCCTCATTTTTGGTATGTGTGCTACAAAAAAGCCAGATACTGCAAATATAGCTATCAAGACCAATATTTTGTATCTGATAGTTGCCTGTGCAAGCCTCTCAAAATAACCATTAACTTTGTCTATATTCATTTTCCCCTCT
>CAZNJP010000216.1:0-2799 GCA_964573345.1 uncultured Syntrophobacter sp. | reverse complement strand
AATCCTTTTTGTCTAGTATTTTTTTATTTTTACCTGAATTTTTTGAGATGTTACGTGGCTGCGTCCTGACCGTTAAAGGAATGGAGCTTTCAGATTGCTTTGGTCGTGATCGTACACGTTTTGCCGGAAGCCGCACAGTTCCCTTTGCCTCTAGCTTTTCCAATAATTTTAAGCAGGCATCTACCTTATAGCTGCCAACGGCCATCATCCATCCCAGGTGCTCGCATATGGTTTGAGCTAGTTCCGTGCGACTCAATCTTGGAAACAACTTTACAGTTTCTTGAATTTCATCAAGTTCTTGATTGGTGATCTCACGACCACATTGAATGATCGACGCGGTTTCTCTCTGAGGCATAGCGTGGCACTCCTTAAATCAGGAGTTATTCCACGCTACATTATCACAATAGTATTTTTTGTCTACCCCTAATTTGCGAAAAAATTTTTTTACCTTCACAGAAAACCTTGATAGAATCGAGGATATTAATATGTGCGTCACTACTGATTTGGGGGAATTTTTCATCTATTTAGCCCGTATTTATTGCTTTTTCACCTTACTTACAAGGTGCAAAAGTTGAGTTATTTGACTAAAAAAGTCAAGAGCAAATTTGAGCCCTTTTTTATTAACGAATCAACGATTCCACGAATCAACAATGGGCATTTTGGTTTAGACTTCTTTCTTTTCCTTAGCCTTAACCATCCTAAGCCCAAAACCCTCAAATAAGAAGTAGATGGCAAATCCCCACCAAATGGTATAAATGATATAAAATACCAGAGAAAATGTCAAGATTCCTGCATGCTCTCTGGCACTCTCTCCTTCTATCCCATAGAAGTTATACCCTGGTTCAACGGCCTTCTTTACCACATCTGAAATAAAGGCTGCCTCTGCAAATTTCCCTTGTTTCTTAAGCCCTTTATCTATGGCCTTAAGTGAGAGCCACCAGTAATACAGCGCCTCTTTTCCATCATATCCATACCTTTCAGATACTTCATCACCTTTATTCTTAAACATGTCATCAGAGTCAGCAAGTGCGCTTTTAAGCATAGTACCAAGGTCACCAGCTATTTTCATTTTATTTTCTTCAACAGCAACATTTGTACCTGCCTTTAAATAAAGCCTGCTTACCTTTTCAGCTTGTTCAGCACTTTTCATAGTAATGCTTACATCAATACCTTTTCCTAAAAATTTTTCATTCTTTTTCATAATATCTGGAATATAGTATGTTGAACCCTTGGCAATCCTATTAAACAACATATCGGCATACTCTAAGCCATTTCTTTTACCAGGAAATACTGGCGAGTATATAATAAACAATACTACAAAAAACGATATAGCAAGAATTATTCCTATAGTAAATTCCTTTTTGTGTTTTATCATTTTATTCCTCCGATAGGTTCCTTAAGTTTCCAAAAAATTTAACACTTACCCACAATGCAAATGCACCAACAATGGCAAAAAATACTATAACCCCTGCTTTATCCAAATAATATACCACAGATTCTGATACTGAAAGGACTTCAAGGTCTCTTAGCTTTGATGGTAGTGCCAGAAATCTATTTAGAAAGCCTGCAATGATAGCAGTTGCATAAAATCCTCTAAGATACATCCCCGCTACAACTTTGGTAGTAAGTGCCCCTACCTGGATGCCCATAAGTGAGCCTAAGAGCATGCCAGTAGCTAGGGTATAGAATATGAAACCATAGACAGCATACTGAGAGATGGATGCATAACCTGCAGTAAAGATTATTTGAAATATATCAGTTCCTACAGCAGTAAATGATGATACACCAAGGATATAAATAAACATAGGAAATGTTAAAAAACCACCTCCAACCCCCATTATTGCCGCCACAAATCCTACCACCCATCCACAGGCAGCTACAAATATTGCTGCTATCCTCCTTCCACCTGGCACCAAATCAAAATCAAATGCTATCCTAGGAGGAATATTTACTGATTGGAGCTTCATAGCCAGCCCTGTGGTAGCAGTAGCACCTGAAGGGGCCTCCTCTTTTTCACCACCATCATGGGCAGATACCTCCTTTCCTGCCTTCCTTAGCTTTAAGAAATCCCTCATGGTGTAGAAGCCCAAAAAACCCAATATAAATACATATACTGTACTTATAAATGCATCACTGAGCACTGGACTAATATTATAAAGGGCTCTATTTATAACACCTCCAACAGATACCCCTATCACAGAACCTATTACAAATGCTACTGCCAACCCTACAGAGACATTGCCCAGCTTTCTATGAACTGCTGAACCCATTATGGCCTTGGCAAATATGTGAGTAAGATCTGTTCCCACTGCAAGAATCCCCTTTACACCGGCACTCATTAAGGCAGGGGTAATTATAAATCCACCACCCGCACCAATACATCCGGTAATTAGACCAGCAATAAGACCTATAATAATTGATACAAGAAAGATAAAAAGGGTGTAAAATGCTGGACAATATGCCTTTTTACCACCCAAGATGGAAGGTAGGTCTGCAGCAAATGCAATTGAGACAAATATTATAGGAATTATCATCAGCCCTAGGATTAAAAGCCTCTTCTTGCTCCTTAGAATGCTTTGAGACATCTGAATTTCCCACCTGGCATGCGCTATTGACGCCATCCTAAATGCCTCATATAATTTTTTACCTACTCCCATATTTCCTCCCTTTTTTAAATATGGAAACTATAAAAATACACTGTCTACATTTAACATACAACACATCAAATGTCAACTATTTTTTGCCAGCCTTGAAGAATCAAAAATAAAAAATATAAGGGGAATTGAAAAATAAAAGTGA
>CAZNJP010000215.1:0-2806 GCA_964573345.1 uncultured Syntrophobacter sp. | reverse complement strand
AGGAGATCCTTGCCCCGGTTGCAAACAGGATATTTTTTATTGACCTTTATGCAGATATTGACCAATGGGTTAAAGAATATGCACTAAAGAACAATATCAGGAGCGATATAATTACCTTCCTTCAGAATTATCCTGATTGCCTTATGGGAAAGCCTATGGAATCAGGGGCCTGGCCTTCTCCCAGGTCATGGGCCTATGCCTCCAAGACCATGGATGCCTTTGAAAACTCTTTAGATAAGCAGAGCTTATTCACCATCTTGAGAGGTCATGTAGGCACTGAAGTCACCACTAAATTCATTGAATACTATGAGCTTTATGCCAGGTGGAATGCAAAAGAGATTTTGAATAACCACTTTTCTATTGAATTTGAAGACCTATCTAAGGTTCAATGTTATGCCCTTTTGAGTTCTTGTGTTTCCTATTTGCTGAGGATTTTAAGAGAAAATGAATTCAGGGTAAATGACGGCATCGGCAGGCTAATTGATAACTTTAGTTCAATTCTAAAAGAAATGATTAATTACCATAAAGAGATTGTTCCCTTAGGACTAAAGCTGCTTCTTTTGGGAGAGAAGACACAGACAGGTAGAATAATCATAATTCGCAGGTTAACCTCTGATAAACAAGTAATCAATGAACTCTTTGATATTGTGTAACATATATTTGCTAGCACCAGCTTTCCACATTTGACACTACACTTTAACTCTCAAGAGTTCCATTACTTCTGTGTGCCTTTCTTTTGCACAGCTGTCCATTCTCTCCAATATCTCTCCCATTTTCCCTATAATTTCTCTTGTTCCCTTTACTCCTTCTTTTATATGTTTCCCATTAAAATATGCAGCTACAGCAATATCCATTCCTAAAAAGGTAGCAATTATGCCAGCTTGAGCCAAAATTTGTAACCATGTCATTTAATTCCTCCTCCTGCTAATTTTCTAATCTTGTTTTTAACACGATTTAACTTTTCATTATTTTAAAAATAACATAGATAATATAAAATTGCAATTTTTATTGTTCCATGGTTCCATAATGTATTCTGCAATCAATTGCTGAAAATCCATAGGATATTGATAATTACAGTGACATTTTTCATATGTTTAAGGCTTGACAAAAAGTTTCAAATATCTTATTATGTTCTCCATAAAAAATTTAATAGGGAATGAGTAGTGAAGACTCTTCATACAAAAAGGGCATTATCCCTCGTTTGTGGTCACGCTTTATAGCTGTAGAAGAAAGGGAAAAACTCTCAGTATGGGAAAGGCGGTTTAAACAGATGGCCGCTATCACAGGTGAGTGGATATGGGAGGTAGATGGAAAGGGATATTGCACCTATTGCAATTCCGTGGTGGAGCAAGTTCTTGGTTATAAAGCTGATGAATTGCTGGGAAAACATTTATATGACCTTTTTCATCCAGAAGACAGAGAAAGATTAAAGACTCTATTTGACCTCATGGAAAAAGGAGATGCATTTAAAGATTTTGAATTAAGAAGGGCCATGGAAGGAACATTAGAGGCCATGGCATCCATCGTAGAAATAAGAGACCCCTTCACGGCTGGTCATCAGCAGCGGGTAGCCAAGTTGGCCAGCGCCATAGCTGAAGAAAAGGGGCTCCCAAAAGAGCAGATTGAAGGAATTCGTGTGGCAGGGCTTGTCCACGACATTGGGAAAATATATGTTCCTGTCTCAATTCTAAGTAAGCCAGGCAAATTAGATGAGCATGAATTCGAGATGCTCAAAGCACACCCTGAGGTTGGTTATAAAATATTAAAAAAGATAAAATTTCCATGGCCTATTGCCCAAATTGTACTTGAGCATCATGAGAGGATAGATGGTTCTGGATATCCACAGGGGCTTTCCGATGAAAGCATTCTTCTGGAAGCAAGGATCTTGGGTGTAGCTGATGTTGTTGAGGCCATGGCCTCTCACAGGCCTTACCGTCCTGCTCTTGGTATAGATAAGGCACTTGAAGAAATCTCAAGAAATAAAGGTATTCTTTATGACCCTGATGTGGTAAATGCATGCATAAAGCTGTTTAGTGAGAGGGGCTTTAAGTTTGAGTAATCGTTTACCACAGAGCAAATAGAGTTCGCAGAGAATTAGGAAAATTATTACTCCTTCTCTGTGTTCTCTGTGGTGAATGACTACGCTTATTCACTTACCATGATTTTTTGGGCTACACCCCAGCCAATGGCAAGTCTTGTGTCCTTTATTGAGATTCTGATAGGGCCTGGGCGTGAGTTGCTCAGGACTTTTATGGTTACCCCTGGAATAATCCCTAAGCTAAAGAGCCTAGATTGTAGACCTCTGCCTGCATTTATCGATATTAATGTAACCTCTTTACCAGGGCTTACCATACCCAGTGAAACCAGCTTACCGTCCATAATCTTAACAAATACTAACTTTAGTTTAAGAAAAAAAATTTGTCAATAGGTCATAGTCAAGATGTTCCTGAACACTTTTAGGATAGTCTAATATCTCTGGAAGGGTAACTAAGCGGTCTAAAATTAAGGTTGGGGAAAGACAGAATTCTTGAGGAGTAGTATAACTTAATGATCTAAGTTTTTGATAGGGTGTTAAATCTCCTAAACCCATATTGGTCCTAATGGTATTGTAAACTTTTTGCCACCAAACACTTAATTTAATGAAATCTAATTCTGATTTAACTTTTAAGAGATAAGGAATATAGAACTCATAGTCATCTGTTTGATGAAATCTTTCTACAAAGGGATTATCTTCAGGATGTCCTTTTCTAATAACAGAAATTTGGAAACTGTAAAGTGTCTAAGAAAAAATTATGAAAAAATGAAA
>CAZNJP010000214.1:0-2817 GCA_964573345.1 uncultured Syntrophobacter sp. | reverse complement strand
GGAACTTTATGGGAAAAAGGGAGTTTAAATTTGTAATCTGTATAAATAACAAAGGCTATGAAGCATCATTAGAAAAGTGGAAAATTTATCCTATTTTAAAAGAAGGGGAAATTAAAGGGTATATACGAGTAATAGATGAGAGTGGAGAGGATTATTTATATCCTAAAGAATATTTTTTACCTATAGAGTTGCCAACCATTGTTTATGAAAAGTTAAAGAAAGAATATGCAAATTTATAAAATTACAATCCGATTTTTAAATTATATTGGCACACCACTTCATTCAGATACTATTTTTGGTCATTTTTGTTGGATTTACCGTTATATTTATGGTCAAAAAAGACTAAAAGAAGATATTCTTAAAAATTACGAAACTTCGCCAAATATTATTTTTTCTTGTGGATTCCCAAGTGGTTATTTGCCAAGACCTGTGTTAGCACCTGTCTCTTTGAAAGAATTAGAAAATCTTATTAAGGAAAATCTTATTAAGGATGAGCCATTTTTAAAAAGACTTGAGATACTGAAAGAAATAAAGAAGATTAAATTTTTGCCGATTAAAACATTAGAAAATTTACATAAAAATCTTTCAGAAATAAATATTATTAAGGTTCTCTTGAAAGAAGAAGCTTTACCTACCATTCACCAGTTTGTTATGCCTCACAACAGTATTTGTCGGTTGTCAGGTAGGGTACAAGAGTTTTACCATATAGATTATATATTTTATAAAAGTTTTATAAAAGTGAGAACTCTTATTTTGATATAGATATCTATCTAAAAACAACTACAATTGCAGAAGAAAAAATTAGAGAAGTTTTTAAAGTTTTAGGTAGTTATGGTTTTGGAAAAGATAAAAATTTGGGAGCAGGTCATTTTAAATTGTTAAATGTAGAAGAAGTTTCTTTCCCACAAGAAGGAAATGCGGTGATGTCTCTTTCTTACTTTGTACCAGATAATGGGCTTAAAGATGGTTATTATAGTCTTTTGACCAAGTTTGGGAAACTTGGCGGGCATTACGCAATTACAGAAATTCCATTTAAAAATCCCCTTATCCTTATGGAGCCAGGCTCAGTATTTAAAATTGAGACAATTAAGGACTATTATGGTGTAGCTATTAAAAATATTCATGCAAGGATGAAGATAAAACATCAAACCTATCTTTTTCCTTATTTTGTGAGACTGGTGGAGGATAAGAATGTTTCTTAGGAAGAGGGTTTGTTGTACTATTTTAACACCTATACATATTGGCACAGGAGAAACAATTGAGCCTTTTAATTACCACATAAAAAAAACAATATCCTTTATTTTTTAAATATCTCTAAGTTCCTTTCAGAAGCAGAGAAAAGGCTTAGAACAGAATTATTAGAAATTATTGAAACAAACGATATTCTTCGTTTAAGAAAATTTATAAGAACTCGTGTAGATGTTGATAAATATAGCCTTTTTCAAATAAAGGTAATGCCTGAGATTGCTGAAGAATATGAAGTTAAAAAAGATGATATGAAAAATCAGTTACTTATAAATCCATTTATGCGCAATCCACTAAAAAATAATCCTTATATCCCGGGCTCTGCCTTTAAAGGAGCCATTCGCACGGCTGTTTTAAATTATTTTTTGAAAAAGCAAAATTTAGGTCAAATAAGGGCACAGATTCAAAAAGAAAGACCAATGCGTGCTGCGCAAAAGGTTGAAAAATTGATCTTAAAACACCGGGCACCAGATGATGATCCGTTTAGGGCCATAAAGATTAGTGATGCAGATTTGCCAAAAGATGCTACCTTTGTGGCAGAAGTATTTAATTATAATCCCAAAAGAAATCGTTTTAATTCAATGGATATAAGGGTTGAGATGACAGAGGGCCAATTTTTGAATCAAGAAATTGAGTTTGAATTAGATATTACTTTATTGCCAGAGGCAAAAGTTTCGCTTTCTTTAAATATGGACGCTATTAAACAGGCCTGCCAGCAATTTTATAAAAATATTGCTTTATATGAACATGAAAAATTTTATAAGCATCAACCTGATTTAAGAGAAATTTCTATCCGACTTTTAAATATTATTGAAACTTTACCAGAGAATTCTTTTATTATTCGATTAGGACGTTTTTCTCATGCAGAAAGCATGACGCTTGAAGGTTTACGTCGAATTTCAGTTATGGGTAAAGGTAGAAAAGTTTATTTGCAAGAAGAAGGTACCACTCGTAATCTTGCTTTGAAAAAGTACCCAATGGGATGGGTAAAGGTAGAAATAAAATGTTAAAAGAAAACATTTACCCTGAAATGCAAAGACGTAGAGATACTCACCCTAAGAGAATTTTGGAATCGTTTAAGGCACTTTGAGTATAAATAGTTGCAAAAATGTTTAATTGTGCTATTAATAAACAGGCTCTTTGAAAATTGAATATGGTCAACCTAGAATATACGGGAACCTCAATTGCCCTTGAAAGTGCCCAATTTTTTAATTGGTTCCCGAAAGGGAATATGCCTGATTTTTAGGGCACTTAGGCAGATTGTTTATTATAGAAAGCCCTAAAGGAGAAAAGAAAAAAAGAGGTTCCCGAAAAGGCCCTCCTATTCCCCGGGTACTTCAGCAAAATTCATAGGTGCTGTTAGAAAAACTGACCCGCTAAGGAGGGGATTGAGACTGCCTTTCCTTTTCATTTAATACCTTGCTTAAAATTTCCTTTGGTTAGAAAAACTGACCCGCTAAGGAGGGGATTGAGACTTAATTTGTTTTTCCTTTTGCATTTTAATCCCTCCTTTTTTGTGTTAGAAAAACTGACCCGCTAAGGAGGGGATTGAGACATGGTAGTTAATTCACT
>CAZNJP010000213.1:0-2845 GCA_964573345.1 uncultured Syntrophobacter sp. | reverse complement strand
AAGATGCGGGAAGTAAAAGTAAGATACGCAAATAACAAAACGGAGATAAAATCAACATATGGCATTGTAACTGTGGAAATGTGTGATAGAGCAGGCGAATTTAACGTTCTGGCAGAACCAGAAGGCGCTCAACCACTTGTTGGTCAGATAATACTTGAACAGTTAGACCTTATAGTTGACCCAAGCACAAGGAAAGTTATACCTAATCCACGGTCACCAGAGATGCCAATGGTGGAGATTTTAACGGCAACGTCGCATACCCTCAAGACGTTATACAAAATCGGACTTTATATTAGGTGTTTTTGATGCAATTAGGTGGGCGAATCAAAAAATGTATGAACATAAAAGCCTCCAGTCTAGAGCTGTTTATCTGTGCTATTCTGTGCAAACCTGCCCGCCATTGCCTGTTTGCCTCGTTCCCCTGCACGACGGTGGGCTTGGCTGAGGCAGGCAGGCGCTCAGGCGTTAGCAGGCGGGTCTGTGGCTTGAATTAAGGTTTCGTTCAGAACTTTGATGGGCTCTGAATGAGAAGGTTAATGGTATTTTTTAAAATTTAATAAGTGGTCTTTAATCAGAGAATTGTCATGGATTAATGTTAAAAAGAGTTCTTCTTTAAGGAAGAAATTTGCCTTTATCATATCTCTTTTAATCTCCTCTAAGTCCATATGCTTGGGATAGACAGAAATTAGTGCATTGGACCTTGAGATCCTATAGATTTCCTTTAATAGTCTATTCCTTTTATCTGCCGTAAAATAATGGGAGTGTAAAACATCATAAAGTATTATTACTTCTACAGATTCATCTTTTAAAGGAATCCTTATCTCTGCTGATGTGTTTATGGTCTCTATGTTATTGAGCCCATACTTTTCTGCTACTTGCTTAATTTTATCTAAGCAATTTCTATCCTTGTCCAGTGCATATACCTTCCCCTGTTCACCTACTATCCTTGCTGCAGGTATAGTATAATAACCCATACCACAGCCAAAATCCAGTAAATTTTGCCTCTTTTTGATCCCTACTTCTCTTAATGCCTCTTCACCAACATCCTCTAACCACCTTTCAATACCACGCCTTTTAAGATAACCCATGATCAATGAATACCAGTAATAGAAACCCATTTACAAAATTTCTTTACACTTCTTTAAGACAGACCTTTCCCCAGAATAGGCACAAAGGGCAATGGCCTCCTCTATTGGAAACCACCTTACCTCTTTTACCTCAAAATCATGCCTTGATATATCTCCAGAGGTAGCCTCCATTAAATAAAAATACACTGTCTTTTTAACCCTTACATGCTCTTTTGGATTGAAAAACCAATAATTAATGGTATCTATCCTAGTAACAATTCTGGTATCTAAGCCCGTTTCTTCTTTTACCTCTCTTAATGCTGCCTGTTCCACCTTTTCTCCCTTTTCTACCCACCCTTTTGGTAGGCTCCATACATCTTTTCCCTTTAATGTCTCATGCCGGCAAAGGACTACCTCAATCCCTTTAGAGGCCCTATAAACTACACCACCAGCAGAGATTTCTATTTTTACTTTTGGCTTCACTTGTTCTATTATATATAAATTAATTTAGATATGAAAACCTTGTCTAAAGAAAAATTCTTTTTAAGAGAAGAAGGTCTTACTGTCTTACAGCTTAATGGAAGCCCTTTAGAAATGGGGCTGCAGCATGGGTCTTCCCTTAAAGAAGAGATTCATTTGATACGCTCTAAATTCATTGACTATCTTTCAAGGAGAAAATGGCCAGTATTTGGCAGGATTTTATATTGGCTTCTAATGGTTTTTGCTAAAACAATGAATCGCTATATCCCAAATCTCCTGAGAAAAGAGATGCTTTCAGTAGCAAAGGGGGCAAATGTACCCTATTGCTTTATTTTACTGCTAAATGTGCTGGATGACCTTCTTAATTTATTTTTCTGTTCCTCATTTGCAATAACCAAAGATGGCCATATCATCTGTGGTAGAAACCTGGATTATGACATCTTTACAGATTTAATGACCCACTTAAATACAGTCTTTGTCTATAAGCCAAAAGAAGGCTACCCTTTTCTCTCTTTGGCCTGGCCTGGTTATGTAGGTTGTTTAACAGGTATGAATGTGAATGGTCTTGTGTTAACTAGCCATGCCTCTTATACCTTTGATAGGAATAGAAAGGGAATTCCTACAGGGCTTCTTTATCGCCATGCACTGCAGCATGCTTTATGCATAAATGATATTGATAAAGCTATAACCTCAGCCCCCAGAACCATAGGGAATAATGTCCTTTTGGCCTCAGATAATGAGGCCTTTGTCCTTGAGCTATCTGCCAAAAATTGGAAAAGGAGGAAAAGCGAAGGGGGTATAATTACTATAACTAACCACTATCAAACCTCGGCAATGAAGTCCATTCAGGCCCCCTTTGTATCCAAGCCGCCGGGCTCTTCTCTACCTGATGACTTTTTTAGTTACAACCATAGCATCCTTCGCGATGAGCAGCTAAGGGAATTTTGTAAGAAGGAATCATTTTGGGTCAATGAAGCCATCGAGGCATTGAGGAGCGAACCGGTAGCCAATGGAGCAACAGCTCAAAGTGTGGTTTTTCTTCCCTCAGAAAAGAGCATATGGGTTGCAAAAAGTCTTGATGCGCCTGTCTCTTTAGGAAAATTCATTAAACTAGAAGGCCTACTTTAGAGTACTTATAAGAACGACGGCTTTAGTTAAAGATCTATTACTTGTAACTAATAACCAAAGACATTATAAGCCTTTGAAAGCTTTGAAAGACTATTTTGGACTGACTTTTTCAGAGAAATATGGTACAATAAAGGACAATATAGAGGATAAATTATCATGGATAAAAATAG
>CAZNJP010000212.1:0-2874 GCA_964573345.1 uncultured Syntrophobacter sp. | reverse complement strand
CTTATAGAGGAACTAAATCGCTTAGGCAATTTTTATTCTGATAAAAATCCTGATAGGGCCATAAAATTTTTAAACGAGGCCCTAAAATTGGGATTAGAGCTATTTGGTGAAAGACACCATGATGTAGCCACAAGCTATAATAATTTGGGCAGTGCCTACCATGCCAAAGGAGACCTAAATAAAGCTATTAATTATTATTATAAGGCCCTTGCTGTAAATGAGACCCTTCGTAATGAGACAAACGAGATTATCTATTATATGCAAATGGCAGAAAAAAATCTAGTTTTGGCCAATCTTTATAAAGAGAAAGGAAAAGATAAAGAGGCCATAAATTACCTTTGTCAAGGGGCAGAGATGATAGCCGAGACCTTCCATTTTGTAAGGGCAAAAGAGCTATTTCCTAACTTGTATTTTAAGCAAGTTTTAAACCTCTTTTTTACAGCAAAGGCATTAAATGTCCTTGATAACCCACCAGATAAGTGTAAAGAAAGCTTTGAAAGACTCAAAGATTTATTTGAACGGCTAAAGCTCCTTGAAAGGAAGGAGAGAAGGGCCGAAGAATCTATTTAGCCCATCCTTTCCTTTAATATCTCCCACAACTCAAAGGAAAATACATCCCTTTCCTTTCCAAATTCTATTATCTCATTTATCCTGGCCTTAAATCTATCTTCTAATGCCCCTTTATTTTTTGTAAAGGTTTCATGAACCACATCCCTCTTTTCATCGTCAAGGAGCTTCCACCTTATAATTTCAAGACCATTGCTAAAGAGCAAAAATAATAGGGCATCAAACCCTTTATTTTTAATATCTATATAGGCCTCCGCTTCCTTCTCAAGGATTTCTCTATATGGTTCCTTTGCCTCTTCTGCAAGTGAGTCTTTAAACTCTATCAAATAGCTATCACTGAGCCATTTTTCAAGGAGCCAGCCCGCATCATATCTGTATGCCCCTCGTACGGCAATCCTTAAGGCCACATCCCGTTCTTCTAATTTGCCTTCATCTGTGAGATAGAACTTATAGGTTTCAGGAAAGCGCAGGGTATGGAAGATAAGAATATAGACATCTATTAAATCCTGATAAATAACGCCTTCTCTTCTTCCCAGCCTTGGCAGGTATTTGATTAAAAGGAGCAAAGGGGACTCCCGTGACAACCCATCCCTTGCCCTTCCACAAACCATCTTTATCAGGTCAATATGCCCTCTAAACCACCTTTCTGCATATTCTGTAATCTTTGGATTATTAAATGTCCTTTCCTGTGCCCCACTGAGGTAGGCATCTAGTGTATCCAGCCAACTACTGGCTGCGACAATGTCCCCTTTATTTAGAGCATCCTTAATCATATTCTCTATAAATTGGAATACCGCCTCCAGATCCCTCTCCCTGGTTGAAGAGAGATAGATATGCCCCTTTTTGTAATAATCTTCTGCTGTCTTTAGGCCTATCATACCCCTCCCTTCATCACCCTTGTCTGATATTCAATGAGCCTGTCAAAATTCCTTCTGAGAAAGCGGAAAAATGTTTTATCCTCTTGAATCTCTGTTTTGATACCCTCAAATAAATCCTTATGCCTTTTTTCAAGCTGACTAAAATCTGTGGCAAACTCAGCCTTTATGTGAGGAAATTCCCGAAGCATCTTTTCCAATCTGGGAAAGCACTCTTCAATAATAGAGAGCCAGGCATCCCCTATCTCAAGCCTATCCCCTTTGACCCTTGTCTCCATCCTATTGGCCACCTTCACCCACTTACGATGGGTAATAGGGTCAAGGATACCACAAAGCTCACAAATATTATCGTCTATTTTTGCCCTTTTTCTCAAGTCCCTAAAGTGGATTTGAGGGGTATAGTCCTTGCGGAAGGGTACACTACTTAGTTCATAACTCCATTGGAAGACCTTTTCCAAAAACTCCTCACCCTCTTCCAGGTGATAGCGTTCCTTAATGTGTCTGGCTAGAATTTTATCATTTAGCCCCATAATAACCAAGGTTTGAGGAAGATTGAGGTAAAATCTCAGCATCTCTAAAAGCCTTAAGGCCTTTTCTGGCAGAAGCCGATCTAGGTCATCAATAAAAAGCACTAAGTATTTACCTTTAGAAAAATCTGTGCCTATGAAGCCTTGCCATTTTTTCTTTATTCCTTGATCAACATTAGGTCTCCACTTATTGATAATTTCATTTACTAAATCTTTAAGGATCTTAAAATTTTCTTCAAAGGCAGAGTGCCGTTTTAGAGAAAGTTTCTCTATTGAAGAGAGTGCCTCTTTTACTTCTTTTGTTCCTATTTTCTTCCCTAAACTCATTCCAGTCACAGACCCCAATAAGACATCGGTTAAAGAGGAACCCAAAAGGACCTTGGTCACCTTTCTAAGTCTTCTTCTAAGACTGGATGCAGTGATTTCCTCCATTTTTATCAATAATGGCACTAGAGGATGCCTTTCATCCTGATACCTCCAGGCCTCAAAGAACAGCGTTGGAAAACCCCTGTAGTCTCTAAAATAACTTTCAAGTGCCTTTAAGATAGAGGTCTTTCCTGTCCCCCAGTCCCCCTTTATCCCGATAAAAAGCCCCCTTTTTTCCAAAAGGCCTTCTATATAAAGGATTATATTTTTTAACTCAATAAAGAGCCTCTGGGCATCTGGAAGATCAAGATAATCAATATAGCTAAATTCTCTATCAGGAAGCATTGTCTATCTCTTATTTCCTCATATCTTTAATATGCTATTTATATGTATTTTACAATACCTGAAATGATTTTGTTTCTCTGGTTTCTTTGGTTTTTCTGGTTCATTTCGTTTCTTTGGTTTGTTTAGTTCATGCGGTAAAGTGTAAGGCAACTCAATCTTTTTGTCTTTTTTATTTTTATCTTGACAATCAATAA
>CAZNJP010000211.1:0-2875 GCA_964573345.1 uncultured Syntrophobacter sp. | reverse complement strand
TTGTATCAGGTAAGGAAAAATAATCTTCTTCAGTCCACTCCCCTTGAGGGGGATACAGACTGGCTACCTCAACTGCTAGGCCTTTCTTTGCCTCTATTTGCATACTTTTAGCTTACCCCAAAATAAATAAGCATGCAACAGGTAGGCTTAATTTGGACAAGCCTCCGCCACTGCTAAATAGGCTAAGGTTGAGGCTGAGGTTAAGTTTTCTTCTCTAAAGAACTGATCAATGAATTTAGCTCTTTCCAGGTCCATATATAGCCTTTTGCTTCACCCCATTTAATACAAAAACTTACAGCAGAACAATTGAAAAAGGCCGGCATTTCATTCCATTTCGGGGCAGTAAGGGTATAATCTTACTATTAAACGGGGCAAGAACTGGCATTTCCTCAAAACTGTTGTATCCTATCCCTTAACCTCATCCTAAGATTTATTAGGGCAGGCCTCCGCCATTGTAAACTCATAAAATTTATATAAATGCCCAATATCACAGGTTTTTTATCCTATTGCTACAACCGATGCAGGCACTGTTGGGTAAGGTCTCCTAATCCACGGGGCAGGCTCCCGTATATAAGTTTTTTCTACTAAGGGGGTAGGGACTGTAACCCTTATCTGGGCATTTATTAAATTAAGCAGCAGGCACACCCTCTGTTTATCAGAGGCCCAGTGGTCAAATATGGCAAGTATGTCTTTAAATGGGCCTGATTTTATCATTACTAGGTCATTCTTTTTAAACTTTTCCTTCCTTATTAGGCCATCTTTACTTTCCAGGTGCTTAATAGAATAAATTAGCTCAGAAGAGATAGGTTGAGGTTGTGTATTCTTCCATAGTACCTTTTTTACCCCCCTTATCCAGCAGAGATGATAGACCTCTTTTCTTTCACACTGTGCAAATATATAGCCAGGAAAAAGGGGCTTTATCTTTTCAAATCTTTTAAGGCCTTTATAAATATATCCTTTTATCTTAGGAGAGTATGTGCTTATGCCTTTTTGAGTCAAGTAAAAGATGACTTTTTCTTCTTGATTTGACTTTGTTTGAACTACATACCAATTTTTTTGGATGCCCATCTACTTTGCTGTGGTTTTATTTAAATTTTACTAGCCAGACAGTGTATATACATAAGCAAAGAAAAATGTCAAGACCCAGATAGTTTTTTAGTTTTTTGAGAAACAGAGAAACATCTTAGTAGATTGTTTCAAAAATGAAGGTTTTTTTCATGAGAAATTCACTGAATTTTGAAAATAGGGTCTGCACAACTGAACCCCATTTTTATGACCTGTTCTAGACTTTCTCCCTTTACCCTGATTAGAGTTTCTGCAACAATTACAGTGTTTTGTTGCAGAAAAGATAATACTGAGGTTCTGATTCCCAATACTATGTCCTGTTGACATACTTTTATATAAATTTATAATTAGTATCAAATAATCGGTACCAACTATGAAGGAATATAAAAAATATACCTCTGAAGAGGATTACAAAAAGGGCCTCACATCCAGAGAATCCTTCCTGGTCTCAACTTTAGCGAGGGAGGATAAAAAGATTTTCGGCATAGAGGATGTAAGGAGTATTATTGGGAAAGACCCAAAAAGGGTGATGTCCTCCCTTCTCAGAAAGAAGTGGATTCTTTCCTTGAAGAGGGGCCTCTATGCTGTAGTCCCTTTAGATGTGGGAGTAAAGGGAGCAGACAGCTTTATTTTGCACAATTTTGTCATAGCCTCTCATCTGGTAGATCCTTACTATATAGGCTACTGGTCCGCTCTCAATTATTATGGCTTGACAGAGCAACTACCCAGAACCACCTTCATTGCCACAACAAAGCCCAAATCGTCTTTGATAATACTGCAAGCAAACTATTATTTTATCAAGATAAAGAAAAGGAAGTTCTTTGGCTTTGAGGAAATAGAAGTTGATGGCTGGAAGGTAAACATCTCAAGTCCTGAAAAAAGTATAGTAGATTGCCTGGACCATCCCGAGCACTGCGGAGGCATAGACGAAACTGCCAGGTCAATATACTTTAACCATGATGAGCTGGATTTGAAAAGGATATATAGCTTTTCTGAAGTAATGGACAATAAGACCATATTAAAGAGACTGGGCTACATTCTGGAAACATCAGGTCTATTTGCAAGATACAGAAACCTTTTTACTGGTTTCAAGCCCTCAAAGGGCTATCCAGCTCTTGACCCCCTCTGTTCCAGAAAGGGAAGGCACAACTCCAGATGGGGTTTGCTTGTAAATGTTGACTTAAAACCGGAGGGGTGGATGTATTGATAGACAGAAGGGAGCTTCTTGAGGGGGCCAGAAAAAGCAACCTTCCCCTTGCTATGATTGAGAAGGACTATGTCCTCGGCTGGCTTCTTTTTGGCTTAACTAGAATTAAGGGTCTCACTTTTAAAGGTGGAAGTGCGCTTTCAAAGGTATATTTTCCAAAAATATGGCGCCTCTCAGAGGACCTCGATTTTGTATACTTAGAGGATTTTGAGAAAATAACAAAGGGTCTGGAAGATGTATTCAGCCAAGTAAACCACCCCACCCGGAAGGGTGGGGTGGTTTACTAAAAATCGGTTTTCTGGTAAAGAGATTTTCTACTTCGAATCTTGTTACATTGTGCTTTTTTTCAACTTTATCAATTATCTCAGCAAGCCAAACAAATCCTTCAATAATCATTGACTGTCTCAATTCCAAGCTTTTTCCTAAAATATTGAATTGTTCTTTTCAGGGCCTCTTCAATACCCACTTTGGGCTCCCATCCTAGTAGCTGCTTTGCCTTGCTTACATCAGGTCTTCTAACCCTTGGGTCATCAGCAGGGAGGGGTCTAAATTCAATCTTATTTTGACTTCCTGTGAGTCTCAAAACCATGTGGGCAATGTCCA
>CAZNJP010000210.1:0-2889 GCA_964573345.1 uncultured Syntrophobacter sp. | reverse complement strand
TTAATCAAATTGGGAGGGGAAATGACAGAGGAGATAAAAAATTATTACAAAGATAAGGTTATATTAATAACTGGTGGAGCTGGGGCAATTGGTAGTAATCTTACAAGGGCCCTAGCCAAAGCAGAGGCAGATATGGTCATTGTATTTGATAGTCTTTCCTCATCTTATAAGTGGAATGTGCCCTCATTACCTAACGTAATGTTTGTGGAAGGAGATATAACCAATGATATTGATTTAAAGAGGGTTTTCAATGAAAATCCTGAAATTATTTATCATTTAGCTGCCTTTTTTGCAAATCAGAACTCAATTGACTATCCAGAAAGGGATTTGATGGTGAATGGATTTGGTACCTTAAAGCTTTTGGAATATTCTCGTTTAACTGGAGTAGAAAGGTTTATTTATGCCTCCTCTGGTTGTTCTATTTATGGTAGCAATTCCCCTTTGCCCTTGAAAGAAGACTTTATGTCTATGCATCTAAGCAGTCCATATCAGATTACAAAAATGTTGGGTGAGCTTTATTGTAACTTTTTCCAAAATCATTATGGCCTTCCTGTAATAAAGACCAGGTTTTTCAATTCTTATGGCCCAGGGGAAGTGCCAGGGCAATATAGAAATGTAATACCTAATTTCATTTATTGGGCCATGCAAGGAAGGCCTTTACCCATTACAGGAACAGGGGAAGAGACAAGGGATTTTACCTATGTAGGAGATATTGTAGATGGCCTGTTAAGGGCTGGCTATTACCAGGAGGCAATTGGTGAGGATATTAACTTGGCTTCAGGAAAAGAGGTAAAAATTTTGGATTTGGCCAGTAGGGTAAATAGACTTGTGGGTAACGGCAATGGAATAACATTTGTAGAAAGGAGAAAATGGGATACCAAAGATCGGCTTTTGGCCTCTATTGATAAGGCAACCAGGATTCTTGGCTATGAGCCCAAAACCCCCTTTGAAGAGGGATTAAAGAATACTATTCAGTGGTTTAGGGATAATTGGGATAATATTGTGATGGCAGCGAGGTTTGGACCAGGGGTGAGTTCAGCAGTACGAGACTATTTCAGTAGATAATATTAGTTGTTAGTGTTAGAAGGAAAGCTTGCCTTTTCATTTTGTTTGCTATATATTCATAATTGGTTGAGGTTATAATTAATTAGTGAAAAAATGAGTAAAAAGACAAAACAGAAAGACATTGAAACCAAGATTTTGCCTTCAGTAATGGCAGCCGCACTACGGGAGATGTTTAACCGGTTAACTGATGAGGAGAAAAGGGGAATTTATAACAACTTTGGATTGGAGTGAAATAGAAAGAATAAAATCTAAATTTAGGTTGGACAGAAAAGATAGAATCTGCGGAGATCCCAGAATATATATAGGAACCACACCACGTGGCCTCAGCTTCGAGATACCGGAAGATAAGGTAGCAGGGTTTTTACAAATTATATGCCAATCTCTTCTACCTACAAAGGTGGAAATTTTTGCCCAGTTAGAAAAGGATACCAAAGAGATCTCTTGTTCCAGAGACGAGTTTCTAAATGTAATTAACAATCAAACAGAACTTTTTCTCAAAAATAGCGTGATGATAGAATTTGATAGTCACAGCTTAGTAACTGGAGGAAGTGGCTGCTTCTCTCTAGAATTATTGGATGTTCCCAGCAAGTTAAAAAGGTCCATTGCTGAAAAGACCTTAAATTTATGCGGATTTGATCATCGGTTCAAAATGGATGAATTTTCCATTGTGGTATGGAAAGACAAACTCGAAGTGACTGATAATGAAGAAAAGTGTTAAAAGTACTATCAGTTTCTTCAGACTTCTTATTGAACACAGCCAAAGGGCGTATGAGCCTTCGCCAGAGCATATATTAAAAAGGATGCTGCTACCATTATGTCGTAATTTTAGACAAATTGTGGAAAAAGGAACCAAGAATGATGCTTGGTTCGTAATCCAAGGCTTTTTGAAAGAATGTAAGAAGCTATAGATTATACTTCCACAAACTTCACTCCTCAAAAGACACCTTTATAAGAATGCCATTTCGTTCCTTTTTTGAGTTTTCCAATTGTCCATACAAGGCCCGAAAAAATATATATAATTCCTGCTTAAATCATACCGAATATTGACAACTAAAACTGAGAAATGAAAAAGGCAATGTTTATATTTGGGACTCGGCCCGAGGCCATCAAAATGGCGCCGGTAATAAAGGCGCTGAAGGACGGAGGCTCAAAGTTCAAGGCGATTGTTTGTGTAACGGCACAGCATAGAGAGATGTTGGATCAAGTATTGAATCTATTTGAAATTGAGCCTGATTATGATTTGAATATCATGAGAGATGACCAATCTCTATTTGATGTTACAACCAAGGGATTAATTGGTATTAGAGAGGTCTTAGAAAAAGAAAAACCAGATATAGTCTTGGTTCAGGGAGATACTACTACTACGTTTATAGCGGGATTGGCAGCCTTTTATCTAAAGATACCAGTTGGGCATATAGAGGCAGGTTTGAGAACCAACGATAAGTATCAAGCTTTCCCTGAGGAAATCAATCGGAGACTTACCTCCCATATTGCAGACCTACATTTTGCCCCTACAGAGAGGACCAGGAATAACTTGATACAGGAGCATGTGCCAGAAAATCGGATATGGGTGACGGGAAATACAGTAATTGATGCGTTGCTATCGATAGTCAGTAGGCAGAAGTCAGTGAGCAGTCAAAAATATTGGAATTCATATTTTAAAGAGAAATGGAATTTAACACTAACAACTAACATTGATTCTAACACTAACAACTTGAAACTAGTCTTGGTGACAGGGCACCGGAGAGAAAACTTTGGTGAAGGATTTAAAAATATATGTTATGCCTTGAAAGAAATCGCTGAGAACAATGATAACGTAGTTAT
>CAZNJP010000209.1:0-2898 GCA_964573345.1 uncultured Syntrophobacter sp. | reverse complement strand
AAAAACTTTATCAAAATGATGCTGGTCGTTATCTATTGAAAGGGACTAGAAGAGCTTAAATTATATATTTTGTCATTTTTTTAAGATTCAATATTGCCATATCCTTGAAAAAAAAGAGGGCTATCCTAGACCTTAGTAAGGGCCTATTTGTTATCTTACTAAACGCAATTTTATCTCTTTGGCAATGGCATTAAAAATGGCCTTTAAGTCGTCTGAAGTCGGAGTGTAATACTGGAATTCAGGACCACTTGAAATAGCTGCAAGAAGCTCTTTATCTACACTTCCAAGACCAATGGTATAGATCTTTATGCCCTTATCCTTTAGCTCTTGGGCATGTTTTATGGCCATCTGTTTGGCAGTGGCGTATACATAGCTTTTCAACTTATATTCAGGAATATTGCAATATGGGTAATCATAACCTTCTATAGGATAATCTTCAAATATCCACCATCTAGTAGTTTCCCTTCCACAAATACTTTCCCCTGATTTTTTCCCATCTCCTGTAGGCATAAACTTTATACCTATTGATTTACCTGTGTAAGGGTCGTGGAGATAGCCTTCAGCCCAATCTACATCATAAGGGTCAGGAATTACCACATTATATTTATTACCATTTCTGGTGAAATCCGCTCTAAAGGAAGTAGCCCTCCCATCTGAGAAGAAGAGTAAAAATTGCTGAATACGCTCATCTTCTGGAACATCTGTTTGGTCTGTAAAGGTTATGGTGGGATTGCCGTTTCGGTCTGTGTCATCATCGGCCTGGTCTAAAGCATCCTCCATATTGGTATCGCGGTCACCTTTAGGAGGTATGCTCATATCATCAATAGCATCCTTCATACTGTCAACAAAATTATAACCAAGTGGGAAATCTACCTTTACCCCGGTAGCGTAGGTAATAAGACCTGCCTTGTCTTCGTCCTGGGTATCTTCAAAAAAATCCAAAAAGTTTTTTGCAGCATCTTTTAAATCATCCAGCGCCCTACTCATAGAGCCTGACCTATCTAAAACTAACATGATTTCTACTCTGTCTCTTCTGCCCCTTGCCATATTACTTATTTGAATAGTCTCAATTCCAAACAACTTTGCAAAAATTGAGTTCATCTTGGCCTCTGCTGTTACTGTAATTACTTTGTTCTCTAAGTCAACTTCACTCTGAACAGAAAGGGACTTGCTACCTAGGTATCCATCAGGGAAATTTTCCTTTACCGTCTCCTGCATCAGTTGGTCCAAGTCTACATAAGGATTTGATATATTTTTAATTCCCATAAGTGCTGCTGCATCTATTGCTTTAGACATCTCGGCCTTCACCAGATACCATTTTCCTACCTCTATTCCCAAGCCCGTAAGCCCTAGGAATATACTGAGCAAGACAGCAAGCATTATTACTATCGCACCAGCTTGATTTTTAAGATCTTTCATCTTTTTCTCCTAAAAACAGGATCTGCTTTTTAAAATCAGACTCTTATCTTCTGAAAAGAGCCCTCCAATCAAGTTACCTAATGGTGTGATTGAGTTATATTTATAAAATACCTCAACTACTGTAACCCCAAGAATATCGGATGTTCCATTTTCTTCTTTAAATACTAGGTGGTTATACAACTCTGGTGATAATCCTAAATTCGGTTTATCATTACCAATACTACTTTCCACATTAAGACCACCCCTTTCAACCTGAACAGCCACAGTGGGTTGCTCATCTGGAAAATCAGCTGCTCTGATCTTAGAGATGATTATTTTTCCCAGCTTGTCAATATCAAGGGGTTTGGCAGATATTACAAGCAAATCAAGGAGATTTTGTGCCTCATGCTCGATTTTTATGTCTCTATAACGTGAGGCCAAATTTCCCCCTTCATAGCTTACATTAGTAATTATAAGTCTGGCATTGATCAATCTCCCAAAATCGATCACACCAAGTACCAAAATAAGAACTATTGGGACAACAAGGGCAAACTCCAGGGCTGCTATGCCTTTGCTATTAAAATTATGTTCGGAAAGGTTCATTTTTGTAAGTAGTCTCAGCCTGAATGATTACCTTACCATCAGTAAAAAAGTTAGCAATCAGGGGTGTTATAAACTGATAAGTATATCTTACCCTAATACGCATAATATCCCCTGGTTTACCCGGGTCTGTTATACCTTCCCAACCTTCTGGGTCACCATAATCTTCATCAACCGGGAAGATGCTGATACTTAACCCATCAGGATCCACGGCTAAAGAAGCATTTTCTTTAATGATCTTTATTATGGATTCAAGTCTTGTAAGCTCATTCCCCCCTTCATCTTGTAGCCTATAGCCTACCATTGCAAGTCTAGCCCCTTCCCTAGTTGCATATTGCAAAGTATGGTAAGCAAAAAAGAGCCTACCAAAATCCATTATCCCAAAAATCAAGATCAAGAACATAGGGAATACTAAAGCAAATTCCAGAGTTATAACACCTTTTCTTTTATCTTCCACCGATACCAGCTCCCATAATCCCCTTTTATGTCATAAAAAAGTCTTTAACTTATTGTATAAAGCACCACTTATCTCATTGGATTTTCTTTAGGCATTTCCCTGCTTTAATTTATGGGTAATTCTTTTTTATCAATATGTCAAGATTTTTTGAGGTTTGTTGACAAATTCTAAAAAATAGGTTATTCTATGAACTACTTTGCAAAAATGGCCGAAATAAGAAATAACAAGAAAGGAGGGAAAAGTATGTTTAAATGGTTCAAGAAATTAATAAACAGCGAGGAAGGAGCAACCGCTGTTGAGTATGCTTTAATAGCAGCCGGTGTTGCACTAGCTATTGTCGCTATAATTCCAGAGTTGAGGAACGCGATAGGCAATATTTTTCAAGATATAATAAATGCACTTACACCAGCAGAATAATTAGGTTAATATCTTACCTTAATTAC
>CAZNJP010000208.1:0-2901 GCA_964573345.1 uncultured Syntrophobacter sp. | reverse complement strand
CTTTCTAAGTGTTCCTTTACATCCTCAACACTTAGGCTACTTTTTGCCTCTATAAGCAAAGCATATTCCTTATTTATTGCTAGTATATCTATTTCTACACTCTTTCCATCTTTATAAGCCTTTACTCTTTGAAAAATTTTGTCTACATCTATTCTTCTTTCTTTAAACATGCCAACTACCCCAGGTGCTATTAACCCCTCAACAAATTTTCCCCATTTTCCTGTAAGGGCAGTAACACTTCCACTTACCTCTTCAACTTTCAGACTCATTCTATCAATCTTTTTATCAGTCTCCCGACTTAATTTTCCAATTCTCTTATCTGTCTCCCTAAATAATGTCCATACTTCTTGAATTGCCCTTTCTAATTCTTGTTGTGTCATAAATGTCTCCGTTTATGTTTGTTTAAATTAAGATTAGCAGAAATAAACTATATGCACAAGATTTTATTTATAGTTTTTCCTTTTTCTTAAAGAGCTTTATACAAAAATAGGGACAGCGACCATTTATTCCTTCTTACGAATCATCTCCTACATACCATTCATATGTATTTTTAATCCCCTCTTTTAAAGATATCCTGGGAGCCCATCCCAGCGATTTTATCTTGCTTACATCAAGTAATTTCCTTGGCATCCCATCGGGCTTTGAGGTATCAAATCCCTCCTGCTGCTCCATTTGGAGCTTTGCTTCGTGAAATTTCCTTATCAGTGCAGGTAGGGCATGGGAGCTTTCTAAATCGAAATTGTCATTTGGACCGTAGAGATTTGTGGGCATGACCGAGATAAAATTAGTACCGTATTGCCTGTTATAAGACTGGCACATCTTGATGCCAGCAATCTTAGCCACTGCATAGGGTTCGTTTGTAGGTTCAAGCAATCCAGTCAATAAATATTCCTCTTTCATCGGTTGAGGGGCAAATTTTGGATAAATACAAGATGAGCCCAAATTAAGCAGTTTTTTTACCCCATATTTATAGCTTGCGTGGATTACATTAGCTGCAATCATTATGTTTTCATAGATAAAATCGGCCTTATAAGTGTTGTTTGCTAATATTCCTCCAACTTTGGCAGCAGCCAAAAATACATATTCTGGCCTTTCTTTTTCAAAAAACTCTTCTGTGTCCTTTTGTCTTGTTAAATCTATTTTCGTAAAGCGTAAAGCGTGAGGCGTGAGGCGTAGATGGAAGAAGGGTCTTTGGAGTGATAAGAGCCAATAATGTTGGTAAACCCCTCATCTACTAGTTTTCTCACTATGGCCCCACCAACTAGTCCGGTTGCTCCTGCAACAAATATCCTGCTATCCTTTTTCATATATTCTCGTGATTCGTAAGGCGTAATTCGTTAAGGGTTGTTTTTTAAATATCTTATTAACCCATTGACCATTTGTCTAACAGCAATAATTCTTTCAGTTAATGAATCAATACCTTGTACATAATTCAATTTTTGAACTATTAAAATTTGTGTTTCCACTTCAGCTAATGAACCTAGGGCTATATGCAAAAATTGAATAAATTCTTTTTTTTATTTTTTCTTGCAGCCCCTTCTGCAATGTTACTCAGAATAGAAACGGTAGCTCGTCTTAATTGAGATATTAAACCATAAATTTCTTCTTTGGGGAGTCTTTTTTGTCATTGCATAAACATCAATAGCCAAATCCATTGATTGTCTCCAAACATCCAAATCTTTATGATTTCTCAATTTGCCCATTACGCTTCACGAATTAGAGTTTACGATTCATGTAATTTTAAATGATTTTTAATCTTTACATCAATATAAACTACACCCATTATTCTTCCTCTTTACTTATTTCATGAAAGGAAAAATTATGATTTGTGTAAGAAAATCCCTTGTTTATAGAGATTTTTATCCCTTCACCTACAGGTTTTAATCCTGCAAGTTTTAAATCATAATCTACCATTATCTTAATAAGCTCATCAAAAGTTACTCTTGGCTCCCATAGAAGTTTTTTCCTTGCTTTTCTAATATCAGCTTGTAAGTGTTCAACTTCAGTGGGACGAAAATAGCGAGGGTCAATCTCGATTATCACATCCCCAGGTTTGGGAAAGAACGTAAAGCGTAAATCGTGAGTCGCTTCAAGGCCTACACTTTTTACTATTCCCCTTTCTTTAATTCCTTTTCCCTCCCACGCTATTTCAATGCCTACATATTTGAAGGCTTGTTCTACAAATTCCCTTACCGAATGAGACTTCCCAGTGCCTACTACATAGTCTTCAGGTTCTTCCTGTTGTAGCATAAGCCACATACATTCTACATATTCAGGGGCATAGCCCCAATCCCTTTTTGCATTTAGGTTTCCTAAATATAATTTTTTCTGTTTTCCTGCCAAAATATTGGCTAGTGCTCTAGTAATCTTTCTTGTTACAAATGTTTCACCTCTGCGTGGACTTTCATGATTAAATAATATTCCATTACAGGCAAACATATTATATCCATCACGATAATTCCTTACCATCCAATAGGCATAGACCTTTGCCGCAGCATAAGGGCTTCGGGGGCAAAAAGGTGTATCCTCATTTTGGGGTGGGGGAGATGCACCAAACATCTCTGAAGATGAGGCTTGATAGAATTTTATTTTATTTCCACTCCTTCTTATTGCCTCTAAAAGTCTTGTTGTTCCAAGCCCTGTTATATCTCCTGTATATTCTGGCATATCAAAACTAACTCTTACATGACTCTGGGCTGCTAAATGGTAAACCTCATCAGGTTTAATATTATAAATGATGTTAGAAATTTGTTCAGAATTAGAAAGATCCCCATAGTGTAAAAATAAGCGAGCACCTGGTGTATGTGGGTCAATGTAGATGTGATCTATCCTACCAGTATTAAAGGTACTGGCCCGACGGATTAGGCCATGGACTTCATAACCCTTACTTAATAGAAACTC
>CAZNJP010000207.1:0-2917 GCA_964573345.1 uncultured Syntrophobacter sp. | reverse complement strand
GATAAATATTTAATATAAATAACTTATTGAATACAGACTCATAAAAGCCCTCTGAGACCAAAAAACCGATTCTAAGAGGGGAGATAAACTCAAAGACAAGCCCATCCCTTATAAAAAAATACCTCTTGTGTATCTTACCTGTCTTGATATTGTATATCAGTAATTCCCTTAAAAAAAGTTGGTTGCCTTTATAACTAACCAAACCCGTATTTAGATCTATTTTTAATCCAGCTGATGAGATAATTTGATTATTATTGATCTCACAATTCCTTATAGGAAAGATGATTGGATGTGTCCCCTTTTTTCTCTTGATATCCCAACTGCCAAAATAATACCACCAATATGCCTTCCCTGGCAATGTCCCATCTAATACTAAATAGATTTTTCTTACCTTTTTTGGAAAAAAGAAGGGCTCCCATTTGTTGGGTTCAAGATTCCTTTTCTTTAAGACCATTTTTTGTTCATTGGGGGAGGCAGATAGTACAGTTTTTAAGATATCTATAGCCCTTTCTTGTCCAAATTTTGAGACTAGCTTATTAAATCCACTCTTTCCGTGATAGGAGAAGAATTTAATTATATTAGCTGATAGATTCCAATTTGATGTAGCTAGTGGTAGGGCAGAAAAAAATGTCCTCTCAGGGTTTTGGGTTCCACCATCAACAAATGTCCCCCTATTTGCCCAGTACTGGGCAGTATACCCCAAGTCCCACCAGCACCAGATAAATGCATCAGGTGGGGCCGTTTTGTTGATATAATCTAGGCCTTTTATAACAGGTGCTGGCATCTTGGGTGAAAACTTGGTACTCCAATCTCTTCTAATACTAGGGAAGATGCTTGCAAAGATACCTATAATAAGGAGGGGATAGAACAATGGACAGTATTGTCTTTTTTCTATCCTTTGGGAGATAAGATAGGCGATGTATCCTAGGCCAAAACCAATAAATGGTATCAAAAAGATCATAAATCTTTGAGAAAACAAAAAGGTAAAAGAGGCAAGAAAAAGGGGTACATATAAGAAAGTTGTCTCTTTGTATCGCTTTATCATGAGTACTAGCCATCCTAAGAGACCAAGGATGAATATTGATATATGCCCACTACTCATCTTTACTATCCTTTGAAAAGGGGGTCTTTTTAACTCCGAAATAGAGGCGGCTATACTTATAAAATTGGCCTCAGTTTGCCTTTTGGATAAAAATAGAATTATCTCTTTTACACCATGGTATTTAAGGATCATAAAACCTATAATTGCGCATATGATTGCTAGTTTTATGCCAATTTCAACTTTATTTTCTTTATAAAGGAATATAGAGGTAAATAGAGGGATAAAGACAAGGAAACCAACTAAGAAACAGGCTGGATACCACCACCAAACAAAGATGAAAGAGAGGACAAGAGAGGAAAAAAGATAAAAATAACGCCTCTTATTTTTTCTCTACAATAGAGTAACAAAAAATAAGGGATTATAAAAATAAAAAATACATTTAATATATCTGTATCAAACCAGCCTATCCTTGTCCGGTGATAATAGATGTAACCTGTGACGGTTAGCAGTGAAGAGGCAAGACCTGTTAAGTAACCACCAAAGGCACTTCCCCAAAGAAAACATGGAATAATTACTAGGCAACCCAGGACCGGGGGCAAGAGCAATCCTATCCAATTTAAGGATAGACCTGAAAATTTCGACAGATAGGCAGCCAAAATACTTAGAAGAGGGGGTACCTTAGGTCTGGCTATATAATCTGGAGGGCACCTCTTTTCATCCTTGGCCTTGTAATTCCCTTGGATTATATCCCGGGCCAAACGTAGATGATAATAGGCATCTAAGGTAGTAAGTAGGGGTTGACCTTTATAATAGCAATATTGTTTATATTTTTGCCAATGATGCAAGTCCTTAAGCCTTATAAAAAGGGCCAATCCCAAAACAAGAAAGATTCCTAAGATCTTGATTGCCTTTTTGGCCATTTAGCAAAAAACAAGTAAAAAAATTATTAACTATTTTGTTTTTCTTTATTTTCTATCTTCTCCAATCTGTTCCTCAATAAGGCATTTTCTTGAGCGAGTTTTTTTATTTGATTGTTTAATTTTGATACCTTTACAGAGAAGTGGATATTTATTATAATTAGAAACATCAATCCAAAGAAAAATAGGGTTGAAGTTGGCAGGGCAGCACCGATAAGGTGGGTAATCCTTACTAACCAGTCATACTGGATAGGTAAGATAATCATAGCCAGACTAGTCAATAACCATAATAAAGAATATTCCTCTCGCAGTTTTCTTCTTCGTACCAATTCAAGGACTAATATAAAGATAAAAATGGCAATAGATAAAACAACAATTTTTTGTCTTAAAGGCATTAGTAGTCCCTTCTGAATAGAGTTAAAAGTACAGATAAAAACATCTTGTATACATAATAAAGGGGCTTTAGTCCGCTGTGCATGCTTTTACCTTGGATATTTGGATAGACCTTAACTGGGATCTCTTTAATACGGAGTCCAGCCCGATGAAGGATTATAATTAAATCGGCATCAGGATAATCTTCAGGGTAAATGTCTTTTACCAAAAATCTTGTGATTTTTTTATTCATGGCCCTAAGGCCTGAACATGGATCGGTAATCTTGTGGCCAATTAAAAAAGAGGCGATAGAGGCAAATAACTGTATCACCAAACGGCGGAAAAAGGGGACTTGGTTCTTATTGGCCAAAAATCTTGAGCCTATAACCAAATCTACCTTTTCCTTCTTTAATTCCCTCAGAAGATCCTCAATATATCTAGGATCATGTTGACCATCCCCATCAATTTGGACTATATAATCATAGTTGTTTTCCAAGGCATACTTATATCCTGTTTGCAGTGCAACCCCATAACCCATATTAAAGGGCAATTTTATAACCTCTGCGCCAAGGGATCTAGCAATAAG
>CAZNJP010000206.1:0-2968 GCA_964573345.1 uncultured Syntrophobacter sp. | reverse complement strand
TAATTTCTATCAAGCACAGCATGTACTCTGTTTTTAAGAGAAGTCCTTACTTTTAATAGAATCGTCAAGTTAATATTGAACTATTAGATACACATATAGTGTGGTAATAGTATGCAGTGGAAGTTAATACCGCCTGTATCTCTCCTTTAAAAAGGAGAGGGTTAGGCGGGAAAGAATCATAATTTTAAGCTGAGCCGGCCTTTGCCCATCTTTTTATAGGAATATGCCTTGGGTTCAGTTCACAGTACCCATCCCTTCGTCCAGGGTAGCCATAATAAGGATTTTTGTTATCATTTAGTATTATAGTTTCCCTTAAATTTCGGACAATATGTTAAGCTTAATGATCTATGTCAAGATTTTTATTAAGGGATTTGTGAGGGAAATAGGTAAGCAATCCTATCTGCGCGTCTACCTGTGGTAGAAGTTGTTTTTAGAATCTTCGTGTTATTCGAGGAAGTAACTGGTCATGGGATGTCAGAAAATGGCAAGAAAGCTAGTTTCTTTGAAACCTAGTTTGTAAATTTGTCATGACGGGTCTACCTCATGGCAAGTGCAGAGTGGCCCGAGCAGATTTTACTTTTTTGAAGGTCAATGGTAAATTCTGGAGGAAAGGTTATGGCATGGTTTATTCTATACATTTTACCTGGTCTTCTGCAAGAGTGCCTCTAATTCTGTCAGCAGCCTTAGATGTTTTTCAGAATCATATGGGGAACGTGTGTAAAACATTTTGTCTTCTTCTCTTGTAGCAAATCTGGGTTCAATCACAAAAGGCTTTGGAACTATGGAAATACGCATATCCTCTAAAATTTCGTCGTGCTTAAAGGATATTTCAAAGCTAAGGCTTTTTAGGGTGACTTTTCTCAAAGGCTGTTGAGGGTATTTTGTGATGCTTCTTTTAATGAAAGAAAGAAACTTTCTAGAAAAAAAGCGATGATAATCAATATCTAAATGGACAGTACACTCTGTTTCCTCAGTTTTTATTAGGTAATTTGAGGGTGAAAAATTCTTATATCGATCAATACCTTTAAGTTCCTCTCCTATTGCGTCAAATACCCTATCAGCTCTATCAGAGGGTGCCTCAATTATTAAGACTATTTTGCGCTCATCAAAATTGAGTGACCTAATCAGGAAGGACTCATTATCAATATTTACACTTCCCCCTGAGAGATTAATCACTTTAGGGGCCGCAGGTTCATAAAAGGGGAAAGGGATTTCTGCTTTGGAGAATGAAAATTTTTCTTTAAATTGGTCAAAGTTTTTTCTTATGGCCAAATCGGTGTACGGTATCGTATCCTGGGGAAATATCCTGATTTGTGTTACCGTTGGTCCTTTTATTATTTTCATATTAAATCCTCTCCCTGTATTCCTTGCCTGTAAATTCTTCTTCAAAAGGTTCATTCTGGCTAGTTTGTTCGTCGCTCATCTTAGAAATTTGCCTTGTTGAGAACAGGAATGGTTGCCTAATCAGCTGCCACGTTTCTCCGGATATGTCCATTGCCCTCATTCTTAGGGGTGCGGAGTGTTGCTCTAATATTTCTCTCAAATAAGTTTTAATCTCTTTGGTTGCCTCTTCTAAGTATTCAATTCGCTCTTCAAGTCGTTGAAATCTTGAAATAATTTGGTCTTCATAAAGCACTCTCTCCAAAATAGACCTCACATACTGATTAAGGCTCACACTGGCCCTTTTTGCCTTGAGTGCAAGCTGTTTATGTAATTTTGCTGGAATCCTTAGGAGAAATTTGCCACTGAATTGATCCTCTGTAGCAGGCTCGGGAATCTCTAATCCTCTTTCAAGACTAACTTCTATCCATGCCCTCTTTGCCTCTTCCAGTTTTTTGAGTGCTTCCTCTACTGTCTTACCTTCTGCCCCACAACCAGGCAGATCAGGTATTTCTGCGGCAAAACACTCCTCTCCATTATACTCAGCGTATTTTTCAATGCTGATAGGATAATTTAAATTAAGGTAGTATTCCAAGTCTTTTTTTTGCAAAATCCTCACCTCCTTTTTAGTCATCCTCACCCAGAAGACCTAAACGGATTAAAGCATTAATAGCATTTTTTCTAGCCTGTTTTGAAACTATCTTTTCACGTTTTCCATGCGGTTCATGGACAGTAAATCTTTCGTCTTCTCTAATAAAGACTCTTACAGAACCGCTCTTACTTTCCATCTCAAAACCAAAATCTTTAACCAGGATATCCTTAAAATATCTCTATGGTATTTTTATCGACCAATTTGTAAAATTTTCCCGATAAAATTCCCTTCTTTTCCTTTTTGCCACCCTGAATTAAACCGTATGATACCATATATGGTACCACATGTCAAATTTTTTAAGCTCATTCAACGGCCGTTATTTCCTTAGGTTCATCACTTATGAAATAGGCGGTGGGGCTACCAGCTATTTTTAGCTTAAAGGCCCTGAGACACTGAATCACTTTAGGGGATATTAACCACCTTTCCTTAGAAGTATTTGCACTTCTATAGGCGGGGGTGAAGTCAAGATGGTCTCATTAGAGATAATGCCATCTATTCCTTAAATAAATTAGGCTTATTCGATTTTTGCCCAAACTTACATCTAACAAAGGCATCCATTTTGCCTCCGGGTATTTAGTGAGATTGTCTGCAGGCCCTGCCTTAGGCAGGGCCCTGGTATTTTTATAATTCTTCATCAACGCCTTTGGCAGGAACGGTAACCTTTTTCTCCCTAATCTTGGAAGTGGATATAATCTGTGCGCTACCACCTTTTCCCTTGCCAGGGAAAGGTGGTTAGCAAGTTACTTTTTTAAGAACCATCATCCAAAAGCCCAAGAGACCGCAAGGCAAAGCAGGTTAATATCTCTGGGATGAAAGAGACGATTAAAGCCTCTCAAGGAGTTCATCCTTAGTATAGAGACTATCCCCGGAAAATGAATCAACCCTCTCCCTTTTAGAGAGGGCCTCCTCCCATCCACTTTTCATTATTGAGGCAAT
>CAZNJP010000205.1:0-2975 GCA_964573345.1 uncultured Syntrophobacter sp. | reverse complement strand
ATTGCTAGTATGGAATTACTTAACAGGGGAACCGCAGAGATCACAGAGCACACCTGCCCGCCAATGCCTGTTTGCCTCGTTCTCCTGCACGACGGTGGGCCCGCCTGCCACCTGCCCGCCATCGGCTTCGCCTCAGGCGAGGCGGGCGGGTCGCTTTGCTCAGGCAATAGCGGGCAGGTGCGGTGAACGATTACAAAACTTATAACTTTATATCTGTTGGCTTATAAATAATAAGTCCGTCAACCCTTAAAAAGCCATCATCATTTGTTGCTAATCCAGTAATGCCTTCACTACGCATGGTTTGAACAATGAGGGAATCGTTAACCACCATTCCATATCTTTCTCTAATTGTTTGGCTGTTTCTGAACAATTCTAGAGATACCGGCACTACTTCTACGCCCATTTCTACAATCTTCATAGTATTTATAAAGTATTCATTCAGTTGCTTAATTTTTTCAGGTTTTTTCTTGAGTTTTTTAAGAATGTTTGGGGGTGTTATTAACTTCTTTTTAACAGCCTCTATCATCATTAGACGATGAAGGATCTCTAAAAGGACATTGACAGAGATGGCACCAATTAGCTCACCTTTTTCGCATCTGCTTAAAAAATTAGTACAATCGTCAGAGACCCCTGTAAAATGATAAATGCAAATATTGGCATCAATAAAGATTTTACAGCCTGGTTTAATTTGATCAAGTCTCATAAATTTCTTCTTCCATAAGGGTTTTAAGAGATGCAACTGGTATTCTCATTATCCCTTTTGTATTTTGAGTTATATTATCCTTCCCATGCTTTTTTTCCAAGGTTATTAAATAAATTTTGAGGGCATCTTCTAATAATTGGCTAAATGATTGCTTTTTTAAAATTGCCACTTGTTTTGCTTTCAATATTAATTCTTCATCTAATATAGTTCCAACTTTTTTTCTCATAGCCTTTACCTCCCAATGAAATATTAGCAGAATAAAAAAAATTGTCAAGAAGTATAGACTTTATTCTTCCTTTCTTGAAAAAGTTCTATTTTGACTCCACGGGGTTTACATCAAGGATAGTTGTGATATAAACAGCCACATGCTCATTGTTCAAAAATATGGTGGAACCTCTGTAGGAGATATAGAAAGGATTAAAAATGTTGCCCATCGTATAGCAAGTATCCATGACCAAGGGCACAAGCTGGTAGTAGTGGTTTCGGCCATGACAGGTCAGACTAATAGGCTTATTGAATTGGCCTATAAAGTGAGTAAAACGCCTGACCCTAGGGAGCTTGATGCACTGTTGGCTACAGGAGAGCAGACTTCTGCAGCCTTGCTCACTATGGCCCTTAAAGATATAGGATATAATGCCACTTCCCTCTTAGCCTTTCAGGCAAGGATATTTACAAATAATGCCTTTGGCAAGGCAAGGATTGATAAAATAGACTCACCTATTTTGCAAGAGGAACTCAACAAGGAGAACATTGTTGTGGTAGCTGGTTTTCAGGGTATAGATAGTTATGGTAATATTACCACATTAGGCCGTGGTGGCTCAGATACCACTGCTGTAGCCCTGGCTGCAGCACTTAAAGCAGACCTTTGTGAGATATATACTGATGTAGAAGGAGTGTTTACAGCCGATCCAAAAATCTGCCCAGATGCCATAAAGATATCGCGCATATCTTATGATGAAATGATGGAGATGGCAAGTTTAGGAGCAAAGGTTCTACAAATCAGGTCTGTGGAATTTGCCAAAAAGTATAATATACCGGTGTATGTCCGATCATCTTTTACTGAAGTGGAGGGAACTATGGTAGTAAAGGAAGAACCTGAGATGGAAAAAATAGTAGTAGCAACAGTAGCCCATGATAAAGATGCAGCACGTATTACCATTACCAGGGTGCCTGATCGGCCTGGTATAGCTGCACAGATCTTTGAGCCCATAGGTAAGGCAGGTGTGATAGTAGATATGATCATACAAAACACTAGTGCCGAGGGGTTGACCGATGTAACCTTTACTGTGCCAAAGGCAGACTTTCATCAAGCCATGGAGATTACCCGTAATGCAGCAAGCAGAATTGGGGCTGAGAGGGTTTTAGGGGACGAGCACATTGCTAAGGTATCTATTATAGGGGTAGGGATGAGAAGTCATTCTGGGGTGGCAGCCAAAATGTTTTCTGTGCTTGCTAAAGCAGGCATAAATATCCTTATGATTAGCACTTCAGAAATAAAGATCTCTTGTGTTGTAGATGAAAAACTAGCAGAAAAGGCGACTAAAATCTTGCATGACGCATTTATTTTAAATAAAACTTGATTAATAAAGAGATTAATTAATGGTATGGGAGATAAAGGATAAGTGATTGTGTCTTACTGCTCTCTTTAAGAGATTTCCCCTATTTTTAAACAATTTGGAGCATTAGTATAGAAAAAAAGGATCTTCTACTAATTTCCATAATTCTACCTACGTATAACGAGGCAGAAAACTTACCTGTAATTATACCGAAAATCTTTAATATACTTCAGCAATCTAGAATCTATACAGAAGTCATTATAATAGATGACAATTCTCCTGATGGTACAGCAGAAGTTGCCAAAAAATTTTCAAATAAATATCCTGTAAGAGTCCATATTCGGAAGGATAAAAGAGGTTTAGGTACAGCAATTTTAAAAGGTCTTCAAATGGCTGGTGGTGAGATATGCGTTGTCATGGATGCCGATTTAAGTCATTCTGTAGAGGCCATTCCAGATATGATTAAACCCATCATTGAAAAGAAAGCAGATATGACTTTAGGCAGCAGGTACATTAAAGGAGATAGATTTCAAGATTCCTCTTTTATTAGAAAGATAATAAGCAAGGTGGCAGGGTTACTTGCTAGAGGTATAACTAATACCACTGACCCAACCAGTGGGTTTATGGCTATTAGAAAATCGATCCTCAAAGATATGAATCTTGACCCCATAGGCTGGAAACTTCCATTAGAGATAATTGTAAAGGCAGGGCCACGT
>CAZNJP010000204.1:0-2992 GCA_964573345.1 uncultured Syntrophobacter sp. | reverse complement strand
CTCACTATTTTCAAAAGGCTAACCTTTGGTTATGTGGCCATAATATTATTGATTATATTCCTAGGGGGTTATGTAACCTTAAAGCTCAATCAATTAAACCACCTCACACATATTATTGCCTCTGTAGATAGCACTGTCATAAGGCTTACAGAAGACCTTTTGGATGCTATATTTTCTCAGGTAGGTTTTGAAAAGAAATATCTCATTTCTAAAGATAGGGATTTTTATCAAAAGTTTTGGGAAATAAAGAAATATTTTGTAAAGAATATGAAAAGGCTAGGTTATTTTATGGATACCCCAGAGAAAAGAAAATTGTTTAATGACGTAACAAAACTATATAACCATTATCTCTCCCTATTTAGGAAGGAAGTTGAATTTTTAGAAAGGGGTCATGATTACCCCCAAAGGAGGTATCAAGAGGAAAAAGAAAAAATGATTGATGAAATTAGCCAGAGGCTAAAAGAGGTTATCAAGATAGCAAGGGCAGATAGGGATAAAAAGATGCAAATCTCAAGTGAGATAAGCTCTCATATACTTAAATTCACCATAATTACAGCGGGGTTGGCAGTTATTATGGGAATTTTAATTTCTCTTTTTAACACTAGAAGTATAAATCGACCTATTATCCTTTTGCAGAAGAAAACAAAAGAAATAGCCAAGGGCAAATTTGAGAGTGTACCAAATATTTCTTCACCCCCAGAGATTGAGGAACTAGCAAATGACTTCAACATTATGTGTGAAAGGCTAAAAGAGATGGATCAGATGAAGATAGATTTTATAAGTCATGTCTCCCATGAGCTTCGTACCCCCTTAACGGCTATAAAGGAGGCCTCCAGCATGCTGCTTGAAGGGGTTTTCGTAAACGCACCCCAAAAGGAGCATGAACTTTTGATTATTATAAAAGAAGAGTGCGAGAGATTGATAAATTCTGTCAATAAAATCCTAGACCTCTCCCGCATGGAGGCCAAGATGATGGATTATCGCTTCAAAGAATGTAACCTCACTTCAGTAATACAAAAAAGTATCTCAAAGTTGGCCCCCATTGCCCAGAGAAAAAAAATTAACCTTGAACTAAGACCCTTACCTAACCTCCCCTTGGTCAAAATAGATGAGGAGAGGATTGGCCAGGTAATGGAAAATCTCCTGGGAAATGCCCTAAAATTTACTTCTGAAGGGGGCAGGATCATTGTCTCCACCTCCCTTAAGGATGGATTTATTGAGGTCTCTGTTTCAGATACTGGGTGTGGAATTCAAAAGGAGGATTTAGAAAGGATATTTGATAAGTTTGAGAGAATAGATAGTGGAAGAGAGACACTGAAGGGAACAGGTCTAGGTCTCTCTATAGCCAAATATATAATAGCTGCTCATGGAGGAAAGATATGGGTAGAGAGCAAGCCAGGAAAGGGAAGCACCTTTTCCTTTATCTTGCCTGTTTCATAATAATTCTGGTATTAGGCTGTGCCCATTTTCAAAAAAAGACACAGGATGAAAGACGTCTTAAAAAGGCTATGTACCTTATGATTAATGAAGATTATGAGACATCCCTGAGAGAAAATAAGGAATTATTGAGGTTATTTCCCAAAACCTTAGGGGATAAAGCCCTTTTTCAAATGGGGCTAATCTATGCCTATCCTAAGAATCCAAATGTCAATTACCAAAAATCCTTAAAGTGCTTTAAAAGAATTATTAAGGACTTTCCTCAAAGTGATGTGCGGGATAGGGCCAAGGTATGGGTTTTATTTCTAAAGGAGATTATAGATAAGGACAGAAAAATTGATCTTTTAAAAAGAGAACTTGAAGAGAGGAAAAAAAGGATAAATAATTTGCAAAATCAGATAGAAAATTTAAAGAGCCAAATAGAGGGACTTAAAAAAATAGACCTAAGAATTGAGGAAAAGAAAAGGGAGGTATTACCCAGATAAGAGAGATGGGTAAGATTCTGATAGTGGATGATGACAAGAACATCCTTAAGGTCATAAAGATGAGACTTGAGGCCAAAGGTTATCAGGTTACCACCACCACCCAGGCAGAAAAGGCAATAAGGATAGCAAAGAGTGAGGCATTTGATCTAGCCCTAGTGGACCTTAAGCTTACTAAAAAAGATGGGATTGGGGTCATGGAGGATCTTCACCAAATAAATCCTGAGATGCCTATTATCATCCTTACTGCTTATGGAACCATTAAGAGTGCGGTAGAGGCTATGAAGAGGGGGGCCTATAGTTATCTAACAAAACCCTTTGATTATCATGAGCTTTTATTACAAATAAAAAATGGTCTAGAGAAAAGCAGGCTCTCAAAGGAGATAAAAAGGCTCAAGAACATAATAAAAGAAAGGTATGGTTTTGAAAATATTATTGGTAAAAGTGAAAAGATGAAAAGGGTACTAGAACAGGTAGCCAAGGCAGCGGAGGTTGATTCCAGTGTCTATATTGAGGGAGAAAGTGGTACTGGGAAGGAATTGATAGCTAAGACCCTACATATGGCAAGTTCCAGAAAAGATGGGCCATTTGTGGTCATAAATTGTGCGGCCATCCCTGAGACATTGTTAGAGAGTGAGCTATTTGGCTATGAGAGGGGGGCATTTACTGGTGCTGTATATAGTAAAAAGGGGCTCTTTGCCCAGGCACATAAAGGTACCTTCTTTCTAGATGAAATATCAGAGATGCCTTTATCGATGCAGGTCAAGCTCCTCCGTGTATTAGAGACAAAGGAGTTCTATCCCTTAGGGGGAGGCAAAGTCATAAAGGTAGATGCCAGGATAGTAGCTGCCTCTAATAAGGATCTAGAGGAGGAGATAAAGAGGGGCAGATTTCGTGAGGACCTCTTCTACCGTATCCATGTTATTCCTATCAAACTCCCCCCTCTTAGGGAGAGAAAAGAAGATATACCACTTCTGGCAAGACATTTTTTAAACAAATTTACTAAGAAGATGAAAAAGCAGATAAAGGGTTTTTCACCACTTGCCATACAGAAGCTCATGCTTTACCACTGG
>CAZNJP010000203.1:0-2998 GCA_964573345.1 uncultured Syntrophobacter sp. | reverse complement strand
AGAATCAGTCTAAGAGAAAATTTAAAAGAAAATTGGTTTGAATTAGGGAGAGAATTATTTAAGACTTTAAAAATCTCAGAAAAGCCTATCCTTTTTCTCATAGACGAGATTCCCCTTATGATAAGGAATATAAAAGATAAAGAAATAGCCAAATCCTTCCTTCACTGGCTTAGGGGATTAAGACAGATGCCCGAAATTTCGGATAAGACAAGGTGGGTCTTTGGGAGCTCAATAGGCTTTAATTATGTGATAAAGAGTGTTGGTACTACGTCTGAGGTAATAAATGATCTAAAGACTATCAGGATTGCCGAATTTGAAAGATCACAGGCAGAGGGTTTTATTAAAAAGTTAATCTATGAAGAGATTGAAATCAAAGATCTGGATTCATCTATTATTGATGGCATCCTGCATAAGGTAGGGACCCCTATTCCATTTTTCCTTCAGGTCATAATTAATGAGCTTATCAATCTAGTTAAAGGAGGCAGGTTTTTATCCCCTGATTTAATAAAAGATGCTTATGATCAGATGTTAAGTCCTTGGAATAGAAGCTATTTTGAACATTATTATGAAAGATTGGCCATCTATTATGAGCCACAAATGGCAAGGGTTGTAAAAAAGATGCTAAGTCTTATAGCCAAAAAAGATACAGTCAATGAGACAGAACTCCTTGAGCTTTTCAGAAAAGAAACAGAGGGCAAAGAAGATGAAGATACATTCTCCCTTATTCTCTCTGATTTGGAAAATGACTTTTATGTTATGAAAAAAGACACTTATTATCAATTTTCTACCAAGTTGCTTAAAGACTGGTGGAATCGCTATTATGGATGGAGGTAAAATGAGAGAGATACATAAGTATAATCCGACCCTCTTAGAACCCAAAGAGCTTAAAAGATTCTTTGTAGGAAGAGAAGTCATATTAGATAGGGTGCTTATGGCCTTAAAAGAGGGCATAAAAATGCCTTCTAATCCCCACTTTTTATTTATAGGCTCCAGAGGGATGGGGAAAACCCATCTTTTACTCCTTATCTATCATATTGTTAAAGGTGAAATCTCTTGGGATGGCTATAAGATGCCTGAAAAAGGATGGATTCCTTTGATCTTTTCTGAAGAATCATACTCTATAACTACAATTGAAGACCTATTCTTTGAGATATGCAATAAGGTTCAAGAATATATAAATAACTCAAGGCTCCAATCTTTCTTAAAAAAAATAAAAGATAAGGCGCTTTTTGAAGAACACTTTATAGACCAAGCTATCTCAATTTTAAAGGATATCAGAGATGATAGAAAATACTTACTTCTTATAGACAATCTCCATGAAATCCTTGAGACATTTGATGAAAAAGGACAACAAAAATTAAGGGGTATTTTACAAACCTATAATTTTTTTGTCATTATTGGCACAGCAACCACATATTTTGAGGCCATAGCAGATTATGAAAGACCCTTTTATAACTTTTTTCAGACACTTTGGTTAGAGGAATTAAACTTTGAAGAGATAAAAGAGATTTTCTTTAAATTAGAAGGAGATGAAAAGAAAATTGAAGAAATTGAGCCCAAGATTAGGGCTATAGGTCATCTTACAGGTGGAAATCCAAGACTTGTTTTAAGTCTTTATAAAATAATAAAGGATTTTGGTATCACAGCAATAGAAAGACAACTTATTTCCTTGCTAGATGAATTGACTCCATATATGAGGGATGTGGTTTCCCAATTCCCTCCACAACAGAGGAAGATATTAGAGGCCTTGGCCATAAATGGAGCCCCTATGACCCCTACTGAAATAGCCAAATTTACAAAATTAAAAGTAGGCATAGTAACATCACAGTTAAAAAGGCTTGAAGGACATGTAAGGATTTTAAAAGAAAAGGGGCGCCGTGAGACCCTTTATGATATTAAGGACAAACTTTTTTCCCTTTGGAGACAGATGAGGCTTGATGCCAGCAAGCGTAGATTGCTTTTTATCGTTCGATTCCTTGAGATTTGGTATAGAAAAGAAGAACTAGAAAAAATAGCTGAAATATCAATTAAAGAGGCATATAAGGCTTTAGAGAAAAATACAACTGATAAAGCCATTTTAGAGGCTGAAAGGCTGTATTATATAGCTGAGGCATTACATAAAAAAGACTTACATTTACCGCGCATTGATGTTTATATTGAGGCGGGTGATTATGAAAAGGCTGAAAGAGAGATAAATCAATTAAAGCAAGAGGCTGAGGGAGATAAAAAACTATTTTTAGGGACTTTATTTCAAGAAGCCTTTTTGTGCTATAAAAAAAAGAAATTTACAGAAGCTATAAAAATACTTAAAAAAATTTTATCACAAAATCCAGAAGATGAAATTGCCCGGTATAACATGGGTGTTTCTTATATGAAGTTAAAAGATTATAAGAAAGCAATTAAATGCTATGAAAATGCAATTGAAATAAAGCCTAAATATTACGAGGCATGGAATAATTTAGGTGCCTCTTATAATAACTTAAAAGAATACAAAAAAGCAATTGAGTGTTGCAAAAAGGCTATTAAAATTAACCCCCAAGGCTACCATGCTTGGTTTAATCTAGGTGATGCCTATGCTGCATTAGAAAAATATGAAGAGGCAATTGATTGTTATAAGGAGGGCATTAAAATAAAACCAGATAAATATCGGATTATATCTGAAATTGGCAAAATTTATTGTTTAAAAAATAAACTTTTAGATGCTATCAAATATGCTGAAAAGGCCACTGAAATTGCAAGGGATAAAAATGATGAAACCTTTGTCCAAAATTTATCTAGTGTTATTGTAGATATTTATTTGGTTCTCTCTTCTCGCAATATAAAACGTGGAAATTACAAAAAGGCATTTGAACAGGTTGAAAAGGCTATATCTTACGCAAAAGAGGCTAAAGAAGTAGGAGAAGTTTTTGCAAATTATTTAAAAGAATTACTTAATAAAAAAGAAGGTGAATTTCTTATAAAAATCCTTAAACTTATTAAAGAAAAAGGCCCTGAAAAT
>CAZNJP010000202.1:0-3016 GCA_964573345.1 uncultured Syntrophobacter sp. | reverse complement strand
GAGTAAAAGAGATTATAGGGTATTGTCCTGTTTATAAGGTAGGAGATACAATAGTTTTAGAAGAAGGCTATAAAATTAATCCTAAAAAATCATCTACTATCTGTATGCATTCATTGGCTTCAATAATACCTTACCATGTAGCTTTGAGTGAGGGAGTAGAGCCAAGGCCAGTGGAAAAAATAAATTTAAAATATCCCGATGGATACTCTAAGTGTTGTTTGGTATTAAACCAGGTACATAGAAATTGACAGATTCTTGTTTCCACGGCCCAGGAGGCCATAGGCTTAGCAAAAGATGGAAACAAAGCCTATGTTCAATGCCTAGATCCATGTAAATACACTGGTGGTGGTACAGTAATTTTTGAAATCCAGGTAATAAATGGGTGAATGGTTGAGTAGTGAATAGGTGAAATGGTGAATGGAAAGTGGGTACCAAAATGTTTTTCTCTAATTCGTGCGAATAACAGAATAGTGTTATGGACAGGCTAGCCAAGACATTTAAAATTTTAGGTAATGAAAGAAGGCTCAGAATCGTTGAGCTACTGCTTTCTAGTGACCGTATGACGGTTGGATGATCTCAGTCGTTAGACCCAATAACTTATACGTTCAAACTTTGAATAGGTAAGACCCGGCCAGCGAAAGGGTTGATGCGTAAAAAGCTATAGAACATTGATGAAACAGTCGAGCACAGAAGAAAAGCGGATTTGTGTAAAAAGACTACAGAGACAATATCTGTAAGTGTTGTAAAGAAATTGTATGTTAAAGTCTTAAGTCGTAAAAACTTATGGCTGAATTGAAGAAATTGCAGTGTTGGGCCTTTTGATTTAGTTTGATTTTTTTGAAATATAGGGTATATTTATAAGAGATATTGGAGGTATAGAAGATGCGAGTAATTAAAGCTTTATTTGATGGAAAAGAGATAAAGCCTATGGAACCAATAAAGGTTAAGAAAAGAACTGAGGTGCTGGTAATTTTCCCAAACGAGGTTAGAAAAATTCTTCCTCAGGATGCTAGAAGACTTTTGAGAGGTTCCGGGAAAGGCGAAAAGCTTGTAGAAAGACTTTTGAAATCGAGAGAAGAAGATATTATACTTGAAAAAAGACAGTAAGTTGTTTGTCCTTGATACATCAGCTATTTTAGCCTACATAGAAGATGAAGATGGGGCTGAGGATGTAGAGGAGCTCTTAATAAAGGCAGAGAACAAAGAGGCATCTGTTTATGTACCATTTGCCAGTCTCGCAGAGGTATTTTATATAACAATGGAAGAGAGAAGCGAAGAAGAGGCATTTAAAAGGGTTCGTTTAATCCAATCCCTCGCAGTTGAAATAGTGGAATCAAATGAATCAATTACCTTAACGGCAGGTAAATTAAAGGCCACCAATAGAATTTCGTTTGCAGACGCATATATTGCAGCAGTAAGCAAAGAGTTAAACGCAGCACTTGTTCATAAAGATCCAGAGTTTGAAAGCGTAAGGCCGCCTCTCAAACAATATAAATTGCCATATAAACCAAAGAAAGGCAGATAGTGTTTTGATTTTTAGGTCATAGATGTATTTCTTGAAATTGGGATTAGTAGAATTCCTTTAGGTTAAATAGCCTAATTCAAAAAAAAGAAAGGCCTAAATAGCTAACGATAGTTATTCTCTAATTCGTGCGAATAAGAGAATAAGGTTATGGATAGGCTAGCCAAGACATTTAAAATTTTAGGTAATGAAAGAAGGCTTAATAAATCGGTGAATGGGTGATTAGGTAAAGAGGCGAATGAAGGAATAAAGCTAGGGAAGAGTCATTTTGGGTTAGCAGAAGTTATTAGAGAAACCCTTTTAAATCCTTAGAGTTAATTTGATTTTAGCTGAAATTTCTACATTTTATGAAATATGGAAAAAAGCTAGCTTTTCTTTGAATCCCTCCATAGTTTATTCCATAGAGCAAGTGTGCTATATTAATAAATGATGCTACAAATACAAACAAAAGAGAGGTATACGAAATGGCAACAAGGGATTATGAGTGGTATGTTGATAGTGATCTGAGTCAGTACAGGGGAAAATATGTGATAATCCTTAATGAGAAGGTTATTTATTACGGAAAAGACCTTACAGAGCTATTAAGAAGGTTTCGGGAAGAATACCCAAGCCAGATTCCGAAGATAGCAAAGATTCCTGAAGAAGAAACTCTAATTCTGGAATGCTAGATACGGTGGTCTTCAGGTACAGGAAAGAAAGGTCAGACCTTCTTGGCATCATTTATAGACCTGTAGCTGAGGTTTATTTTGAGGACAAGGAAGGGAACCAACTAGCTTCATTTATGTATATTGATTCTGGGGCAGATATAACGCTGATTCCCAGGGCACTTGGTAAGAATCTCGGTCTTGAATTCGATGAGAAGGAGATAAGGAAGGTCAGGGGTCTTGGAGATGTCAGTATCCCGGTTATTATCAAAAAGGTTAGGATGAGGATTGGAAACCATCAGCTTGAGGCAAGGATAGCCTGGGCTTTAGAGGAAGGTGTTCCGCCATTGCTAGGCAGAACAGATGTTTTTGACAAGTTTGATATTAAATTCAGGCAGGAGGATAGAATTATAGAGTTTGAGGTCAAGCTAGTGCGATGACTGGCTCAAGCACCATACTGCCTAGTACTTTCCCAACTGATAAATATCCTAAAAGATAATATAAGCTTTCTCTAACTCGTGCAAATACGAGAATAACATTTAGAACATGTTTGCTCGCCTTAATGTTATTTACCATCAAAAAATTCTTGTCTAATCTCTAACTATCTGTTATTAAATTTTTTCTAAAAGGAAATGGAAGAATTAGAAAAAGAGCCTGTCTATAAGAGACCTTTAGATTTGACCATATTCTTTTTTGCACATATATTGCTTTGCCCTTTCTGGCTTCTCTTCTGGGCAATTGTCCCTGCCCTTATATACCTTGAAGATGGAAGGCCCATCTTTTATAGGCAAAAGAGAGTAGGAAAGAATGGAAGAATTTTTAGTGCTATTAAATTCCGCTCTATGACAAA
>CAZNJP010000201.1:0-3056 GCA_964573345.1 uncultured Syntrophobacter sp. | reverse complement strand
CGCCTGCATTCCGCAGCAGCTATTGAAGACGAAATCTTTGTTTAGGAGCCTGAAAATGATGCAAAGGGAAATTCACATCACACCAATGGATTTATTAAAGGCAGTGCAGTTTAAAGAAGGAGATTTGGCAAAAATTGCCATTATCAGTGGTCAACCCCAAAGGGTAAGTATGGCTTTAGAAAAACTAAAAAATCCCTTAAAGAACTTTTCTGCCTTTGGTTACACCTTTTGGACAGGTGAATATAAAGGAAAGCGAGTAACTGTAGGCAATGGTGGAATGTATGCCCCAGATGCTGCTTTAGTGACAGAATTGCTCTGTGCAGGGGGAGTGGATTATTTAATCAGGCTTGGTTCATGCGGCAGTATGCGAAAAGAGATAAACATTGGTGATTATATACTGGTAGAGAGTGCCTTAAGGGGAGATGGTGTTACCAGATATTATGTAGATGATGGGATTATTCCTAAAGCCGATCAGGAATTGAGCGATAAATTGGCCACGGTCTTTAAAAATGTACATAAAGGTATGGTTTGGACCACAGATGCCTTATTGAGGGAAACAAAAGAAGTTGTAAATAACGCTATTAGTCAAGGGGCCATTGCCGTAGATATGGTGACTAGTCCTTTTTTAACCATTGCTAATCTTTATAACAAAAAAGCAGCCGCTATTTTATTGGTCAGTGATAATTTAATTACAGGAGAAATAGGTTTTGCCAGTATTAAAGTTTTTGATGCTGAAAAAAAGATGATTGACCGTGCCTTTGATTTGATTGGGGTAATTGATGCATAATCCACTGGCCTTTCCGGTAACAATGGAAAATAATACCATTTATGTCTTAGATGAAACGCAACTTCCTTTTAAAGAAAGATATATTGCAGTAAAAAGTTTAGATGAGGCCTTAGAAGTCTTAGGCAAAATGAAGACTAGGGCATTTGGGCAGGTATTATTGTTTTTTTATACCTGTGCTTTAGTGAGAGAGATTGATAAAACTGCTATGGCCTTTAAAAAAATACGTCCTACCTTTGACTTTTTCCGTCTGGCAGAAATATTAAAGACTGCCTGTGGACAGAATTTAGATATAAGGCAGGCGGTAAATGGTTTTGTCCAGGGATTTGAAGAAAAGAGAAAAAAACGGGCAAAAAAATTGGCCAAATTACTGCCTGCTGAGGCCCGAATTTTAACTATCTGTAATCTAAATGGAGAACTCGTTTATTTGTATTCTGCCTTAAAGGAAATAGGAAAGGAAGCCATATTTTTTGTTTCAGAAACGAGGCCATATTTACAAGGGACAAGACTTACCTTCTGGGAGTTAAATAAGGCTCATATTCCTGCAAAATTGATATGCGACAATCAGGCGGCCATTTTAATGAAAGACGGGCAAATAAATTGTGTCATTACAGGTTCAGATAGGTCTAATAAAAAAGGAGATATTATAAATAAAATAGGCACCTATGCCCTAGCCAGGCTAGCCCATTATTTTAAGATTCCTTTTTATGCCCTTACCCAATACCCAAGGGAAATAGACATAGAAAATATTGAAATAGAAGAAAGGACTAAAGAAGAGGTGTTTATGTGGCTTAAAAAGAGAACATTTCCAGAAACAATTTATCCGGCATTTGATATTACTCCGGCCAAATATATTTCGGGGTGGATAGAGATATGCGATTAGAAAAACTAGATAGTCTTTCTCTTCTTTGGGGCATTCCTTCAAAAGAAGGATTAAAAAAGATTAAAAAAACCAACTCGGTGCTTATACCAGAAATGAGACCCTATATTTTAGGGCTTAAAGTAGCAGAGGGATTAAACAAAGAAGGTGTAAAGCCTATTTATGTCACAGATAATATGTTAGGACTTCTTTTTTATAAACAAAAAATAAAAGAGGTGCTATTTTTTTATAAAAAAATGGAAAATGGCCATTTTTTGGGTATCTGTGGAAGCCTTTATGTCTGTCTTTTGGCCCATGTGCATCAAGTGCCTATTAAGGCATTAAAAGGTGAAGAGATTGATTTAAGGGTATTTGACCAAGATGCATCAACCATAGATGGCTGTTTATTTTTCAAAAATGGAGCCTTGGAAGCAAAAGACGAATATGTACCCATGGAGCTCATAAAATGAGTTATGAGAAAGAGAAAGAAAAAATCATATTCTGGGGAGCACAATTGTATCAGAAAGGTTTACTTTGTGGGCCCTCTGGAAATATCTCCCAAAAAATAAAGGATAAGATTCTTATTACCGCACATAATACTTATTTAGGATTTTTAGAAAAAGAAGATATTTTGGTCATAGATAAAGAAGGCAATGTTTTAGAAGGAAATAAAAAACCCACTTCAGAACTAGCACTTCATCTGGCCATCCATAAAAAGTTTAAAGAGAAATCTATTGTCATCCATACCCATTCACCTTGGACAGTGTACTATTTTCACTATTTTGATACCTTAACACCCATTACCTTTGAAGAAAAATTTTATCTGGGCAATATTATTGCCATCCCTCAAACTACTCCCACAGTTACAGATGTTTCTTTAGTGATAAGTGCTCTAGAAAACAATGATATAGTAGTGCTAAAAAATCATGGAGTAGTGGCCATAGGGAAGGAATTTGTCTCTGTGTTTTCTTTAATTGAACTTTTAGAAACCACCGCTAAGGTTAGTTTAATCACTCATAACTTGAAGTCATTGGCTAAAATCCCTCCTAAAAAAGGAACCCAAGTAAAGAAATACAAATTATTTTCTAAAGAGCATATTGCGGCTTTGGTAGAAACAATAAACAATGATCAAACTGCCCGTTCTTTAGGGAAAAAATTTAACCTTACTACTGTTTTATGCAATAAAGAAACAGATAGCAAGACAACTATTTCTTTTTGCTATCAGCAAGGAAAGATAATACAGGTAAAAAATAGTGAAGAAAACGCAGAATTTGTGTTTTCGGCTAAAGGGGAGTTTTGGAAAAAAATTTTTAATGGTGAACTTGATCCATTCGTAGCCTTCAACCAAGGCAAAATAAAACTAAAGGGGGATTTCAATAAACTTTCCAAATGGTTTCCTGTATTTGAAAGGAC
>CAZNJP010000200.1:0-3070 GCA_964573345.1 uncultured Syntrophobacter sp. | reverse complement strand
CTATAAAGAAAGTAAAAGGCAAAGGCCAGGATTATAGCCTTAAAAGAGATAAGACCTGTGAGACCAGCTATTTTATAGATGGGATAAACAAGGGCCTGAAACCCCCAGGTAAAATCTGTCCAGGGTTTACCTGATTGCGTATAGGAAAAGATACCTTAGCTTGGGATTTGTTTATGCTCCCAAATCCATTTGCCAGTAGCCAGATGCCACCAGACATCATAGCAATCAATTTTCTGTAAGAAAAAGAGAAAGAGAATCAAAATAAATAGGCAAAATAGAGGAATATGTAGATAGGCAAATTTTGAATGGGACATGTTTAAACTTTAATTGCAAAATCAAGGCAACACAATTACCATATCACCCTCACACCTTGAAACTCTTGTATTCTCTTGTCTGCTGATATGAGTGGAAGTGAAAGGACACGAGAAGTAGCTACAATCAACTGGTCAGCAGGGTCTTGGTGAAAGCCTTGCAAAGAACAACTTTCTACACATATCTCTGGTTCAAGGTGAGCTACCAGTATTTCACATTCAGACAAGGAACGCTTTATCCAGCTTATTAGGGGAATAGAAAATGCTATTCTATTCTTCTCCACTAGCTTAGCCAGCTCCCATATAGAAATAGCAGAGATCCATTTTCTTCTTGCCTGCTTTACTGCCTCTTTAGCCTTTTTTGAAAGGTTTTCATATTGCTCTATGGTTATCCATATCCAGATATGGGTATCCAGAAGGACATCTCTCACTTTAGAACCTCCCAATTGCCTTCAGCCACAGGAGAAATAATATCACCAATAGATATAACAGTCTCTCTAAGGGGAGCTTTTTCTTCCTCTGAAGGCTCTATGGCTCTTATTTCAGCAATAGGAACACCCCTTTTTGTTATTATCACTCTCTTTTTCTGTTTATGGATTTCCTCAAGCACTCCCAGACATTTGGCCTTAAATTTTGAAATGGTAATGGTTTCCATTAGGGCTTTCCTCCTTATTTTAACTATGGTAATTTAACCATGGTCAAATATTATAACAATCAATTTGAATATGCAAGACTTGGTCTGCCTGAGACACCAGCATTTGCTATTGATTTAGTTTTATGGTATTCAAGTTTGTGATGATAATTTATTTTGGGAAATTAAAAAAATAGAGTTTAAGGAGCCTGAAATGGATATCAATTTCCTCAACAGGATAGAAATAAATCCTAAGGTCTTATGCGGAAAACCAATAATTAAAGGAACAAGAATTTCTGTTGAACTGATTTTAGAGAAACTCGCTGAGGGTTATACTTTTGATGAGATTATGAAAGAGTATGACATTGAAAGAAATGGCATAAAAGCAGCTATATTCTATGCTCAAAAAATTATTGCTAATGAAAAAATCCTTGAGGCAGTTTAATTGATAAAGTTAGTTGTTGATGAAAATGCTCCGCGTTCTGTGGTAGAAACACTTCGAAAGCATAAATTTGATTTGTTATGGATAAGGGAATATCGCCGTGGTATGGAAGATGAAGAAATTACACTTAGAGTAAATTAAATCGTTTCAGTATCTCAGCTACTCTTTTGTCTTCTTCAGCTAATGCTCTTAAAACTGCCAAGAATCTATCTACTTTTGATTCAACTTTGGATATATCTTCTCTTACAGGTTTCATAGCCGTTTTTCTATCCCAGACCACAAAGCCAATAAGACCAAAAATGCCTGCTATAATCACATACATTAAATTGGCAAGCATATCTATCCGCTTGTTCACATCATCAAATCTTTTGTTCACATCATCAAATCTTTTGTTTAAGCCCTTCTGCCCCTCTTCTAAACGGGTGAGCCTTTCAATAATCTCCTTGTCAGTCAAACTGGCTGTTTTTTGATAAGCCAAAACTGTTTCTATAGTGCCAACAAATAGGGTAGTAATAAGGATCAAAACCAAGACCAATCTTCTCTTCATGGTCTATCTTTAAACTTTTTGGCTATAAATGTCAAATAAAAAGCAATTTAACTTGCCTTTTCTTCAATCCTGGGTTAAATTCTAGATATGGAGGAGAAAATCACCAATCCCCATGATAAATTCTTTAAGGAGGTCTTAAGCAATAGAGAAAATGCCAAGGACTTCTTTACCCATTACCTGCCCAAAGAAATTGCAAAATTAATTGACCTAAATGCCCTAGAGGTTCAAAAAGATAGCTTCGTTGAAGAAGACCTCAAGGAATTTTTCTCTGATATGCTATATAAGATAAATCTAGGCGGCTATCCTGGTTATATTTATATCCTCTTTGAGCACAAAAGCTATCCAGAAAGGCTAATTGCCTTTAAGCTGTTACGCTATCTTTTAAAGATCTGGGAACTCCATTTAAAACAACAGCAAAATGTATCCTTGCCTATTATTATCCCTTTAGTACTTTATCATGGTAAGGAGAGCTGGTCAGTAGGACTTAGATTTTCAGATATCCTTATTGGACCCAAAGAGGAACTCTCTGCTTACATCCCTGACTTTAGTTATCTCCTTTATGACCTTTCTCAATACACAGACGAAGAAATCAAAGGGATAATTACCCTTAAAGTGACTCTTCTGCTGCTAAAATACATCTTTAATCCTGAATTCCCAATATATTTAAGGAAGATTTTGCCTTTACTAAAAGGGCTCTTTGATAAAAAGACAGGGCTTGAATACATAGAGGCTGTGTTTAGATATATCTTCAGTGCCACGGACAACATCACCGTGGAAGAGATAAAAGTAATGGTTGAAGAAAGTATATCAAAAGACAAAGGGGGTGAAATTATGAGTCTTGCAGAAAGACTAAGACAAGAAGGATTTCAGCAAGGTATTCAGCAAGGTATTCAGCAAGGTATCAAACAGGGGCTTTTAGAGGCAATAGAGCTAGGGCTAAAGCTAAAATTTGGGACAGATGGGCTTAAAATTTATCCTGAAATAAGCAGGATAGATAACGTCGATATGCTGAAATCCATAAAAGAGGCCATTGAAATTGCCAAGGAAATTGATGAGATAAAAAGGTTTTTTTAAGATATTAAGCGTGGCTTTAATAAACAAGAGGCCCTAAAGATGGCTTCAGGGAGGCTTTCAGACAT
>CAZNJP010000199.1:0-3082 GCA_964573345.1 uncultured Syntrophobacter sp. | reverse complement strand
CAGCCTGCTGTTTGGCCTGTTGCAATGCTTCTTCTATCTGCTTGCGCTCAGTAATGTCTTTTGAAACCACAGTTACAGTAGTTGTCATGCCAGTCTCAAAGTCTTTAACAGGGCTTAAAGTCCGTAAGAAACATCTATTATCCCTCTCACTTCTATACTCATAGCATACCGATTTGCCAGTTTCTAATGTTTCTTTGATTTTTTTACTAAACTCTTTCGTTTCTTCAGGTGAATGGAAATCACCATATGCTTTACCCATGACTTGACCCATTTGCAATCCAAGCCTGGATAGATGTTCATTGTTCATGAACAGATATTTGCAATCCTTATCTACCAAATATATGGAATCTTTGGTAGATTCCACTAATGAGCGGTACTTCTCCTCTGACTTCCTTACTCTCTTCTCTATCCCCTTTCGTGCGGTGATATCCCTGACAACAGTTTGAAGTGCTGGTTTCCCTTTATATGTAATTTTAGATGAAACAACCTGTATTTCTCTTATTTGTCCATATTTATTTTTTATTTTGTATTCTTGTAAGCCAAGCCTACCCTTTTTAATAACTTTTTCAATATTCTTTACCGCTTTTTCTCTTTCTTCAACAGCTATAAAGTCTGTAGCATATCTACCAATGATTTCTTCTTCAAAACAATTTGTCATTTTGCTTATAGCTTTATTAATAAAAACAAACTTGCCGTCTTGTATAATAGCAAAGCCGTCTTGTGAACTCTCAATAAGATTTTTATATTTCTCTTGAGATGCTCTTAAAGCTTCCTCTATCTGCTTGCGCTGGGTGGTGTCAATCCAGTTTGCCAGGTAATACTTCATTTCTCCATTTATCCTTACCGGTATAGAGGTTATCTCAACCCAAAATCGCTCCCCATTCTTCTTTTGAAAAAGTTTTTCAAGCTTCTGTGCCCCCTTGCGTATAGCTTCTTCAAATTCTCTGCTGGTTTTATCTAGCGTTTCTTCTATCCACCAGGGGTATGGGGGTTTCCTGCCAATAAGCTCTGCAGAAGAAAACCCAGTTAGCCTTTCCAGAGCAGGATTCACATATCTTACTGAAGTGTCTGGATTGATAACGATGATGGGATTGGGAGCATTATCCCGCAGGCTGGAGCTAAATTCCTCACTCTCCCACAGTGCTTCCTCCACCCGCTTGCACTGGGTAACTTCTTGTTTAAGCTGCTGATTCAAAGCGGTTAGTTCTTCTACCCTTCTCCTTTCAGCTTCTTCTTTTGCTGCTTGAATTGCGAGTTTCTTCTCTCTTTGCATAAGTTGCTTTATTTCTAGGTTTCGATATCCTAAATCGCAAATCATAGTTGTTATCTGAACCAGTAAATTAAAATCTTTCAACATTTTTTCCTCAGGAACGACCCTCATCTTTTCAGATGCATCCACTAAGTTATTTAAATCAACCCCTATGTCGGAAGCAAGCTGTTTAAGGAAAGGCAAGTCTCTTTTTTTATCAAGTGGTTTGGTAAAATATTGTCCACTAAATATTGTTCCTATATGTTGTTTAGTTACAATGAGGGGGGCAGCGATGTGGCCCCCTCTAGCAAAGCAGTATAGGATGGCAGGTTCTCTTACCTCTAAACATTTTTTACTCATTTCTTGGAAAGAAGCGAGGCATCTTTTTTTTCCTTCGGGAGATGATTGTATCAAGGAACAATAGGGGGTTGGGTTGCTGAATTTGGTTATAAAACCTCTACCAGGCTCAATGATTATAGCAGATGTCCCTACTGTGTGAGCAAAACTATCTTGAATAGCCTGCAGTCGGGAAATGTCAATTAGGTCAAGCAATTTTAATTTTGTTTCCATCTTTTTTCCTCTTATTTGGGATATGCTTTGTACGGGAAACCAGGAGCTGATTTTTCCATGCCCATAACCATGGTCTGGAATATCGAGAAGGGCATACCCAATCCTAACAAGTCGCCAACCCATCCTCCCAGTGCCCTCGCTCCTAAACAGAAGAAAGAGCCATTCAGTTTTTGCTCCAGGTAAGGTACGGTTGTTAGATCAGCACATACACCCCTGATCCCTATAGTGCTCATTTCAAAGCGATTACCAGTAAGGAAATTGTAGCTTTCAATTGCAAGCAGTGCCTGTTTTGGCTTCACTGCTATAATTACCACGTCAGGTGTAAGGTTTAGTTTGTCTGCAGGATAAGCTATCGTGGCGTCCATAATTGCTGGTTGGATTGCTTTCATTCCGGAAACGGCTTTTAGTGCTCACCCAGGGTCTCATAGCGACCAACATCATCTTTGCCAAAAAGGGCAAATCTCATGTTGCCACTGTCTTTACACGCATAGACCAAGCCGTTTGTGAAGTCCGCCGGTGAAGCCGGCTCCTGCATCAGGTCGGTGTATTCCCGCTTGCCTTTTAGAGGTTCTAGTTGATATGCATCAACAAAGCCAAGGGCGATAGCGGCTGCCGGGCAACCTACGTTACCTTTGTTTATTACTACTACCTCGCCTTTGGTGGCTGCTATTCTAACTGCCTTACACCAAGTAATACCCTGGTATTTTTTGGGTGCCCTTGTACCCCTGGGAACCTCCATATCCTTGGGAATGAACCTGACTCCGACCGGTGGAAGCGGAACTTCTCCTTGAGCAAACGTCTTTGTAAATCTTTTCGCTACTTCACTGAACATTGCATTACTACCCTCGGAGTTACTCATGCCTTTACCTCCTTTCTCATCACCCCTCACATTAAAGTTTTGATCTGCCAAGTCTTTTCCTTAATGCGACATTCTCTTCTTCCTTTAAGCTCTAAATGAGATAAAAACTTTGGGGTCAAATCTTTCATATTGAGATTTCCACCATCTCTTACTTTTCCTTCCATTTATTCCTATCAAATTTTTTTTGGTTCTTCAAGTTCTGCCTTGTTTATACAGCCTGCTACTAGAGATAGCACTTTCTCTTTTTCCTTTATTTATCATCTTATACTAAACTTTGTAATCTTAAAATCAAGTTTCCACTTAGAATTATTGCAGATAGGGAAAATGGCACTGGGTGAGGGGTTTAATAGGGTCAGGTCTACACTCTTGACAAATGATGCGCTTTATGGTAGAAAATGGATATT
>CAZNJP010000198.1:0-3092 GCA_964573345.1 uncultured Syntrophobacter sp. | reverse complement strand
TTCCACTGCGAGGCACGAGCGGACAGGAACGAGGCGGACAGGCAAAGCGATGGCAAGCGGGGAGTGCACAGAGGACGTAGAGAAAAATAAGAATTTTAAAAATACTTTAGAGGCTTTCGGATATTATCTCTGCTATGCTAAGGGATAACTTGGTGTCTGACCCTTCAAGGTTTTTTTAGAAAGGAAGGAGCGAAGTGGTAACTCTAAGGAAAATTCCTATGCAGTAAAAGAGTCTTGCTTTACCCCTTTAGTTAATTATAACTTAAATGAGTAGTTGTTTTTTTCATTTCTGGAGAAAATCGCCCCAGTCAGAAAAAGGAATAGGAACAGGGTTACTACTCAGGCGGTTGTGGAACAGCGGTAAGGCATATGTGTCGTTGTGTCTGGTGTCCTCGATAAGAATAAACCCAAACATAGGAGAAGTAACATTATCTATCTGTACAGCACCTGCTGTGACATCTCCTGGGATTTTTATAAAGGGAGTTGTCCCCTGATAAGGACCAATAGGGGTCTTTGCCACCTCTTTTACCTCCACAGAGAAAGACACCTTATTTTCAGCTTCATCCCAAGCATTTCCTTTAAGAGCGTATTTGCAATCATCCCTAAACACGCCAGGAAATATTGTAATAAGCCAACCATTGATATTACTCCTAGAACGGTACCTACTCCAACCTGTGCCAAATACTGGAAGCTCAGCAACATCAATTTCACCATTATTATTTTTGTCAACCCAGTCTTGAACCATGGCTGCATTGATACCAACTTGAATCGGATCTTGAATCGGAAATCTTGGAAATCTTGGAAATCTTGGAAATCTTGGAAATCTCGGAAATCTCGGAAATCTCGGAAATCTCGGAATTATTTCTTCACACATCATCAAGGTAGTGCTAACCATCATCTCATTCGGATTCTCACCAGTGCAATCCAAATTTTTCCACATGGTAAACTCTATATATCCACGAACCTCCCCACTGATACCCAGACCAATAACTGTTGTTATATCAGTACTGGTCTCCACATTTGTCAGGACAAGGTCACTGTTTCTCACATGAACCCTTACGGGTAAAACGTCGCCTTTGGTAAGCATAAGGCAACCATTAACAAGGTAACGGCTGCATTCATCCCTGATTATATATTTAACATATCTGGCCTTTGTGATATTTGTATTTACAATGCTGACTATAGTAGAGAGCCCACGAGGACCAGGGGATGCCTGCCAATAAGCAAGTGCTGCATTGCCAAAAACATTATCATCCATGGTGACTGCCATTGCCTCTTTTGCACCAAGACTTAATACTAAACCTATTACCAAAAACATTACTAAAATCTTAGACTTCATTGCTACACCTCGTTACATTTGAGATTTCCAAAACGTCCTAAGGATAAACTCACTTCTCTTTTTTATTTTACCTAAAACCATAAGCTTTTATATTAATTTTGGCCACCTAGTATTAAGCCTCATCTTGACAAAGGTTGAACTAAGGGGCCCTGAACCCTTCTTCTTTTGGGCGGACCCCTTGGCAGAAAAAAAAGTAGCTTTCTATTACTTAAGAAAATCGCCCCAGCGATCGAAAGGAATAGGAACAGGGTTACCCGGGCAACCAGTGGTACTCAGGCGGTTGTGGAACAGAGGAAAGGCACCTACTCTCTTGCAATCATCCATAAGAATAAACCCAAACATAGGATAGAGGTCATTTTGTATCTCTATTGCGCCTCTTGTGGCACCTGGTGGAACTACTATAAAGGAAGGACCAAACCCAGGACCAATAGGGGTCTTTGCTACCTCTTTTACCTTAAGATAGAAAGACCTAGCATCTTCTTTTTCATCCAAACTATTTCCTTTAAGAATATAAGATTCGCAAGGATCCTTCTCAAGGCCAGGAAATACTGTAATAAGCCAACCTTGGAGATCAGTATCAGCATCAGAATACCATCTGCCCCACCATATGCTATTTTTCGGAAGCTCAGCAGCATCAATTTTATAATCATCATCCTTATCAACCCAGTCTTGAACCATGGCTGCGTTGATACCAACTCCCTTATTATCTCCTCTCACCAAGGCAGTGGTAACCGCCATCTCATTCGGATTTGCACCAGTGCAACCCTTACCTTCCCACATGGTAAACTCTATATATCCACGAGCTTCATCGTCCCCAGCAGTCAGTGTAGTAATTACTGTTGATGGAGGAAGGAGCTCCAAATCTGTCACAGCAACTTGACCATCTTCCACATGAATCTTTAAGTGCATAACGTCGCCTCCAGTAAGCTTATGGCAATCATCAAGAACATAGCTGCTGCACTCATCTCTGAGTATATATTTAACATACCTGTCCTGTGTCTTATTTGTATTTACAATCGAGATGTAAGTAGACTGCGCAGGATTAGTGTCAGCTTTTTGTGCCTGCCAATAGGCAAGTGCTGCATTGCCAAAAACATTATCATCCATGGTGACTGCCATGGCCTTTTTTGCAGCAAGAGAAAATACCAAACCTAATACCAAAAACATTACTAAAATCTTAGACTTCATTGCTAACCTCCTTACATTTAAGATTTCCAAAACATCTTAAAGGCAAACTCACTTCATTTTTTTTCACCTCCTTTATTTTCTTTGAAGGTATCCACTCAGCTCCACTTACTACAACATCTAGTATGTATGTATCTGCATCTAGACCTAGCGCCACTACATATAGGGGGCGCTTAATCATTGCAAATACCCTACTTTCTTTTATTATATAGATAAATTTTAGGTTTGTCAAGTGCAAAATGAAAGGCCTCTGAAAAGGTAGATAATAAGTGCATTTTGGGCATTGAGAAAGACCCGAAGGGAATCGCAAGACCATACACTAAAAACTAAAAAGACTTGACAGTTTTTTGTATTTACGGTAACTTAATTGCTGGCCAAAGTATTTTAAAAAAAAAGGAGGAATATTATGAAAAAATATTTAATGGGCGTAGCATTTAGGCCAGTGATAATATTTTTAATTTTAGGGCTCTGCTTATTTTTAAAAGTCAATAGTGGTGCATGTTCTGAGGAGTGGTGGACTTATACCGATCCTGAAGGCCGGTGGTCAATTGAGCTTCCTTCAGGGTGG
>CAZNJP010000197.1:0-3146 GCA_964573345.1 uncultured Syntrophobacter sp. | reverse complement strand
TAATAAAGAAAAAGGACCCAAGAAGTTATCTATAATGTATAAGGCCCGCATCCTAGCAGTAGACGATGAACCTCTAATTTGCCAGGTAATTAGTGAGTATTTAGAGAGGATTGGCTATTTTTGCCAGTCTGTAATTGATGCAACAAATGCCTTATCGGAGTTAAAGAGACATCCCTATGACTTGATCATTATTGATATTGTTATGCCAGGAAGAGATGGGATATGGCTACTTAACCAAGTAAAGACGCATTTTCCTGAAATAGCTATCATTATGCTTACTGCTATACATGAGACCCAGATGGCAATAGATTGCCTTAAGATGGGGGCCTATGACTACCTTATCAAGCCCATTGATTTTGACAAGCTGGTACTATCCATTGAGCGGGCATTGGAAAAAAGGCATCTAGAACTAAAGGTTAAGGAATATCAAGCACATCTAGAAGAGATGGTAACCGAACGTACTGCCCAATTAAAGGAGGCCCATGAACAGCTAAAGCAGAGCCAAATAGAGATCATCCATAGACTGGCTATGGCCGCTGAGTTCAAGGATATAGGGACAGGTGCACATATTAAGAGGATGAGCGAATACTCTGCTGCTATTGCTAAAAGATTTGGTATGCCACCCCATAGGGTAGAATTGATCTTATATGCTAGTCCTATGCATGACATAGGCAAGATAGGCATTCCTGACTACATTTTATTAAAAGAGGGAAAGCTTACCCCCGAGGAGTGGGAGATCATGAAACAGCATACTACTATAGGGGCATCTATCCTCTCTGGTTCAAAATTTGAGCTTTTGAGGTTGGCTGAGGTAATTGCCTTGACTCACCATGAACGCTATGATGGAAAGGGCTATCCAAGGGGGCTAAAAGGGGAGGACATCCCTATTGAAGGTCGTATTGTTGCCTTGGCAGATGCATTTGATGCCCTAACCTCAAAGAGACCTTATAAACCCGCATTACCCATTGAAAAAACTATTGATATTATCAAGGAAGAAAGGGGTAGGCAGTTTGATCCCCATATAGTAGATGTATTTTTGGATATGATAGAAGAGATATTGAACATTAAAGAAAAATATAAGGATGAGCATTCTTTCTAAAATGACTTTTGTTGACAATATTTAAAATAATTTTTATAAAAAATTATGATGGATGCAATTTTAAAAGAAAAAATTAATTCCATCCTCTTTGAGGAAAACCCTGATGGTGTCGAAATAGTAGATAAGGATGGCTATATCGTTTCCTGCAATGAGGCCCAAGCTCATTTGCTTTATTACTCACCTAAGGAAATAATTGGTCACCACATAACAGATTTCCTTACCGAGCAACACAAGGAATTATTTAAACAGAAATTTGAGTCTTTAAAAGAGGGAAAATCAATTGATTTTGAGATAGAATCAGTTAGAAAAGATGGTGTTTCTATCTATATCTGGAGCAAGGCCAAGCCTATAAAGGGTGAAGATGGGCACTTTATAGGGGCTATAATCTGTAACCGTGATATTACTAGTTATAAGCGAAGGGAATCTGCACTCTGGGGCGATTTAGAAAGGTATCGGGCAATCTCTGATGGTGCTAATGATCTAATTCAATGTGTAGGCCCATCACGCAATTTTTTATATGTCAATGAAAAGTGGAGAAAGACGCTGGGCTATTCTGACGAAGAGATTGTACACCTAAAACTAGACGATGTCCTAAGCCCTGAAAGTCTCCCAAAGTGTAAGAAGGTGATGGAAGAGGTTCGCAGTGGTGGGACAGTAACTGGGGTTGAAATAGTATTTATAACCAGGGATGGAAAGGAGGTCTTTACAGAGGGTAGCATTAATGGCTATTTTCGTGATGGTAAGTTTATAGGTACAAGGGGGATATTCCGCGACCTTACAGAGCGAAAAAGGATGGAAAAGGAGAAGGCTGAGCTTCAAGAAAGGCTCCTTCATGCCCAAAAGATGGAGGCCATTGGTACCTTAGCAGGGGGAATTGCCCACGACTTTAATAATATCCTTATGGCCATAATGGGAAGTACCTCCCTTATGCTCTTTTCCAAAAATCGCAATGACCCAGAATATGAATACCTCAAAAATATTGAAAGGATGGTCAAGAGGGGGGCTAATCTTACCAAACAACTTTTAGGTTTTGCAAGAAGGGGTAAATATGAGGTTGAACCAACAGATATAAATGAATTGATTGAAAAGACATCTCAAATGTTTGCTGAGACAAAGAAGGAGATAACCATACATAGAAAACTTACCCCAGACCTCCCTCCAATAGAGGCAAATGCAGGACAAATAGAGCAGGTCCTTATGAATATCTTTGTCAATGCCTGGCAGGCCATGCCAGGTGGTGGAGAGATCTATATTGAGACAAAAAAGGAAAAACTTGGTATAGTAACAGCACAGGTCTATGGGGTTAGGCCTGGGACATATATCAGGTGCTCAATCACTGATACAGGGGAGGGTATGGATAAAGAGACGCAAAAACGTATCTTTGAACCGTTCTTTAGCACAAAGGAGAGGGGGAAGGGGACAGGATTGGGATTGGCTATGGCCTATGGTATTATAAAAAACCATGGAGGGACTATAGAGGTAGAGAGTGAGAAAGGTGCTGGGGCAACATTTCATATTTATCTGCCAATTAGTGAGAGGGCCATTTCAAGGGAGAGGGAAAGAGAAAAAATGCTAGTTGGGGGAAGTGAGACTATCCTTTTGGTGGATGATGAGCAACAGGTCATTGATGTCCAAAGGGAGTTATTAGAGCGTTTGGGCTATAGAGTCTTTGTGGCCAGGAGTGGTGCTGAGGCAATAAAAATTTACCTTGAGCAAAAAGACTCCATTGACTTAGTAGTTTTGGATTTGGTGATGCCGGGTATGGATGGCGGTGAGACATTTGAGGAATTAAAACAGATAGACCCAGAGGTTAGGGCAATCCTTGTAAGTGGGTATGCTGAAGACGACAGGACAAAAGAGGTAATAAGTCAGGGAATCTCAGGTTTTATACAAAAGCCTTATACCCCCCAGCTCTTTTGTCAAGAGATTAGGAAGGTATTAAACAGTATTGGTAAAAATAGATGAATCTTCCTTTTTTCAAATCTTATTAATCCTATAATTAAGCTTGACATGGTAAGGTTAATGCTATAAAAGAGCCTTGTGGGGA
>CAZNJP010000196.1:0-3164 GCA_964573345.1 uncultured Syntrophobacter sp. | reverse complement strand
CCTGTTATTTTGAGGCAAGGGGCAATAAAAATAACTTATCTCAAGATATAACAAAATAATTGACAAAAAACATATTATGAAGTAATTGAAATTTGTTTTATTAAAATAGGAATATATTATTGTGACAAAGTTTGAGGATGACAAAGGTAAGACATCTTATAGTATTATTTGTCTTAACGACCCTAAACTGGTTTTGTTTGGCAAGGGCAGAACTTCCACCTAAGGTCAAGCACTATTTTAAAAATGGCTGTTTTGAAGAGGCCAAAGATTATTTGACAATGCTTTACCAGCAAAACCCCTCTTCTAGAGAGATTAACAATGCCCTAGCCCGGGCCTACCTATTTATGGCTATAAAACAATTATGGAAATCTGGCACCAAAAGTGACCTAAAAAAGATAAAAAGCCTGCTTGCTGTTGAGAAAACAGACCCAATTGCCCTTTATTATCTAGGCAAGGTGGAATTGGAACTAAAGGAACAAGATGCCGCTTTGGCCTGTTTTCAGGAGGCCATAAAATTGGATCCTGCCTATACCGCAGCTGCCCTTGACCTGGCCCTTTTATATGAATCTCAAGGGCAATATAAACAGGCACGAGAAACTGTAGAATCTTTAATCAAACACATTAGCAAAAGTGAGTTAAGGAAGATTCCTCGTATAAAGGAGCTTTTTAAAAGGTTTTCTTGGGAAGAGGGCCTCTCAAACATCCCAAAAGACCTATGGCCACTAAATATGATTGAGCTACCACCAGGACAGACAAGCCTATTGGTAGAAAAAGAAAGGCAGAGGTTATTTTTATATACCTCTAGCAAAAATGGATTGAAGCTAAAACAAATTTTACCCTGTACTACTGGAAGCAATGACTCTGACAAATTCAAGCAGGGAGACAATAGCACCCCAGAGGGGGTCTATTTTATAGAAAAATGTATTGAAGGGCCTGCCCTTAAAGAATTGGGGGGCGATTATGGCAATATGGTATTTGTATTAAATTACCCCAATGTATTTGATCAATTATTGGGTAAAGATGGCTATGGTATTTGGCTTCATGGTACAATTCATGGTCTAAAACCATGGTTACCTCAAGCTACTCGCGGCTGTATAGTAATGAATAATATAGATTTACTTGAAATTGCCCATGCTGTTCACCTTAGAAAGACACCAATAATAATTACAAAAAAGATTATCTGGGTAACACCACAAGAAATTCAAAGATGGCGCAAAGAGATTTACTCTTTTCTAAATCGTTGGAGGAAGGCATGGGAGAATAAAGACTTTGCCACCTATGATATTTGTTATAGTCCGCACTTTCGTTCTGGCAAATATGACCTTAAAGATTGGCTTGAGCACAAGCGCCTCTTGGCCCAGAAAAGGAAAAATATCAGGATCTCAATCCACCGGACAGAGATATATTTTTATAATACCTACTCCAATTTAGGTCAGGTAGTAATGGTAAGGTTTATTCAGGATTATGCCTCTAATGATTACCATGACCGTGGCCTAAAGACCCTTTTCTTAGTAAAAGGGAGGAAAAAAACCAAATGGCAAATATTAATAGAATACTGGGAACCTTTATCTTGATCTTGGGCATTATTTCCTCTTTCCCCAATTTGGCCCTCTCTGGCACAAAGAAGGAGGTAATCTATTTTAAGAACACAGATTATGAGGTTCATGTCTTTATCTTAGAGGGAAAAGAGCCTGGACAGACAGTCTTGATTGTCGGTGGATTACATGGGGATGAGTCTGGGGGATTCCTAGCTGCTGAGGCATTTACCAAAGTAGACATTAAAAAGGGGAAATTGATTATTATCCCCCGGGCCAATCTACCAGCTATTCAGCTAAGAAGGCGTTATGTAAATGTAGATATGAATCGCCGCTTCTTTTTGGAAGGAAGCTTTGCCGATAGTGACCTTTATGAGGACAAGGTAGTAGCAATAATTAAAAAGTATATCAAACAAAGTGACGTAGTGCTTAATTTGCATTGTGGCTCTGGTTTTTATCGCCCTCGCTACATAAATCATTTAGAAAATCCCTTACGCTGGGGGCAATCTATCATTGCAGATGATGATAAAATTTACTTTGAAGATGGGAAAAAGGTGAATTTGCGGGCCATTGCCGAGCGGGTAATTACCTATCTCAATTCAGTAGTTAAGGACCCAAAGTATTACTATCATTTTAATAATACGCGAACTAGGTATCCCGATTCTATTCACCCTGAACAAAGGGTATCTTTAAGTTTTTATTCCCTTTATGGGGCAAGGGCCATTGCCTTTGGATTAGAGACCTCTAAGGAATTGCCTTTGGATTATTATAAGGCATATTATCATATCTGTGCTATAAAGCGTTTTTTAGATCTATTTGGTATTGTATATACTGGAGATCCAAAACCACTATTTCACCCTCCCCATCTAAAGTACCTGCTGTGTAGCATAGATGGACATTTGACATGCATCCGCAACAAAGACACAGTAGGGGTGCCATATGGGGCAAGGTTTAAGGTTGAGAAGGTGATCGCACGCTTTGGTTATCCATCTGTAGTAGATATACCAGATGTAGAGGGTCTAAATGATAGGGGCAAGGAGATCATCATTGACTCCCCAAAGAGGGTATTTGTGCGTAAGGATGGAAAGGTCTATGCATCTATCAATGTGGTCCCATTGCCTAAGTTTAAAGAAGATATAGGGCTTATTATCAAGGTCAATGGACAAAAAAGGCGTGTGGCTATAGGGGAGACTATCTCTATAACACCAAAAGATCATTTGTATCTGTGTGATGTATTTGGGCTTAAAGAGGAGGTAAAGGTAAACTTACTTGGGTTTGCACCACCTGGCAGACACAACAGGGGTGAGGACAGAGGGGTACTAATCCACCCCGAAAAGGCCCATTTCATTCGCCGTTATGCAATGTTTGAGCAAGGGTATACTGTATATCCAATCAACATTACAGATGAGAAATATTTATTAGGAACTGTATTTTTGAGGATTAGGGCCCTACCACTATTTCACCCTCCCCATCTAAAGTACCTGCTGTGTAGCATAGATGGACATTTGACATGCATCCGCAACAAAGACACAGTAGGGGTGCCATATGGGGCAAGGTTTAAGGTTGAGAAGGTGATACCAGATGTAGAGGGTCTAAATGATAGGGGCAAGGAGATCATCATTGACTCCC
>CAZNJP010000195.1:0-3165 GCA_964573345.1 uncultured Syntrophobacter sp. | reverse complement strand
TTTACTATTTGACGAATCAACGAATTAACTTGGTTCTCTATCATTAAAGGCCTAATATACTCTTTAATTGTCTAAAGCGGCGGCGGCTAACAGGGATCTCCATTTTGTGTTTGCCTTTTGTCCTTAAGTAACAACTTTTTCCAGGCATGGCAGCAATTTCTATAACCTGATTTAGATTAACTATGTATTTACGATGGACACGAAAGAAACTACTGTCTTTAAACCTCTCTTCCAATTTTTTTAAGCTATATGAAGTAAAAATCTTCTCATCGGTTGTATAGATATAGGTATAGTCTTCCCATGCCTCGGCAAAGATAATCTCTGAAAATGGGATTAGTGCGTGTTTACCGCCTTTCTCTATGGGAAGCTTTTGAAGGGGAAGAGGCCTCACTTGGTGCCAAGACCTTTCTATGGCCTCAAACAGTTCAACTTCGTCAAAGGCATTTGAAGGAATGGAAATAATAGGAGTAGCATTTTTGTGTTTAACAATATATGATGCTACTTTCAAATGCCTGACCTTCTCAATAGCCTTAGCCAATTTTGCTTCATTTATAGGTTTTAAAATAAAATTTACTTTTTCTAATTCAAAGGCTTCAGGGGCAATTCTTTCCTTATCTGTTAATGCAATTACTATGGGAGGGGTATCCATTTTCTTTAACTCCCCTATTAAGGGATTTAGGCCTTCGTCTTTAAGATCCATATATAACAATAATAAATCATAAGGGAAAAAACGGATAAGCTGTAGTGCCTCTCCAGCAGATGGGGTTTCACCCACTACCTCAATTTGATTGATTTTTTTTAGAATTTCTCTTAATTTTATACGTTCTTTAAAGTCTGACTCTATAATAAGGGTCTTAAAGGGCATACTTAAATGTAAAAGGATTTGACGAAAATGTCAAAATGTCAGATAGTAGATTTAAATGAGTAAGCCAAAGACAAAATATGTGTGCCAAAGGTGTGGTTATCAGTCAGCCAAGTGGTTGGGAAGGTGTCCAGAATGTGGTGAGTGGAATACCATTGTAGAAGAAATAATAGTAACTGCGCAGTTACCTAAGCGGGATTTCTCTGAAAGACCCCCTATCTCTATTGATACCATTGAGACCAGAGATTTTTTCCGTCTTAAAACAGGCATTTCCGAACTGGATCGCATATTGGGTGGGGGGATTATGCCTGGTTCTGCTATCTTAATAGGTGGTGCACCTGGCATTGGAAAATCTACCTTAATGCTTCAAGCCTTATATTATTTGAGTAGGCAAGAGATTCCTGCATTGTATATCTCTGGTGAGGAATCCTCTGAGCAAATAAAATTAAGGGCAGACAGGCTTGGTATTAGCTCATCCTATCTTTATGTCCTTGCAGAAAATACCTTAGAGGCCATTTTAGAGGCTATAGATAAAATAAAGGCCAAAGTAGCTGTAATTGATTCCATTCAAGCTGTATTTACAGAAAAACTTTCTTCTACCCCAGGCAGTGTTTCTCAAGTGCGAGAGACGGCAGCAGAACTAGTATGTTTATCAAAGAGAATAAATCTCGCTATATTTATTATTGGTCATCTAACCAAAGAAGGGGCAATTGCTGGCCCAAGGGTATTAGAGCACATAGTAGACACAGTGCTTTACTTTGAAGGCGAAAAGGGTCATTCGCATCGTATCTTACGTGCAATAAAGAATCGTTTTGGTTCTACTAATGAGATAGGGGTGTTTGAAATGCAGGAAAAAGGACTAACAGAGGTAAGTAATCCCTCAGAGATCTTTTTGGCAGAAAGGCCAATCAATATGCCTGGCTCAGTAGTAATAGCCACTTTGGAGGGGACACGGCCTATTTTAGTAGAACTTCAAGCCTTGGTAACGCCTAGTCCACTCCCTCAACCACGCCGTACCAGCATCGGCATAGACCCATACCGTTTATCACTTTTGGTAGCTATTTTGGAAAAAAAGGTAGGACTTAATTTGGGACAGCAGGATATATTTTTTAACGTAGCCGGGGGAATAAGGATAGATGAACCAGATGCTGATTTAGGAGTTGTAACAGCTATTGCCTCTAGCCTTTTAGACAAAGCCATTTCGCCTGAGTGGGTACTACTAGGCGAAGTGGGCCTAACAGGAGAGATAAGGAGCATTACTCAGCCAGAAATCAGGCTGATTGAAGCCAAAAAGCTTGGTTTTACTAAAGCCATTTTACCAAAACATAATATAAGGCATATTAGACATAAAGATTTAGAGATTGTAGGAGTAGAAGGAGTAGAAGAGGCCTTTCAATATTTATTCTAAAATAGTTATTTAAATAGCTAAGTTGCGTTTAATGGCCTTTTCTATAAGTTCAGAAGCCTCTTGATTTCCAAAGGTACCTACTCTAATTTTTACTCGTGTTATGCCAGAACGTCTTTGCTTTAACTTAATCACTACTTTGGTACCATCTGCTTTAAGTGCCTCGATCTTGGCATCTAATTTATCCTTTTCAGCTTCTTGTATTATTATTTCTAAATCTTTTAATGCCTTATTGGTTGCCTGCCACACCTGTTCATAGGGTTTGGTATAATTTACCTCAAGATCACCTTTGATAAACTTATAGCCAGTGGCACCTGCCCCAGCACCTGCCCCAGCACCTATAAGCACTCCACACCTTGTTGAAGAAAATAGAAAAAGCATAAATACTAATACCAATTTTACATATTTCATCTTTTTCCTCCTTTCAGAATCAAGGATTAATTAACAGATTTTCTATTGGCAGTCAATATCTCATTATTATTTTTTATATTTTTTTTCTTCCACCAAAAATGTAGCAAAAGAGGCCCTCTGTGAGCTTTCTTTCTATATACCCCTCTCTTACAAATATTGACAGAAGAAAAAAGCTTTGATAAATTAAAAGAAGGGGCTGTAGCTCAGTTGGGAGAGCGCTTGAATGGCATTCAAGAGGTCAGGGGTTCAACTCCCCTCAGCTCCATTAGTAAAGTTGCCCCCTTTCTCTTTGAGTTTTTCTTCAACACAGTCCAATAAAAGCCTTAATGGTTTACCTGACGTTCTTACTCCTTTTTCTAAATAAACAATATATTGCCGTGATACTCCCAAAAGATTAGCCAGTTCATGCTGTTTAAACTTATACCTTATTCTTAGCTCTTTTATTTCCTTAGGGTTCCAATCCTTCATGTCTCCTATTATAGTAAAC
>CAZNJP010000194.1:0-3167 GCA_964573345.1 uncultured Syntrophobacter sp. | reverse complement strand
TTTAATGGTATGTCAAGTAAGCGAAGCTTGCTCCTTATTATTTATAAGCACTTTTTCAGAACTCTCATATCCAGAAATTGACAATTTTATTTTTTATTATAATATGACCAATTGGTCACATGAAAGGGATTGAGCCCAAGAAGACATTTTTGGCGCTTCCTTTAGAAAAACAAAGGCGCATCCTGGAGACAGCCGCTACAGAATTTGCTTTAAAGGGATTCCAGGGGGCAAGTTTAAATTACATAGTAGAGAGGGTAGACATTGCTAAAGGCTCTTTATATCAATATTTTCATGACAAACAGCATCTGTTTCTCTGTGCCTTTGATTATGGAATCAGGCTGGCAAAAGGTGCCTTAAAAGAAATAAAATCTGAGGAAGTTTCTGTATTTGAACAAATCAGGTCCTCCCTTCTGGCTGGATTTAGATTTGTTCAAAAACACCCTCTTGTTTATCAAACTTATTTAAAGATCCTCTTTGAAAATAAGGTACCATTAAGAGAAAAATTGATTAGCACCTTGAGGTTTTATTCCCACAAGTACCTATTGCCCCTATTAGAAAAAGGTCAAAAAAGAGGAGAAATTCGCCCTGATATTGATTTGGAAATGGCTGCCTTTATGCTGGATGCCATGATGGAGAGGTTCTTACAGGCCCATACCTTAGATTACATGGACTCTATAGGTATTTATAAGGCAGATGATAAGACTATCGTGAGAACGGTAGATTCCTGGATAGAGATATTAAAGAAGGGATTAAGTTGATGGAGGCATTGATTAAAAACGCTGGCTTAGAAGATATTTACCACAAGGTAAAAATGGGTGAGCGCCTTTTAAAAAAAGATGGTATCAAACTCTATCAAAGCCCTTTGCTGGCAGTAGGTTGCCTAGCAAACATTTTGCGTGAAAGATTGCATGGGAAAAGGACATATTATGTATATAATCAACATATTAATTATAGCAATGTCTGTATAAACCTCTGTAAATTTTGTGCCTTTGGTAGACCAAAAAATGACCCAAAAGCCTTTACCTTTTCTTTAAAGGATATCGAAGAAAGGCTAAAAAACAGGATGAAAGAACCTATTCGTGAAGTGCATATTGTAGGCGGATTACACCCGGACTTACCATTTGATTATTATCTAGAAATACTGCATCTAGTACATAAATTAAGACCAGAGGCCTGTATTAAGGCCTATACTGCTGTAGAGATCGCACATTTTTCAAAAATCACTGGAAAAACTGTAGAAGAGATACTAAAGACATTTAAAAAAACAGGCCTAACCGCTTTACCAGGTGGAGGGGCCGAGGTATTTAGCCCAAGGGTGAGAAAATTGGTCTGCCCCAAAAAGATATCTGGAAAAAAGTGGTTAGAGATCTCAAAGATTGCTCATACCTTAGGCATCCGTACTAATGCTACATTGCTTTATGGTCATCTAGAAACAATAGAAGAAAGGATTGAGCACCTTTTGGCCTTAAGGGAGGCACAAGATGAAACAGGAGGATTTATCTGTTTTATTCCACTTTCCTTTCATCCTAAAAACACAGGGCTTTCATATTTACCTGGCCCTACAGGTATAGATGATTTAAAGACTGTAGCTATTTCCCGGCTTATTTTGGACAATATTCCTCATATCAAGGCATATTGGATTATGCTTACCCCAAAGCTTGCCCAAGTTTCCTTAAATTTTGGAGCAGACGATTTAGATGGCACAATAATAGAGGAAAAGATTACCCATATGGCTGGTGCAATATCTGGACAATCCCTTACCCGTTCTGAATTAGAAGAACTGATTAAAGAGGCAGGCTATGAGCCTACTGAAAGGGATACAGTTTTTAGGGAGATAAATGCTTAACTAATTAGGCATTTGGGTTTCAACTGGCATTTGGGTTTAATATAAACTGAAGATTATTTACAAATTTTGATGATTATGATAATTGTTTAAATAATGAAACAGTCACTAAAAATCAGTAAGGACACTACCATACTTTCTGAAAAGGCATTGCAAATCCTAAGGCAGTATTGGAAGAAATACAGACCTGAAAAATGGCTTTTCGAGGGAGCAAAAGCCGGGAGATACATTTCAACAAGGACGGTGGATAAAATTTTCAGGGATGCCTGTGAAAAAGCCGGAATTAATAAGGAAGTCTCACTGCATACCCTCAGACATAGTTTCGCCACACACCTTTTGGAGGGAGGGACTGATTTGAGATATATTCAGGAGCTTTTGGGCCATACCCACAGCAAGACTACCGAAATATATACACATGTAAGTACAAAAAGCTTGGGGAAAATAATGAGTCCATTGGACACACTAAATTTACTAACGGGAGGTGATGAGTGACATATTTTAACAATGAAAGGGGATTCTGGCACTTCAGCCAGAATGAGAATATCCGCAACAGGTGCTGATATCACCCCAAAAATGGGAGTATATCCGCACTAAGTGATGATGTGAACGAGTTATACGCAATTCCGCCGTTAATATTAAAAAGGTTGATGCCAATTTTTATAAAGGAGGTTAGAGCCATGGGTAAAAATTTCGATGCATATATAGCACTCGATAAAAAGGGTTTAGAGAATAAATACGTGACATTGTAAATGGTGAGGTGGTGGCAAAGGGGGAGAATATCGAGGAAATGCTCGATAGAGTGCGGCGAGAATATCCCTACGAAAGACCCTTTGTAGCGAAAGTGCCCGAGGAAAGGGTATTAGTACTATGATACGTCAAAGATTCAGAGAAGAAAGAAGTGGCTTAGGAATCGTTCTTCGCCCTGTAGCAGAGGTAATTTTAGAGAATAAAGGTTTTGCCGTGGAAATACCAATGTACATAGATTCAGGTGCTGATGTTTCAATGATACCTTTTCGTTTTGGTAGGGCGCTTGGCTTTAAGCAAGAGAAGAAGATACCATCCAAGAAATTAAGGGAGTTTCAGGGGCTGGAGTCCCTTATATTCTCAAGGAGGTCACTTTGGTGTTGAATGGCAAAAAGCTGGAAGTGAGGATAGCGTGGGCATTAGTTGAAGAAGTATCGATGCTTATGGGAAGAATGGACATATTTGACAAATTTCGGGTGATTTTTGATGAGAGAAATGGATGGATTGATTTTGAGGAATGATGGCGGAACTGTTAGCTGAAATGGTTCCAGAAAGAATGAAAACTTTAGTTGGTTCTGAC
>CAZNJP010000193.1:0-3187 GCA_964573345.1 uncultured Syntrophobacter sp. | reverse complement strand
CTGAGCCATTTGCTTTGATGTCGGGTTGTATCGTCTTAATTACCTCTACTAACACTGCTATCTTGTTGTTCTCCCTGTCAAAATCATTTACCACACCTGCTTCATCCAAAATGGCATATACTGTAATGTAATTACTTCTGAAATTCCATTCGCTGATGTCCCATTCTAAAGTAACATCTACACTTCCACCAGCAGCCACTTCTCCTAAGTCCTTTGTTCCAATTATCTCTCCTTCAGGGCTATCTACCCTGAAAGTGACTACGCATGGGGCACTGGTTAAAGCCCCCTTATTTTCTACCTCCACGGTAACGTATCTTTTGTCCGGTCCTATCTTACCCCAATCCACTGCTACAGCCGCAAGGTCAGGTTTTATAAATTGGGTACTAGCTATATTGTTTGTCCTGTTTCTGTCCTCTACTGTATGGTTAGGGTCAACCACCACATATATGTCCACAGGAAGGGAGACCTGAGGCACTGTCCAATCTATACTCACTGCAACTGTTTCACCTGGTACCAACGCACCATCAACCCTTGCCGTCCCTATAAGCACACCCCCTTCTGCTGGGTTACCTTGGTAAAATCCTACTTCAAATCCACTAGCTACTACTTCCCCTTTATTCATGATTTCAGCCATAATCGTTGCCGTTTCTCCAATAACAGGATTAGGTGGGCTTATCTCTATACTTCCTTCCTCCACTGCCAGGTCTCCACCTATAATATACCAGAACACAGTTAAATCCGTTTCTCCAGGTTTAGGTATTTGATATGTCCTTAGCTTGCCATTTACTAGAGTGATAGTGACAGACTCTGGTATCATTTCCACCTTTTCATAAGCTGCCACCACTGCATCCTCATACATTGTGACACTCAGTTGTCTTTCTGTATCCTCATCAAAAGTTATTTGCTGATGTGTACCCCATTTCTGGAAGATGGGATCATAGAAGGCCGCCCAAAGATCAGAACCGTTAAGAGAGGCATCAGGCCATATCAACACTATCCTGCCATCATCTCCCACTGCCATCCTGAAACAAGCTACTGCACTGGAAAACCCAGGAGTTGTAATCACTCCTTTTATATTCAGGTCTATGGCATACACAAGTTCATCTCCACATAACCAAGTAAGGATTGAATGCCCATTGTTATCAAAGGCTACCTGAGGAGCAGTATCACACACTGCATTATCTGTCAGACGCTGTGGACTACCCCACCTTCCGTTTTCATAAACAATCACATAAATTTCTTGGTCTTCTACGGTGGTTAAATCTTCATCCATATCCACCGCATAGGCAAAGATACCCTGCTCTCCGTTATAGGCAAATGCGGTCTTTATAATGCTATAAGGTACGGTTGCAATCAGTTGGGGTGCAGTCCAGTTATTCCCATTCCATGCAGCATACATAATTTCATTTGGCTTCTCCCGACCACCTCGTGGGTCATTAGCGGTATTCCTAATCCAAGTGAGAAAAACATTATTTGGCACACCTTTTATATGCGGTGAATGGTCAAGATAGTTATTACTGGTAAGCTGAATTTCGTTTGACCAGTGCTTATTTATCGGGTCATATTGGGCTACACTGATCTCAAGTCCAGCAAGGCTATCTATAAAGGTAGCCGTCTCCGGCAACACCCGTGCCTCATCTGCCCAGGAAAGCATCGCTCTGCCATCTTCAAAAACTAGTATCTCTGGGGCAAAATCTGCTGTTCCATCGTCTGCTATCTCCACTGGTTCTGTCCATGCTTCCCCATCCCACCGTGAAAATACTACTTCCGTTCGGTTTAAATCCGTCCTTTCTGGGTTATCATACAACCAGGCAAGATAAAGGTGACCACCTCTTGCCTGAATGTTAGGCTCAGCATAAGGAAAGATATTCTCAGCTACTTCGGTTATCCGAGCCACTGCCCTATCTTTAAGCAACGCCTTTTCTGCCTCGCCCCAACTTCCACCCTTAAACCGGTTGTAATTCGGTCTAAATAGATAGTTTCTTGGATATGGCATCCAGGCTTTTGGCTCATCTAATAAAGGAAAAGAAGCTCTTTTTACTGCTTCCTCCAAAAGCTCCCAATCCCATCTTAGGGCTTCATATTCCATGTGCCAGAGAAGGGCATATATTTCAAAACCACCATTTAGATGAATACTTAGTTCTTCTAAGGTAGGTTCCTCAGGCCATTGCAGTTCCATGTTTGCTCCACCTCCAACAAAGGCTGAAGCAGAAATTAATGAATCCACTCCTACCCCGGCTGAACCCCGCACATAGGGGTCTAAACCAAATTTACCATTAAGGGCAGGCCCTAATTCTGTCCAGTCTGTTATACCGAGCATAGCATCTGCACTAAGTTTAAATGAAGCTTTAAGAAACAAGGGGATTGGGACAGGCCCTGCCATAAAGATAAATGGCCATGTCTTCCCTATTCTTACCTTTCCCTCAATTCCTAAGTATCCATCCCAATCCCAGTCCTGCTCATCTGGTTGATAATTTCCCTCAAGTCTAAATTTTGGGGTAAGCCCAAAACTAAACCCAGCCATCTTACCTTCACTTATATTTAGAGCATCTGAAGACAATTCCATCTTTCCTGTTCCACCACTTGTTATTGTGGCTTCATAAGAAAGGAGGGTCTCAAATTTAAAAGCATTCTGACCAAAATATGGTATATCCTCGGGTATTACTCCTTCCCCCACCCCTTCATCGATCAGCGGCATACCTAACTCTATGTTTGTTTTATAATAAAAATTATCCCCTATATCATAACTTGTAAAATCCCAGGTAATATCCGGGTTTTTCATTACCAAACAATTTGCGTATACTTTTTCAGATTTTGTCTCATCAGCACTTACTGCCTCTACTGCCAGCCTACTATTAGGGCCAAAGTCTGTCCCCATGTTAAAGGTACGCTCACCACTAATCTCTTCATAAGTACCTTTGGGTGTGATAAACCTGGTTATGCCTGGTGGATGCCCGCCCCAATCTACCTCTACCTTAAATGTCTCATTAAAATCCACCCCGTCCAGAAAGTAGGCAAAACGCCCCTTGCCTGTATGTTTGGAAGTAACAGATTTTATGACTACTCCTGCTCCAACATTTATTTTCTTTTGTGTGGAATCTGTCAGGCCATCATTATCTGTTACCGTTAAGGTAACAGTATACTCACCAGCTTCACTATAAGCATGGGTTACTACTTCGCCTTCTGC
>CAZNJP010000192.1:0-3194 GCA_964573345.1 uncultured Syntrophobacter sp. | reverse complement strand
ATTTTACTTCAAGAAGTTTGATTTCTGGTGGTGATGAACAGTAATCTGTGGCAACAATATCCAATTCTAGAACCTCTTCAACCTCTCTTTCAACGATGTTTCTTTCAATATAATTTCCGCCTGACTGAAAAAAAGCAGAAATGTATTCTTCAAACTCCTTTCCTTTCGGCAAATCAGGTAAGCTAACAGATGCCATTTTTCACTTCCTTTGTATTAGCCATTTCCGATAACTTAAAATAATTGCACTATTGCGTTTATGCGTCCAAATTGGTATCATATCCGCAGTATTGCGGATATTTTTTACTATAGTCAAAACCAACTTACTTTTTGCCTTCCCCACCTCCTCCCTTTTTCAAATTATCCAAAGGGCTTTTAATCTTGCTCAAATCTTTTGTGCTCACATGGGTATATATCTCTGTAGTTTTTGAGCTTTTGTGACCTAACAATTCTTGAATATACCTTAAGTCCGTCCCGCTTTCGAGTAGGTGAGTGGCAAAACTATGACGAAGGGTATGTACCGATGCCTTTTTCTTCAGTCCCACCTCTCTAACTGCAATCTCTAATATTGCCTCAACGGTTCTTGTAGAGATGGCTCTTTCAGGTTTTGCCCCTGGAAATAACCATTTATCGGGTTTATATTCTTTCCAATATCCTCTCAATTCCTCTAGGGCAACCTCAGATAGAATCGTGTACCTATCTTTTCTCCCTTTAGCTCCTCTTATGTGAATCAGATGTCTATTACTATCAATATCTTCCACCCGTAATTTTACTATTTCGCTTACCCTAAGTCCAGCAGAATAAACCAACATCATTATGGCCCTATGTTTCAGATTTTTGATTGCTTTAAGCAACTTACTTACCTCTTCCTGGCTGAGGACAATAGGCAACTTCTTTTCCTTCCTGGGTCTGGGTAGGTTCCCAACCGTCTTTGACATATTCAATACATAGTCATATAAAAATTTTAGAGCACTCACTGCCTGGTCATGATAAGCCCTTGATACTTTCCCCTTATTAATCAAATGAAGCATATATTCCCTGATGTGTCTTTCATCCAGTTCTTTTGGGTCTTTCATAAAATGCCGCATATAGCGTTCAATATGGTGCAAGTATGCCTTTTGGGTTTTCTGGCTATATCTCCTTAATTTTAATTCTTTCTTCACTGCCTCTATGATTTGCTGATAAGGCACCAGTGTCTCGGCCTTTGGATGGATAGAGACCTGTAATGCAGGGTCTATATGGATATTTTCTCCATCAAAAACTGATAGAATTTTCTCTAAGACAGCTTCTGAATAAGGAAAACTCCAATATTTTTCTTTTGGATGCCACCTATAATCTTTAATAGTTTTGATCTTTGCAACATGGGTGGGGTTATAGGAAAAGGCTACAGTTATCCTGCCCGATGTATCCTTGCTGATCTTTATTAGCTTTTCCATTATTTAACAATTATCATAGTTATTAAAATTTGTAAATGAATTTGATATAGATTTTTAAGTGAGGCAATTCGATTACTTGACATTGATGAGTGTTTGATTAAAAATCCTTTTTTACAAATGAAGGTTCCCTTAAAGACTAAAGAATATGTAGTTTTTCTTTTTACTGATGAATATTTTGAGTTTGATTATGGGGAAACCCATCCTTTTAAGATAAATCGGTTAAAGTTAGTGTATGATTTGATAAAAATTTATGGACTGTTTGACCATCCTAGTTTAAGGATAATTAAGCCTTATAAGGCTACTGAGGAGGAAATTTTGACTTACCATTCATCAGACTATGTTAAGGCCCTTAAAGAAGCCAATAAAGGAGAATGGGACTTTAAATTTACTAAATATGGATTGGGCCCAGGAGATAATCCTGTATTTAAAGGGCTGTGGGATTTTTCTCTGCTTGTCTGCGGTGGCTCACTCTTGGGCGCCAAGATGATTTCTAAGGCTGAGGCAAAAATTGTATTTAATATTGCAGGAGGATTGCACCATGCCCACCCATCTTGCGCTTCTGGGTTTTGCTATCTAAATGATCCAGTTTTGGCCATTAAGTATCTTAATGAGCAAGGGTTTAAAGTAGCTTATGTGGATATTGATGCCCATCACGGAGATGGCGTTCAAGAGGCATTTTATGAAACAGATAAGATTTTGACCATTTCACTTCATCAAGATGGAAGAACCCTTTTCCCTGAAACAGGCTTTATTGAAGAAAAGGGGAAAGGGCTTGGAGAAGGTTATTCTATTAATGTCCCCTTACCACCAGGAACCGATGATGATATCTTTAAAGAGGCTATAGACTCTATTGTTATACCAGCTCTTAATGCCTTTTCTCCTGATGTTTTGGTTACTCAGTTGGGAGTAGATGCATTTTACAATGATCCTTTAGCAAACTTGAGTTTGAGCACTAATGGATTCACCTATGCAGTAGAAAAATTAAAAGACTTTTCTTTGCCATGGCTTGCATTGGGCGGAGGAGGCTATAATATTCCTAACCTGGCAAGGGCCTGGACATTGGCCTTAAGTATTATGCTTGGTTTAAAATTAGAAGATAAACTACCACAGGAGGGCCAAATCCTGCTTTCTAGCTATAATTATTTAAGCAAAAATCTTAGAGATACCTTTATTGCTCCTTCACCTGTTAAGCACCGTATCTTAGAAACAGTAAGAAGGGAAATAAAATGGCTCAACGATAATTGTCTATCCTTAATAGGTTAATTAGCCATTCCTGGGTTAAGCGGTTCAACGTTCACGGTTCCCTGAACCTGGAACCGATCACTTTAGGTCATTTCTCTTTTTTATATCTGCTGAAAATTGTTCATATAATGTTCTTGGTTAAAAGAAGATTCACCTGTTAGATAGTCCTGGATTTTGGATGATGCTCCTTGATTTCAGGGACCAAAGATGCAATACTAAAAATAAACATGGGTTATTTTTTTGTTATTTAGTTTTTTGGTATAATAGCAGTCTTCGGATGGGTGTTATTTAGGTAAGTAAACCCCGTTAGAAGGACGGGGCATTAAACCCTGCCCTTCTTAAAAGGAATATCGACATTATCTTTACCATCCCCGCCATGAATGGCGGGGCTTTCTAACGGGGTAAAGTCCACCAGGCAGATAATTAATATGCAAAGTGATCGCAACAAAATAGTTGTTGAAAGTATCAAGAGATTGCTGAGGCGGGAAGCTACAACCCACCTCCGCAAGATTATGAACA
>CAZNJP010000191.1:0-3214 GCA_964573345.1 uncultured Syntrophobacter sp. | reverse complement strand
CAGGGCTTATTGGTGGAGGCCAGGTGCCAAGGCCAGGGGAGATCTCCCTGGCACAGATCGGAGTAACTATTATTATACCAGGTTGAGGGATTCTCAGGTCAACAATAAAAGCTTGGACCTTCGTTGAAATTTTATATCACATTAACTTTGAAGACAAGAGGTAGGATACAATAAAGAGGGACATAATTAATCCTTTTAATTATTTAATATTTTTATAAATTTCTTTAATTTCTTCTATGTTTTTTGCAGATCTGATCGCCTCGCTGATGGCCTCTAATACATCCACATCATCTATTTCTTCTATTTCAGGATAAATTTTTAAACCTTCAGTCCCAAATTTTAACTCTAGACCTAATTTTACACCTTTTAGAAGCCCTTCTTTTATCCCCTGCTTTATCCCTTTTTCTATACCAATCCTTTCTGCAGTAGTAATATACGGCATCTTTCTTTCCTCCTCATATTTTATAATTTCTTCATGAAACCTTCTCCCCAAATCCTCTGGCAAGGCCACTAGCCAATCTATAAATTTATATAACAATAAAATATCCTTTTTGCCATATCCTTTTTTATAAAGACTTTTTACTAAGCTGATTTTCCAAAATAAACGCTGGTTAATATCTTGTTTTGTTTCCATTTCCTTTAGATGAGCCATAACAATAATGGCAAAGGGATTATTGCTTTTCTCTAATTCTGCCCACTTTTCTTTGTGATCAAGGATTTTAACAATAGGAAATTCGAATTTATGTTTAAATCCCCAATAACTTACCTCATATTTTGTCTGGTCTGAAATAAGGTAATGGATCTGCCAAAATGGCAAGACTTACTACCTCTTTGTTATATCTGTCAAATATGCGATAGTTATAAACAAACATCCTTTTTGCAAAATCTTTTTCAAAATATCCTTGAACTTCTATATGAATAAGCAGCCATTTCTCTGAGCCATCCTTAAGGTACACCTTCACTAAAATATCCGCCAATCTCTTTCCGATTTCTGCATTCTGGACAACTTTTTCAAGCTCTTTTGTCCAAAAAGTCATAACCCTTTTCAAAATCAATATCTTTGGCAATTTCAGGGAAGAAAAAATTAAGAAAATCACAAAAATATGTCTCAGTAGCTTCCTTCCAAACGCTATCCTTTTCTATAATTTCCATTTTGATAAACTACCTTAAATTAAAATTAGCTTAATTGCAAACTCCCGAATTACCTGATTACTTAAAATCTATATGAAATGATGGCTGTTAAGCAAAAAGATGAAGAGTAGCCTATGGAGTTAACGGTGATGCAGCGGAGTGTACCCAATCTTAGGGCTATGCTTCTAAGGACACGTAGAATTAAAGAGGAGGAGGAAAAGGGCAGGCGTGAATTGTATTAAACTCATTTTCCATTAATTCTTTCTTCTTTATAAATTCTCCAATATCCCAAGGGCAATTTTCTTAACCAAAGGTGCCCTAATGCCCTGACATAGACACTTTCCCGCCCTTCACCTCTCCTGGCCTCTCGCTAAACTTATCTCACAAACCGTTACGGAAACAGCTATGCAGAGAGCAATTATTCTAATATCACTTATGGCCTTCCTTATCACCACCATATCTCTGCCCTCCCTGGCCCTGCTTAGGCCAGGGTGTCCCGCAAGTCCTGAGACAATGCTCAGGGTGCTCACAAACTCTATCGCCACCCTTTATAACATCCTCCCCATAAAGATTGGGGCGGTTCCCCTGTTTCCATTTCCAGGTGCATACGATACCAAGGCCAGCTGGCCATTTCCCATATGTTTTTGTCTTAGGCCACCTCTATTCATTCCGCTTCCTGGCCTTGCCATAGGACACTGGGAGCCCATTGAGGCATATGAAGTGGTGAAGGTACCATTCTGTTTCCCTTCACTGGGATTTGATATCCCTACCCCCGCTCCCATAAAGGGCCTGCTTGCAGGGAAGGAGGCTGACAGGATGTCCAATGGAGAACACCAGGCACCCTTTGCCCAGGTCCACCAGCTTACTTACGAGGTCTGGCGGATTATCAGATTGTTCATGGACTTTATCTGCCTTACCCCTATGGGAGAGATAGACGTTAGCTATATTACTGAGGTAGACCCTTTCTGGCAAAACGACCTCTTAAATGCCATACTTAATGACCCAGCCACTGTTCTCTTTGCCAACCCCGTGGCCCAGCTTGCATGTATGGTGGATGCAGCGAAATCAGCACTGCCCAAGGTTGGCAGGCCCATTGACGTTCTTTTCTGGTGCATGGGTACCTGGGGAAGCATCTATCCAACCACAGGTCATACCATGGATGAAGCAGGCTATACCAATGGAAATCTGGACCTGGCAAATAAACAGCTTTACCGTTCACTTACCGGCAGGATTATCACCACCGGCCGGCCCACGGTAACAGGTATGTGTCAGCCGTATATAAGGCCTTTCTGGAAAAAGTCCCAGTACTCCTGGCTTATGCTGTTTCCTGTTTGCATGGGAAAGAGGATGCCCATCGGGCGTCCATCAATAACCTGGAGTCAAGGAAAAAATCCACCAGTTCCGGGCCGTTGTGACCACTTTGTCTGGATGCTCTACAGAAAGAGAGAGTGCTGCGCATTCTAGGAGGGAGTGTGAAAAACAAAACCTTAATATTCCTACTTATACTGACAGTGCTCCTTTTAAGCGGTGTAGGTGGTTTTTGCGATGATGTTGAGGAATCTAGAAGGCTAGGGGAGGACCTTGCCAATACAGCAAGGCAGACCCTTGGCACCACAGAAGGGATGAATGAGAGGATAATCAAGCCACTGATTTCTGGTGAAACACGGATGAAAACCATACAGACATCCTATGAATGCCAGGCAAATCATCGCCTCTATCCGTCCATAATGGAGTGCCAGGAAAAATGCCCTGGCAGTTGCAAGGAGTATCAGGGATTTAATGCTCAGCTTCAGTGTCCCTCTGCTGTGGAATTCCTTAAGATTACGATCATACCCTCAGGTACAAATGATTTCAGGCTGGTAATCAATCAAGATACAGACTATGACGGCATTCCTGACCATACATACTCACCAACCTTTGAGGACTTTGCAGGAAGTGAGACCAGTTATGCCAGCGGTGTATGCACCCATGGAGTAGTGGTATGCAGTCCAGGCACATGGGACAGGTGCACCTATTATGTCTGGGCAGTAGATGAAAATGGCCACATTATACTTTCCCCTGTCCCTGATATGTCAGGGGCAGG
>CAZNJP010000190.1:0-3244 GCA_964573345.1 uncultured Syntrophobacter sp. | reverse complement strand
TGCCTGCCCCGTTGCGCTAGCTTTGGGGTGAAATGCGAAGCATATTTCACCGGGACGAAGCATATTTCACCGGGGAGCTATGAGCTATTTTGTACCAATTTATATACCTTTTTATTCCCTCCTCTATATCAACCCTTGGTTGCCAGCCCAATTCCCTTTTGGCCTTATCAGAGGAGACAATCTTTCCTTCATAGTCCCCAGGCCTTGCCTCTTTATACTCAATTTTAACATCCCCCATTAACTTTCTTACTGTTTCTGCAATCTCTTTTATACTTTTATACTAACCGGTCTTAAACCCTTCAGGTTATAAATCTGATTTTTTGCAACATCCTTTATTGACACTGACACTAACAACTGACCACTAACAACTCCTTACTTCTTACTATCTAAACTCATCAGCTATGCAAATTACGAAGTGTATTTTGAAGGTCATGTCTTCCATTTTTCTGACACTGACCACTAGGGGTACTTAAAATTTTTATTTAAAAATTCATTGTCATAAACACCTGGTCCCCATGCACGTGAGACAACAAGCTCTAACTCCTTTTCATAGAACTCCTTGCGTGGGACATTTAGTCCAATTAACCCACCTGCAACAATCCTTGCCCTCTCCCTTGAAATTTCTGAGGCCAAATCAAGAGGTTGGTTACTTTTTGTGGCAGCAAATATGATCACAGCATCTGTACCATTTCCCTTCGTTACTTCCCTTACCAAGTTTATAAATTCATCCTTATCAAAACTTCCTGCCTCAGCACCACTTTTTAAGGCCATATCTATCCTATTTTTTTGCACATCAAAACCCATTACATGGCATCCAGCGCTATCTAAGATTTGAACAACTATTTGACCAATAAGCCCCATCCCAATAACTGCTACATACTCTCCCAAGCCTACATTTGCCAACCTTACTGCCTCTAAGGCAATACCTCCTAAGGCAGCAAAAGCAGCCTCCTCAAATGAGATTTCAGTGTCAGTTGTCAGTTGTTGGCACGACTGCCTTTTTGGTATTTTTACACACAAGTTTTCTGGAACCAGCGCCACCTCTGTATGGCCAGCATATCCAGAGCCAGTGCAGGCCACACAATCGCCAACCGAAAACTCCAAAACACCCTCTCCTACATCAATCACTATGCCAGAGGATGAATAACCCAAAAGGACTGGCATATCCAATCTTCCCATTGCCTGGCGATATGCCTCCATTACACCTTCAGTTTTTGCCTTATTTATCACCTGTCTTACCAAATCAGGCCTGGCTATTGCCTTACCTAAAAGGCTTTTCTTGGCCATTTCAAGCATATGTTTCTCTGTGCCAATGCTCACTAAAGAGGCCATAGTCTTAACTAGTATGTGTCCCCTTTTAACAGATGGCACTGGTACATCAACCAACCTAATCTCGCCAGTCTTATAGGATTGAATAAGTTGTTTCATGTTAATTTAATTGGTTAAACCGTCAAATCGCGAAATAGTCAAATCGTTTCTTTTCTTGATTTGAGATATTTAATATAACCGTTCAAGACTACAATAGCAGTTTTTAGTTCATCGATTAACCTTTCACATCGCCCGTTCTCAATATATCCGCATTCCTCAGCCACGAGAATATGGTCGATCAATTCATAAAGAGACCCACGCGATTGCCTGCAAAATTGAATGTTTTCTTGATAATGATAACGCCCGTATCCCTCTGCAATATTACAAGTTGAGGACCTTGAAGCACGAATCATTTGATCCGCTAACCGATATTTCTCTTCATTAGGGAAACTCTTACACAATTCCCATATTTTTATCCGGATATCTCGGCATTTCTGCCAAACCTCTAGATCCCTAAAATCACCTTCTTTTATTTTGGGTTTCACTATTTGCCTACTCTTCAATTTAACGATTCAACCATTTAACTATTCAACGATTTAACCATTATGCTTAGATGGTGGGCATGTTTTTATATTAGCAAACTTCTTCATAAAAATTCGACCAACCAAACCAATTAAACCAATCAAACTAACTCTACCCCTTCCCTAATCGTCACAAAAGAAAAATCTTGCAACAACTTCTCTAGCTTATCCAATGTCTTATCAAGGCCCCAATAATGTCTCAAACGGTAATCCCATCTCAGTCTCTTTACCCGAGGTTGGGCAGGGTTAATCTCCCAAGGGTGAAAATAAAACACATAAACTCTATTATTTAGAATCTTTTTTATCCCAGCCCTAAAAAGGGGATATGGCAAAAGCCTAAAATAGGCGCCTCCACACCATGGGATAGATGCCCCCATCAAATTTAGGGTAGGTAAGGAGACCTCTATAAGACCATTGGGGAATTTAAAGATGCCAGTATTAGTGTTAGTATCAGTCGTTAGTTTTAGGTTGAGCCTGCCGTAGCGGTTGTGTAATAAAGTGGGACAATAACTAGAGTCATACTTGTAACCCACTTCTCCAATAATCTCCACTGCCCAGTCTGTAATAGAAAAACTAGGTGCCCTATAGCCCAAAATCTCATCCCCAATAATATCCTCGAGGATCTTCTTAGCTCTTGCGATATCCTCCTTAAACTCCTCGGGCTTCTGGTGATGAATGAGTTTATGTCCATAACCATGACTGGCCACCTCATGGCCCCTCTTATATATCTCTCTCACTATGTCTGGAAACCTTTCTGCCAGCCAGGCCAAAACAAAAAAGGTGGCTTTTATGTCAAATGAATCCAAAACATCCAGAATTTTCTTAATATTGTCTATTACCCTTATTTTATAACTGTCCCACTGATTATACGCTATAACTCCTTTCATATTCTCTACCTGAAACCAATCTTCAACGTCTATGGTAAGGAAAAATTTCATCTAGCAATAATTATTCTAAAAAGTTCCTCATATTTAGAGATGCAAGATTGGGGTGAAAAATTCTCTTCAGCGTATTTTCTACCCCTTAAACCCATTTCATCGCAAAGTTTTGGATTAAAATAAAGTTCTAAAATCGCCTTTGCTAACTTTTCAGGATTTTCTGGTTCAACAACTAGACCACACCCAGCTTTATAAATTATTTTAGGAGCATCTCCATTTAAATCCAAACTAGCAATTACCGGCCGACCGCTGGCCATTATGCTTAACAATTTAGAAGGAACCACAGGTGTAATCACATTCTTTTTCAAGGTAACTAAAGAGACATCAGAGGCGGCTAATACATAAGGATATTTTTCTCTAGGTTGCATCGGAGCAAATATAACATTATTTAAACCTCTTTTATTAACCTCCTTTTCC
>CAZNJP010000189.1:0-3249 GCA_964573345.1 uncultured Syntrophobacter sp. | reverse complement strand
CAATAGTTATTAAATGAGCCAGAAGAATACTAGCCCTGTTACCCAACAATAATAAGCAAAGTAGGAAAGTTTTTTCTGAGATTTGATAAGCATCTTTAGGAGAAACTTAATGGCCCATAGTCCAATTAAAAAGGAGCAGATAAAACCCACTAAATAAGGGAGAAAAAGTGTATGAGGTACAGAGGAGATGCCTTTTAATTCTAAAAGACCAGCACCAAATATGGCAGGGATGGCCATTAAAAAGGAAAAACGGCAAGAGGTTTCACCTTTTAGGCCAAGATAAATGCCAAAGGCAATGGTTGTACCAGAGCGAGAAACACCAGGCAAAGTGGCCAGGGCTTGGCTCAAGCCAATATAAATGGCATCACGTATCCCTACACTCTGCCTGTAATTCCTCTTAACTTTTGCTGCTATAAAGAGCAGGAGCCCAGTAAAAATTAGTATTAAACTGGCTAATTGGGGTGAACTAAAGGCACTTTCAATATAGTGTCTAAAAGGGAAGGCAACCATTACAGTGGCCAGGGTGGCTACAACAAGTGGCATGGCTATTTTGGGTGCAAAAAGCATATTTTTTAAGTCTTTAAAGAAATAAATGCACAAGGCAAATAGGGTACCAAGATGCAGAATGATATCTAAGGTTACAGGTTGTTTGGCCACATCAGGGAGGAAGTGCTGGGCAATGACTAAGTGTCCTGAACTGCTTACTGGCAAAAACTCAGTGGCACCTTGCAGGATTCCCAAAAAGGCCGCCTGTAAAATCTCTTTGGCATGTTGCATGCCAAAAACTAATAGCAAAAATTAGAAAAGTCAAGGTTTTTAGAGAAGAGCGTTTTTCTCCCAATTTATAACGAGTTTTGTTATTGCATTACCCATAACCCTATGTTATATTGTGCTAAATTACAAAGGAAATTTGTAACCTTTAAACCTGTGAACGTTTAAGGAGTTTTTGTATGTTTCTTAGGAAGCCAACAGTAGCAGGGCAGTTTTATCCTGCCGATGTTCCTAGCTTAACAGAATATCTTGATCGCTATATCCCAAAAGACCTATCTAAGGAGAAGGTCTTAGCTGTTATGGCACCCCATGCAGGCTATATCTATTCAGGGCATGTGGCTGGAAAGGTATATGGAAAGGTATCTATCCCTGATGATGTAGTGATTATGGGACCAAGTCACACAGGTCTGGGAGCTGAATTTGCATTGATAGACGAGGGTGTCTGGGAGATGCCTCAGAGTTCAGTGTCTGTTAATAAGAAACTGGCAAATTTAATCCTTTCTGGAGGCAAGTTTACCAAAGACACAGTGGCCCATCAATATGAGCATTCATTAGAGGTCCAATTGCCATTCCTTCAATATTTAAAAAAGGAATTTAGTTTTGTTCCCATTGTATTGGCATATACAGATTTTTCTACCTGTGAGGCACTAGGGAAGGCATTGGCCAAGGCCATCACTGATTACAATAAACCAGTGCTTATCATTTCTAGCAGTGATATGACCCACTATGAATCTCAAAGCTCTGCTGAAAAAAAGGATAAGATGGCAATTGAAAAGATACTGGGATTAGATCCCTATGGTCTATATGAGACTGTAAGAGAAAATCATATCAGCATGTGTGGTATCATCCCTACTACAGTGGCCCTGGTGGCCTCCAATCTGCTTGGGGCAAAGGAGGCAGAATTGGTCTCCTATGCTACATCAGGTGATGTCACAGGCGACTATTATCAAGTAGTGGGCTATGCAGGAATAATCATCAAATAAAGTGAGAAAGGTCAGGACACGTTTCCCACCAAGTCCTACAGGGTATTTACATTTAGGAGGGGTAAGGACAGCCCTTTTTAATTGGCTCTTTGCCAGACACCATCAGGGTACCTTTATTTTACGTATTGAGGACACAGACACATCTAGGTCTAAACCAGAGTATGTGAACTCTATTGTAGAAGGCCTAAGATGGCTAGGTCTAAATTGGGATGAAGGCCCTTATTTTCAATCAGAGCACCTTTCTATCTATAGAGAGCATGTTGAAAGGCTACTTAATGAAGGAAATGCATATTACTGTTATTGCACGAAGGAAGAGCTTGAGGAAAAACGTAAGGCTGCCCTAGCACAAGGGGGAAAGCCAAGATATGATGGAACCTGCAGGAATAAAAACCTACCCAAAAAACCTGGCGCTATAGTAAGGTTTAAGAGTGAGCTTGTAGGGGAAACCGTATTGGACGACTTGATCCATGGGCCTATAATATTTAATAATCAAGAGTCAGATGATTGGATCATTCAACGCAGTGATGGCACCCCTACCTATAATTTTGTAGTGGTTGTGGATGATGCTATTATGAGGATTACCCACATAATTAGAGGGGATGACCACATTAATAACACCCCTAAGCAGCTTCAGCTTTATAAGGCATTAGGATACGAACCCCCAAAATTTGCACACGTGCCTATGATATTAGGCCCTGATAAGGCAAAGCTAAGCAAGCGGCATGGTGCCTCATCTATCCTGGAATATAAAGAGCAAGGTTATCTATCTCAGGCATTGGTGAACTTTCTTGCAAGGTTAGGATGGTCTTATGGAGACCAGGAGATATTTTCACTGGAAGAATTGATTGAAAAATTTGATATTTCCCACATTGGTTCATCTGCAAGCATCTTTAATCAAGAAAGATTACTTTGGCTAAATGCCCACTATATAAAAGAGGAAAATGATGAAGAACTTGCAAAGAAACTGATACCCTTTTTAAAAAGAAATAATTATCAGATACCAGATATAGATTATGTTAAGGAGGTAGTATCTACATTAAAGGCCAGGGCAAAAACCCTATCTGAGATGGCAAAGATGGCAGATTTTTATTTTTTGGAAGAGATAATATATGATAGTGATGCTGCTAAAAAGTTCTTAGTGCCAAGGGTAAAAGGGGCAATAATAGAATTTATGGAGGCCTTAGAAAAGTTACCTGACGTATCACAAAGTACCCTAGAAAATGTATTTAAAGATATTCAAGCAAGGCACCATCTAAGTACACGTAAGTTTGCACAGGCCATTAGAGTGGCACTGGTAGGAAGACCGGCAAGCCCAGGCCTATTTGAGATAATGGCTATTTTGGGAAAGAAAAGGATATTGCCAAGGCTAAAAAAGGCAATAGCATTAATAGAGACTAGTACCTAAAGTGATCGGTTCCAAGTTCAGCCTGCCCGCAACGCGGGCAGGCTGAACCGCTTAACTCAGGAAATAGTTTGTTAGGTTTACCCCGTTAGA
>CAZNJP010000188.1:0-3254 GCA_964573345.1 uncultured Syntrophobacter sp. | reverse complement strand
AGAACGTCTACATAAGAATAAGGACGAATTGCTGCTGGTCTTAGATAGACCCGAAGTACCCGAACTTATTGAGAAGTTACGGAATTTAAGGGTGTCCTTCATTTGCCAGGGCGTAAAAAGGGTCGCCCGCAGGGTGCCAAAACCAAGGTAGGACGGACCGATAAGGGAGAAGCTCAGGCCACTATTTCAGCGAAGGTAAGCAAATTTTTTCCTTTATTCCTGAACAAAGTGGAGAACAAGGAGCAAAGGGATCTCTGGTTTGTGAGTTTCCAAATTTCTGTTTTTACAATCCTGGATTTAGTAATGATACCATAGTAGCTGGATATTTTCCTTTCAATGCGAGGGTTATGGATGACTGTCTCACATATTGTACAGCTTTGCAAATAAGGGAGATAATTGTTTGAATTTATTTTGTTTTTTAGAGGCACACCCTGTTAAGTAAGTGTTTTCTTAGCAGCCAGTTTTCTTATCGATAAATACTTAACGGGGCAAGGGCCACTAACTACCTTGGTAAATAAGACATAAGGGAGACAGTAACACCTAAGATAAAGCAATAAAATAGGGAATGTATAGCAGTGTAAGAGACAAGGTGTGACACCTCAGTAGGTTCCTTTGCTTGAAGTCCCTGGTAAATGCTTACTGTAGCAATAGTTAAGGCAAAAATTACTGCCTTCAAAAGGCTTATTATAAAATCTGAGGCATTAATAGCCTGAGTTAAGCTCTCGTAAAATAAAGGAAATGGTATCTCTGTTATAAAATTAGCAAGCAGATAACCTCCTAATAAGGAAGTGATGTCAAAATAAACAACTAAGAATGGGATGCAAAACACAAGGGCCCAAAATTTTGGTACAGCATTTTTTAATGCATCCGCCTTTCCTAAGGCGGTCATATAGCCAATTTCACTGGTAATGGAGACCCCGCTACTAAGGATGACAAAGATAGCGGCTACAAATGCGCTTAGCTCCCTAATGATTACAGTATTTAAAACCTTACCCAAATTTCCTAAACCCATGATTTGATTAATCTGATGTTGAATTTGCAAAATAGCAAGCATGCCTATCAAAAGCCCCATTATGGTAAAAATAACAAGGTTTTTTATGCCAGTTTGGTATATTTGATAAATAAACCCCTGATAAACTTGCCATTTTTCATTATTTTTAAAACTCCAGGAAATGCGAATTAAATAAGTACAAAATGCAATTAGATTTAATAAATAATGTATGTGCTTCCTTAAACTGTTTCCTACAGCCCCTATAGGATATAGGGTATTTTTAAGCATGCACCTGTCTACCATATAGCTCAAATTGCGTCAACTTGACAATGCTTATGGAATCATGCTAGGTTAGAGATAGGTGAATATTATTGTATTCAAAATTAAGGTCCCCTTGAACAAGGGGGCTTTTTTTTAGGCAAATGCTTGATTATTTTGGAAAAAAACACCTATTGGGCATTAAGGATTTAACAAGGGATGAAATAGAATTTATTGTCTATACAGCGGAAACATTAAAAGAAATCTCTTCTAGAGATATTAAAAAAGTACCAACACTACGAGGAAAAACAATAGTTAATTTTTTCTATGAACCAAGTACCAGAACCAAGACCTCCTTTGAAATTGCTGCAAAGAGACTGAGTGCTGATACAATAGGTATCTCAGCCAATTTAAGTAGTATAGCAAAAGGTGAAAGTTTGATAGATACAGCCAGAAATATAGAGGCCATGCAACCTGACATATTAATCATCAGATACCCTTATGCTGGCGCACCCCATTTTTTGGCTAAACACTTGGATACAGCAGTAGTTAATGCTGGTGATGGCATGCATGAACACCCTACCCAGGCATTATTGGATGTAATGACAGTAAAAGAAAGAAAAGACGAGATAGAAGGATTAGAAGTGATTATTGTTGGAGATATTGCCCACAGCAGGGTGGCTCGCTCTGATATATTGGCCTTTACAAAACTAGGGGCAAAAGTAAGGGTAAGTGGCCCGCCTAGTTTGATTCCACCTTACATAGAGGCCTTAGGGGCAGATTATTACCCAAATCTTGAAGATGCCCTAACTGAGGCAGATGTAGTGATTGCCTTAAGGGTACAGAGCGAAAGGCAAAAACAGGTGTTCTTCCCTGATGTTAGAGAATATTTTATCCGTTTTGGTCTAAATAGAAGGCGTTTAAGTTTAACCAAAGAAGACGCCTTACTCATGCATCCAGGCCCTGTAAATTGGGGTGTAGAATTAGACCCAGAGATTATGGAACTGCCACGCACCATAATCTTAGATCAGGTAAAAAATGGGGTAGCTATAAGAATGGCAATATTATATCTATTGATGGGTTCAAGACTTATTTAATGGCCCCAAAGATAAATCATTATGCTGCCCAAGCACATTAGTGCTGTAGCAAAAAGACGCACGCCAAGATATGCTTCTTTAAACAGGATGCCTCCATAGATTACACCAAAAAGCGGGCTAAGCCTTTTTATAGAAATCATGTACACTGCTTCTATTTTACTTATTGCTATGACATGGCTAATAATCATTAAGGTTACAGAAAGGCCTATTAGAGTTGCCCCAAACAAATAGAATTTACCAAATTCAAATTGCACCTTTGGTTTACTTAAAATAGAAGGTGTGAGGATAATGGCAAGTCCCACATAATAAAATGGCCCAAAAAATAGAGGACTTGAGTGTAAGATAGCCACCTTCCCCAAGGCTGACGTGATGGCATAGATTACAGAAACCAAAAGCATAAGCCAGGAGCCCTTTTCTCTCAATATACCTTTTATTACAGCAGGGATACTCCTTGTCTGTGGTATATAAAGCAGATAGCTTCCCAAAAATATAAGTATTATACCCAGGATGCCAGAAAGATTGGGTTTTTCTTGAAGAAAAAGCCAGCCTGTAAAGATAAGAAATACAGGGGTAAAAGAAAGGAATGGGAGGCTTAAAGAAAGGGGAGATGATTTTATGGCTAGCATATAAAGGATAAGGGCGGCAACCTCTAAAGGATAAAGGGCGGCTAGAGTAAGCCAGAATTGGTTATCCAGCTTAGGCCAAGGCAGAAATAAAAGCCAGGGGAGCAAAAAGGGTAAGGCAGAGATTACCCTTACACTGCTCATCTTTAAGGCAGAAAACTTAGAAAAAAAGAGTTTTGTTAAGGCATCAGCAGTAGCTAGTGAAAATGCAGAAATAATACTTAAAAATAGCCAATTCACAGATAGAATCTATTCAGTCCAAAGCAGCTTGTCAATATAAATTTT
>CAZNJP010000187.1:0-3273 GCA_964573345.1 uncultured Syntrophobacter sp. | reverse complement strand
TAAAAAGGGCAATTAGCCCTACCACCTCTCCAAAAAGTTCTTTTGCTGCCTTGTAGATAATAAAAGCAAGTACCAGAGTTAATAAAATAGGAAAAAATCTTGCTTCAAGTACTAAAAGTTCAACACTAGCACAATTGGTCTTTATTTTAGATCCCTTAAAATATATGCCCCATCCAGTTACATTTCCTCTAGAATATTCAGGCAAAATTACTTTTCCACTCAGATAAGGAACTAAGGCAGATAAAGTTTTCACTAAAGGAGGATGTTCCAGATTGAGTAAGATCTCTCCTTTTTTTAAATAGTCCAGTCCAGCAGCAATGTGCATCGGCTCATCGATAGTAAAAGACTTAAAATCAACTTGCAAAAGCAGGTTTACTGTAAGAAAAAATAGACAAGAAAAAGAGACCAGTTGAATTATGCCCTTCTGGGTTAGTTTATACATAATTCTGGATGCAACTCATTTCTATTGCTTGATACTTTTTCTTATAATCTTGGATTTTATTTTTGTAAAGAGATTCTTTTGTAAATAAAAAATACTCTTGACTTTTTATATAGATATGAATTATATTTTATTCCAATGGAAATATGATGAAAAAAAGGGTTTTCAATATTTTATTATTGCTCTTTTTAGAAACACTTGGAGTTTATGGTCTTGCCAGAGCAGGACCAGATGATGTAGTAGCAGTAGTTGGAGATGATAAAATTACCTTAAAGGAGTTTAAACAAACACTAAGCAGATTAGAAAAGACCAAAGGGCTTTTAACTACACAGGAGAAAAAACAACTTCTTGATAACATGGTTACAGAACTCATCCTTTACAAAAGGGCCATTAAGATAGGGCTTGATAGAGACCCAGAGGTTCAGCGTGCTATTGAAAATGCAAAAAAGAGGATCTTGATTAAGATATTAGTACAAAGAGAGGTCACTAAAAAGATCCATTATACAGAAAAGGATTTAATAGCTTATTATAAAAAAAACAAAGACCATTATATTATTCCGGCATTGGTTTCAGGAGAATTGCTATTTATTTATAAGTATGATAAGGCTGGAAAGCCAGCAGAGGCAGAGGCAAAAAATATTGCCTATAAAATAAAACAGAGGGTAAAAGAAGGTGAGTCTTTAAGACAATTACATAAGGTATATACGAAAAAAACTAATTTGATAATCCAGCCATCTACCCTTGTAAATGCTACAAAATATAGTTTTTCAAGAAAAAAGGCCTTGGCGCAACTTGCCTTTTCTCTTAACCCTGGTGATGTTGATGTGGCAGAATTAGATGATAGTTTTGTAGTTATAAGGATTACAGAAAAAAAACCAGCCATTTTGCAACCCTTTAAAGAAGTAAAAAATAAGGTAGAAGTAGAATTCCAGAGAGATAAATGGGCAGCCATGTTTAAGGAATATATGGAGGGACTAAAAAAGGGACTAAATATCCAGATAAACTATAAATCCTTGTCACAATAATAGGGAGGTAAAACAATGAGGAAGTATTTAGGGACGTTTGGTATTATTGTTTTTGTTTTATTATTTTGGACTTTCCAGTCTATCGGACAAGAAGGCGTACCCTATAAGGCTATAATAGGTGAACCTGTCTTAATGGAAGTGGGTCCATTTGCCCTACCCTTGAATGAACAGTGCCCACAACTGTATTACAATATTACTAAATGTTCTGGTACGCCTTGGAATGAAACAGAGGTCCACAGTATAAGTGGAGATCTTTGCAGTTGCATCCAGACCAATCTATTAGTAGATACTACAAATTTTACATCTGCTATTACAGTTACACCAGTATATGGCCTCCTTTTAGGGACAGAGTGGATAACATATAGTTGGGAAATGCCTGTTACCTTAGAGCCTGGTCAGTGTTGGCTGGTTGCTTATCGCTTTTATAACCTCTCTGGAATTGTTCTTAATACTCATTATGCTGCAGGTGTAGAATATGAAGGGACCTTGTATTATATATACCGCGATTATCCTCTAACTATTAATTGCCCTTAATTACCACAGTCTTCCTACCCCAGGCCTTAGGTGGTACCAATTTCCCTTCCTTTTTATCCAGTAATCTTCAAATTCTCTTATGAGGTCTCCTTTTGGTGTAGGAAATGGGAGTTTTGGCCATGGAGTAACAAGCCTCATCTTTATGGGTATTGAACCATAAGGACCATTTTTACCTATAGAAATAATAGAAAATTCTTTAATAGGTAACTGACTGCGGGATTTTTGGACATATTCTTCAAGGCTCATCTTATTGGTAAGGGAAATATTTTCATAATAAAAAGCACTCTTAAAGTCCCCCTCTTTTATATAATTCCAGTACTTATAAAATGCCTGCTCTAAGCTCTCCCCTTTAGGGTGGATGCCTGAATAATGGGCACAGGAGAAGATAAAGAAGAATATAAAAAATAGCCTTTTGTGAATCATAATTACTAAAATATAAAAAAGGGGCCTTTTTGGCCCCTTTTTTATTGAGATTTCTAATTAGAAGCCAACAGGACGTACATCAGAGTTACCAGCACCCGCATCGCCAGCACCGATATTAATAGTAACAATATTTTGCCTATTTTTCACAAGTGGATATGCAGTAACAGTACCACCATAATCTACTAAGGTAAACCCAAACATGGGAAGACCTGTGACGATCCTAGCGCAACCTGCAAGGCTTGCTATTGTGATATTAGAATTTCCAGGCAGTGGAGGAGCTATACCAAATGGGCTAAGTGCCACTTCAGGTGGCCTAATGCTAGTGGATATAGACCATTCTTCATCATCATAAGCAAGGATAGTCATTGCCCTTTTCCTGTTGTAATAAGTGTTCTTGGTACTTGCTGGGTAAACAGTTACCAAAGTAGAGGAAAGGGCTGCACCAGGGTCTACATTAAATCTTGCCCAATAGATCCCATTAGCACTGCCAAAAACAGGATAAGCAACATCTCCCTGACCATCACGATCTGTGTCATCCATAATTATACCCCCTGGAAAAAGGGCAAGATGCTCACTAGCATATAGTTCCCAAGGGTCAATGTTTATCCCATTTGCATCATCAGTTCCCCTGTAAACCTCACCAGGAGGTGGTACTGGAAAACCATCATTACTACCGTTCCAATCTCCTTTTATTGGAACATTGATTCCCGGCCATGTATCAACAAAATCAAAATCTGCAGGATTGGCTTCTTGAAGTAGGTTGTCATTGAAAAAGTCCTGAAGCATTGGGGCATTCATAGCAACAAGAGAATTGGGATAAAGCAGTACATACCTAACCAGTATCATGTTTGG
>CAZNJP010000186.1:2849-3312 GCA_964573345.1 uncultured Syntrophobacter sp. | reverse complement strand
TGCCATCCTCACACGGTGGAAGTCGCTGGTTCAAATCCAGCACCGCCCACCAGAAAAATCAAGCATTTCCGGAATATCAGGTTTTTCCTATCCCTCTCTTAAATTAAGGGATACGATCCCATAACACTGGCAAATGGGCCCTTGGGATATGAGATTGATATTTCATGGACTTCTTCAAGTCAACTAATACACCAGTACCTGCAGTATGCTGTTCATACCTTTCTGTAGTGGTTGGGTTGCCATTAAATGGGCCTGCCATTCTATCTACCGCCATACCTGCCTTTGCTGTGCCATGCTCAACATGGGCATTGATTTTGTGAGATAGAGTTGGTACCTGAGTAATTGGGTCACCAAATACTGAAACCTCTGTGTCAGTGTGAGATATTACCTTAATACCTTCTATAGAACTTCCAGCAGCTACAGCCGCGCAATCTTCTGGCATTGTTGGTGCACAATGTGGGCA
>CAZNJP010000186.1:0-2839 GCA_964573345.1 uncultured Syntrophobacter sp. | reverse complement strand
ATGTGGGCACCAGCCAATACCAGCGGTGGCAGGCTGAACCCTTATCAGGCCTACCCTCTCGGTGTCCCTAGTATAACCTGCAGGCTCTACTGCCTCAGATGTAAAATCTTTAAACACGGCGACATTGGGCACATCTCTGGTATTTGATTTAAAGGTTTTGTCAAGTGTAGCATCGCTACGGACTGTTCTTAAATCCTCAGAATAGTCGATAACTGCATAATTGTCATCAGCAAGCTGTTTCTCGACATGGTATCTCTCTGTTTCTGTGAATGTTCCACCTACCACTGTAATGTGAGTCTCGGTAGTAATGGCGTGAGTCTCATTGTCGGGTTCCATCATATAACCTGAAAAACCTGAGCTTGAAAAACCAAACACCAACACCCCTGCTAAAACTAACCCTCCCATCATTTTAAAAACCTTACTCATTCTAAGACCTCCTCAAAAATTTTCTTGTTTAACTTAAACCCTCCTTAACATATAGAATATAAAGTAATTGTCAATCCAAAAAATTGTACTTAAGCTACACTATCCTTGGGTAAACCCGTTAGAAAGTTTTGGACAGGCCCCGTTAGATAATATCTAATGGGGCGTACCCAGTTAGATAATACTTCATATCTAACGGGGCGGGCTTTGAACTCTGCCCAAACTTATTGGTTTTTTTTCACCCCGTTAGATAGTAAAAATGGTAAGCATCATAACTTTCCTGGAGTAGAGAGGTATTAGGGCCTAAATTAAAAAAATGTAAATCCTTTATCTAACGGGGTGAACCCACCATAAATAGCGGGGCTTTCTTTCTAACGAGGTAAACCTAAATTTGACTTGATTTAATAATTTATTTGTGGCAAATTTTTTACATGGTATTAGACCAAAAAAATATCTTAATTGTAGATGATGAAAAGGGTGTTGCTGACTTTTTGACCATAGTCTTAAAAAAGCAGGGTTACAAAGCATTTTGTGCCTCTAGTGGCAAGCAGGCCCTTGAATTCTGTAAGAAAAGGAAATTTGACCTGGCCCTGGTAGATATAAAAATGCCTGTTATGGATGGAATTGAGTTTTTAAAAGAGGCAAAAAGACTAAATCCTTCATTACTTTTTATCATGATGACTGCCTATCCCTCCATTGAAACGGCTGTGGAGGCCATGAAAGAAGAGGCCTTTGATTATATTACCAAGCCTTTTGATGTAAACGAGCTACAAAGGATTATAAAAAAGACACTTGAGAGGCAAGAATCTCCTGAGCAGATTCTTAAAATTGAGGGAATAGTTACCAAAAGCCCTGCAATACATAAAATCCTTAAGATGCTTCCCAGAATTGCATCTACCCAATCAAATGTGCTGATTATGGGAGAGAGTGGAACAGGAAAGGAGTTGATTGCCAAAGCAATTCATAATTTGAGCCCAAAAAAGGATAGACCATTTGTGATTGTAAATTGTGGTGGCATGCCAGAAACGCTATTAGAGAGTGAGTTATTTGGTTATAAAAAGGGGGCATTTACTGGGGCCACTTCTGATAAAATAGGTTTATTTGAGGCCGCTGATGGAGGTACCATATTTCTAGATGAAATAGGAGAACTCCCTGCTGCCTTACAAGTAAAGATTCTAAGGGTAGTAGAAGACAAAAGTTTTAAGCCTATTGGGGATACAAAAGATATAAAAGTAGACATAAGGCTTATCTCAGCTACAAATAAGGAATTAGAAAAGGAGGTAATTGAGGGAAGGTTTAGAGAAGACCTTTATTATAGACTAAATGTCATCCCTATAAGGATTCCACCTCTAAGAGATCGAGCTGAAGATATTCCTGTTCTTATAAGTCATTTTCTTAAGAAGTATTCAAAAGAATTTGGAAAAGACATAAGGAAGATCTCTTCTTCTGCCTTAGAACTTTTTACCTCTTATGACTTTCCAGGTAATGTAAGAGAATTAGAAAATATTATTGCAAGGTGTGTTGCTTTAGAAACAAGCAATATCATCCTGCCTGAAAGCTTAGTACTTTCTGATTTCAAAAAAGGGAGATTAAAAGTAGAAGTCGTTTCCCCAGAAGGTATGGATTTACAAAAAAAGGTGGAAGCATTGGAAAAGACGTTTTTAATCAAGGCACTGGAAGAGGCAAAGGGGGTAAAAAAGAGGGCAGCAGAACTTCTTAATTTAAGCTTCAGGTCATTTAGATACAAACTCAAAAAATACAATATAGATAAATCCAAGTAATTTATAATGAAATGAAGGCCGATCAGGATTTAGTTCATAAGCTAAAGCTTCTCATTATTATTAGATTATCCTTAGCAAGCTTTATCTTACTTAGTATCGTATTTTTTTATCTTAGGAAAACCTGGCCCTATCCTATAAGTTATCTATCTATTTGGACTGGCAGTGTTTATTTCTTGACTCTCCTCTATGCCCTCTTTCTAAAGGACACTAAAAGATTAAACGCCTTTGCTTATCTCCAGATTATCCTTGACCTAGTAATTATTACTGCCCTGATTTATATCACGGGTGAAAAAGAGAGTATATTCACCTTTCTCTATGAAGTCTCTATTATGTCTGCATGCATCATCCTTTACAAAAGAGGAGGCCTTTTAGTGGCCTCTTTATGTTGCATTTTCTATGGTAGCCTCCTGGACCTAGAATACTATGGCATTATCCCTACTTTATCCCCTCAGGAATATGAACCGAGCATCATTTACCACCTTTTAATAAATTTTTCTGCGTTTTATCTTATCGCCTTACTTACCATAGTCTTGACAGAACAGATTAGAATATCAAGGGCAAAATTATATCAGTTAGAGGCATTACATGAACATATTGTTAGAAGTTTAAATGCCGGTGTGCTTACAATAGATAGA
>CAZNJP010000185.1:0-3321 GCA_964573345.1 uncultured Syntrophobacter sp. | reverse complement strand
TATGTATAGACCTGAAAGCCTAATCATTGATAACAGCAAACTTAAACTTTTTGAAGAATTAAATAAGATCCTTAAGGAACAAAAGTCCCTTGATATAGCCAGTGCCTATTTTAACATTGCAGGCTTTCAGCTTATAAAAGATGCCCTATCGAATACTGAGAAACTGAGGTTATTGCTTGGTCTCTCTCCCAAAACAGATGAAAGGATACCTGACGTCTTCCAGCCAGAAGAACAATATAAAAAGAGCTTTCGCCTTGACCTTGAAGAGGAACCATTTGAAAGGGATAAAAAAGAGGCAGTAACCGCTTTAATTGACCTCCTCAAAGACCCATCTTGGGAAGTTCGTCTTTATGATAAGGGGTTTCTTCATGGTAAGGCCTATATTTTTGATAAGTTAGCAATTGTTGGTTCAAGTAATTTTACATATTCAGGTTTCACCTCTAACACAGAGCTTAACGCCGTCCTGGATGAGGCTCATGCAAGGTACATAAGAGAAGAATGGTTTGAAAAATTTTGGCAAGATGCCCGTGATTTCAAACAAGACCTTATAAAAATCCTTGATGAGTCAAAATTTGGTACTAAAGAATATTCACCCTACCACATTTTTATAAAGGCCTTATATGAACTTCAAAAAGAGGATATTTTATTTGAATACAACACACCATCGGCTTTACCCGCAAGTGAAGTAGATTTGGCCAATTTTCAAGAAGATGCTGTTAAGCGAATTTATTCAAGGCTCAAAACATATAATGGCGTTTTAATTGCAGACTCTGTTGGTCTTGGGAAGACCTGGATTGCCAAGAAAGTAATAGAGGATTTTGGATTTTATAGGCGCAGGCGATTTATTGTCATTTGTCCTGCCTCGGTAGATGAACCTTTATGGAGGCCAGCCCTAAAGGACATAGGGGTCTCTGAAAACATTATCCATATGGAGGAGCTTGGAAGAGAGGATCTTAATTTCTCAGAACTTGAGAGAAGATTAAATTTTAGGCTTGAAGACGTGGCCTTAATTGTCATTGACGAGTCTCATAACTTTAGAAATCCATTTTCTAATCGATATGAAAATCTGTTCACTTTAATAGAAAAAACTAGTACTAAAAACAAACCAAAAATTTTGCTCCTTACCGCAACGCCTATGAACAACACTCATTGGGACCTCTACTTCCAATTGATGTTACTTGCTCAAAATAACAAGAGGATATTTTTTAAAGAAGGCATCTTTGATTTAGAAAAGCAATTTAAAAAGGCAGATAAAGGTGACATTTCTCCTCTTGCAGATATTTTGCAAATTATCTCCATTCGTAGGACAAGGCAGTACATAAAGGATAACTACCCAGATGCAAGATATAAAGATGAAAATGGAGATTGGACAAAAATCAAGTTCCCAGAGCGAAGGTTAGACGAGATAAACTACAGCCTTGATGAGACCTACCAGGGTCTTTATTATCAAATTGCCGAGAAAATAGAAAAAGGCCTAACTCTTGCCTATTATAGGCTTGAGGAATATCGGATAGCAGGTACAAAAGATGAAATGGAACTTGGAAGGATGAAGGCCCTAGGTGGCATCCTGCAGACCATCCTTTTAAAACGGCTAGAAAGTAGTGTAGAGGCCTTTAGAATAAGTATCCAGACACAAATAGATTTTCTTTCTACCTTTAAGGAGATATTTAAACAGGGTAGGATATTAAGGAAAAAATTCTACAATAAATACCTTAGTTACCTAGAAGAAGAAACAGAGGACCTAGATTATTTAATAGAGCAATTAAATAAAAATCTTGAGCCAGTAAACTTGGCAGACTTTGACACAGAAAGATTTTTTGAGGACCTAGACAAGGATATAAGAATATTCAAGGATATAAAAGAACTTGTTGCTCCTATAAATAGAGACCGAGATGCTAAGCTAATAAAGTTAAAGGAAGAATTAATAAGGCTTAAAGACAAAGGCAAAATCCTTCTTTTTTCATTCTATGCGGATACTATTCACTATCTTTACGATGCGCTTACTGAAGATAAAGATTTTTGCACTAAATTTGGTAAAAAAATAGCCAAGATAACGGGTAAATCTTCACCCCACGAGAGAAAGGAAAAAATTAATAACTTTCTTAATTCGGATACAGACTTGCTCCTTTCTACAGATATTTTATCAGAAGGCCAGAACCTCCAAAAGGCAAGGATAGCCATAAACTATGATTTACATTGGAACCCGGTAAGGATGATTCAGCGGGCAGGAAGGATTGATAGAATAGGCTCACCTTTTGATGAGGTATACATTTATAATTTCTATCCAGAGAGGGAATTAGAAAGTCTGTTAGAGTTGGTAAAGACATTGCAGACAAAGATAGAGATGATAAATGAGACCATAGGCTTAGATGCCTCTGTTTTGGGCGAAAAGATTAATCCCAAGGTTTTTGGCATCATCAGGGACTTAAAAGGCACAGAGGAGCAGAAGGAGAGGATCCTTAGGCAATTAGAAGAAGAGCAATTTGGAGGTGGGGAGCTTTTTTGGCAGCCACTAAAAGACTTTGGTCTAGAAAGGCTAAAGGAATTCTGTGAATCTCTTCCACATGGCATACAGAGCGGATTAAAAAGAGGGTTTAATGGCGTTTTCTTTTACTATAAGTACGGAGAGGATTATCATCTTTGGTATCTTTATGATGTCGTCAATGATCAATTTATCACTAATAAAACAGAGATATTAAATTTTATCTCTTGCAAAGAGGATGAACCAAGGGTAATCCCTGAAGATTTAGATGTGTTTGAAATCCACAAAAAGGTAAGGGAAAAAATAAAAGAGTTTTTCTCTGAAGGTTTAATAGCCACAAAGATACGCACTATTCATGGCCGAATGGAAAAAACACTGCGGGACATGAGGGATGAGCTAGTATTTATCCGAGACAACTACCTGGAAGGAAACGATGCATCGAAGCAAAAAGTTGATAATATAATAAATGGCTTGTCCAGCATCTCTCTCACCAAGAAAAGGATGAAGACTTTAAGAAAAATCTGGAAAGATTATAAGCAGTCCAGAAATTGGCATATTATGCTGGCAAGGCTTAGTGAATTTTTAAAGGAAAAGCCTGTAAATGAATTAGAGGAAGCAGTAGAGTTTGATGAAAGTAAATTAAAGCTTATCTGTGTGGATTTTATTTCATAGGAAAACAAAATGACAAAAATTAAAATTAAAAAGGCTACATATAAAAATCTTTTAGATAAAGTTTCAAACCTTATTGAAGAGGCAAGAAGGAAAACAGTTAGACATATAAACACAGTCATTACTCAAACCTACTGGGAGATTGGAAGACTTATTGTAGAGGAAGAGCA
>CAZNJP010000184.1:0-3322 GCA_964573345.1 uncultured Syntrophobacter sp. | reverse complement strand
CGCCATATTTTAAAGGCATATGGCGCAGAAATTTTGCTTACTCCAGCAGATTTAGGAACAGATGGGGCTATTGAAGAGGTATATCATCTGGTGCGAGAAGAACCAGACAGGTATTTTCTTACCGATCAGTTCAATAATCCTTACAATCTTTTGGCCCATTATCAAGGTACAGGAGAAGAAATCTGGAAACAGACAAAAGGAAAAGTCAGTATGATAGTAGCAGGCATAGGCACTACTGGAACAGTTATGGGGATAGCCAAGAGGCTTAAAGAATATAACCCAAAAATAAGGATTATAGGAGTAGAACCATATCTAGGAGAAAGGGTCCCAGGGCTAAAAAACTTAAAAGAATCATATCTACCTGGGATTTATAAAAAGGATCTCTTAGATGAAAAAGTAAATGTAACTGAGGAACAGGCAGCCTACATGACCAGGCAACTGGCCAAAGAGGAGGGTATATTGGTAGGGATGAGTTCAGGTGCGGCCATGCATGCAGCGATTAATAAGGCAAAGGCCTTAGATAAAGGCACTATAGTAGTTATCTTTCCTGATGGAGCAGATAGATACTTAAGCACCTCCTTATTTATAGAAAGGCCACAGCTTACTCTGAGACTTTACAATACCCTTTCGCGCAGGAAGGAATTTCTAAGGCCTATTATACCTAATCAAATCTTAATGTATTCTTGTGGTCCAACAGTCCATGATATCCCTCATCTAGGTGTGTGCAGAAGGCTTGTAATGGCTGATTTGCTTAACAGATATTTGGGTTTTAAGGGGCTTAAGGTTAAACATGTAGTAAATATTACAGATATAGACGATAAGACCATTAATAAGGCAACAGAAGAAAGGAAAACACTTTCAGAATTGACCTCATTCTATACAGAAGAATTTTTAAAGATTTCCCATATTTTGGGCATAAAACCTGCTAATTATTACCCAAAGGCCAGTGAGCATATTAATGAGATGGCTGAAATTACCGATTACCTTATCAAAAAGGGCTATGCCTATGAAAAACTTCATTCGGTCTATTTTGATATTGCCAGGTTTAAGGAATATGGAAAGCTCTCCAGGATAAACCTTAATAAAATAAAAATAGGGATGACCGTAGACTTAGATAGTTATGAAAAGGGGAACCCCAGGGATTTTACTCTATTTAAGCGCTGTACATTACCAGAATTAAAGGCTGGCATCTACTATGATACAAATTGGGGGAAAGTGAGACCTGGTTGGCATATTGAATGTGTTGCTATGGCCATGCATTATCTGGATAAAACCATTGATATACATACAAGTGGCATGGATTTGATATTTCCACATAACGAAAATGAGATTGCCATTGCTGAGGCATTCACAGGGAGACCATTTTCACGGTACTGGCTACATAGTGAACTTGTATTTGTAGATGGAAAGAAGATGTCCCGTTCATTAGGAAATTATATCACTATCTATGACCTCTTAGAAAAGGGTTATACTGGAGAGGAAATTCGATTTTTTCTATTGGCTACCCATTACCGAAAGCCTCTTAACTTTTCCCTTAAGGGTCTAGATGCTATAAGACAGGGCTTAAATCGGATAAATAGCTTTGTCTTTCAAGTGAAAAATTGTCCATTAGGTCCTATGTATGAAAATCTATCAGATTTAATAAATTATTTAGAAAGGCGATTTGTTAAGGCCATGGACGATGATTTGAATATTTCCTCTGGCCTGGCAGCTATCTTTGAATTCGTTCATAAAATGAATCCTATCTTGCAAAAAAGTGGTCTGAGCAAAGGGGATAAAGAAAAGATTCTATCTACCTTTAAAAAGATAAATGCTGTGCTTAATGTTATGGATTTTGCAGAAGAGGAAATTGACAGTAAGATTCTAAAATTGATAAAGCAAAGGGATGAGGCAAGGAAGAGAAAGGATTGGACAAAAGCAGATAAAATAAGGGAAAAACTCCTAAAGCAGGGCATTGAGCTCATAGATGCACCTCAAGGGACTTTTTGGAAAAGGAGGTAAACATTCACCACAGAGAACGCAGAGAATACAGAGTACAGAAAAATCTGACTTCTGTTTTCTGACTGAAGAGATATACGCCCATTGATCAATGATTAAAATAAAATAATTTGCTCTGTGGTGAACAATTACAAGAGGAGAAACATCAAATGATATTAAATGATAAGATTCCTCTTAAAAATGGGCTTACTTTAGAACTCTGGGATGCCTCTAAGGAAGGGGACCTGGGATTCTGGACCGTTGTGGCAATAGTCAAATGCAGGATAGAAGTAAAAAACGAGTATTTTAAAGAATTTGGTAGTCCACTTCATTGGCACAGCTCATTTACCCAAAAAGTAGGGCATTACCTTACCTATCAACAGAGGAAACAAAGAAGGATGATACCTTTAGAAGAAAAACAAAAGGTATTTCAAGCAATGACTGAAAGGCTTAAAAGCCACATCATTCCTTATATCTCCAAGGAAAATTTCCCCAAAAACTTTGTTTTAGAAAGATTCCGTGAACTTTTTCTAATTAAGCCTGATAAATTTAGCTAACCAAAAGGTATAGAAGGCCCTTCCTTATCATCTTTGTGGTCTCTGTGTTTTCTGCAGTGAACAGTTACCACAAAACAATCCTTGTTAAGGGATGATCTCTTTGAATTACTGCTTTGACAAATGCCTAATTATGCTATACAGTCGAGTAATTAATACAATAACATAAAAATAAATGTTAGACTGCCAAATAATGAACATAGGAGTAAAAAGTTGTCTATATGCCTTATACGTCTCATACTTTGGCTTCTGCTAGCAGGTACATCTATTGGTTTGGGAATAATCACAGATCTAGCCCTGAAAACCGAATCTTTCCCTATCCTTGTACGCTTTTTGGGTATCGTTGGCATGGTATTGGCTCACTTTCCGTTAAAGAGAACAGGAAGATTACTTCGTCTTTTGGGAGAACCTAAAGAATGGGGATGTACAAGTCAGTTGGTCACTACAGATATCTATCAGTGTGTTAGACATCCTCACCACTTAGGGGTCGGTATCTTCATGACTTCTCTTGGCTTACTCATTGGGCATCCATGGTCATTTCTATTTATCAGTATTAGTCAGTGGTTATGGGTTATTGCGTTCTTATTTCTGGTGGAAGAAAAGGAACTGATAATGAAGTTTGGAAAGGAATACGAAGCATATCGTCAACAGGTACCTATGTTATTCCCCAACCCGCTTTGCATTTTCAGGGTTTTCTCTAAGTCCATTGAGATGCCAAAGGGATAGTATTCCTTCATATTATAATGTTTCAGGTAAAGTTGGACAAAATTCAGAAAAAAAGGTGTTAGTTT
>CAZNJP010000183.1:0-3344 GCA_964573345.1 uncultured Syntrophobacter sp. | reverse complement strand
ATGTGCTGAGGGTATAATAGCAGCAGAGAATGCCATGGGAAAAGAATCAGTTGTTAATTATAAAGTAATTCCTGATTGTGTATTTACCTTACCTGAAGTGGCAAGTGTAGGCCTTAGTGAAGAAGGAGCAAAAGAAAAGGGATATAAAATCAATGTGGGCAAATTTCCCTTTATAGCTAGTGCAAGGGCTATCACTTTAGGTGAAACAAAGGGATTTGTGAAGATTATTGCAGATAAGAAAACCGATGTCATCCTTGGTGTACATATTATCTCTGCCCATGCCACTGAATTGATAACTGAGGCTGCACTTGCTATAAAATTGGGATGCAGGACTTCAGAATTAACCAGAATGATACATCTGCACCCAACTTTAAGTGAGGCCATATTTCAAGCATCACTCGATGTTCATAAAAAGGCAACTGATCTACCTAAAATTTTATCTTGACAAATGCTAGTTATATTGTTATATTAACTCAAGAGTTAAAAAAGGAGGTGAAAGATGAAGATGCGTTATGTAAAGTTATTTGTAGCATTGGTGGCATCACTAGCTGTGTTAGCTATTGGCATTTCTGTAATTGCTCAAGAGAAGCAAGAGGCACCAGCTGAAATTGTAATAAAAGACCCTACATTTGGAGCGCTCAAAAAGCCTGGAGGAGTAAAGTTTCCCCATCAAAAACATGCTGTAGAGTATAAGGTTGCTTGTACGGAGTGCCACCACAACTATGTCAAAGGGAAAAATGTTTGGAAGGAAGGTGATCCAGTAAAGAAGTGTTCTGCATGTCATAAAGTAGCCGCTGCAGAAAAGGATGCTTTAACCTATTGTAAAAAGACCTATCCTAAAGGGAAGGCTCCTGGACTAAAGTGTGCCTTTCATATGAACTGCACAGGTTGTCATAAAGACCTAAAGAAAAAGGATAAGGTAAAGTATGCCAAGATCCCTACAGCCTGTACAAAGTGTCATCCGGTAAAGAAGAAAAAGTAAGGAATTTGCAGGGAGGGAAACCTCCCTGCATCAGCTTTTTTAAGAAATCTTCTTTATACCCCCCATATAAGGCCAAAGCGCACTAGGGATAAGAATGCTTCCATCAGGCTGCTGATAACTTTCTAAAATGGCTACCACTGTGCGACCTACTGCTAGGCCAGAGGCATTCAGGGTATGAACTAGCTGAGTGCCTTTTACCCCTTTTTGCTTAAAGCGGATATTGGTACGCCGGGCCTGAAATGTCTCAAAATTGCTACAAGAAGAGACCTCCTTATATACACCTTGCCCTGGTAGCCAGACCTCAATATCATAGGTCTTGCTGGCTGCAAACCCCAAATCTCCTGTACATAATTCCACTACCCGGTAGTGTAAGTTTAAGCGCCTCAATACCTGTTCTGCATCTAGCAATATAGATTCTAATTCATCATAAGAAGTTTCTGGTGTAGTAAACTTCACCAACTCTATTTTATTAAACTGGTGTTGCCTTATAATCCCCCTAACATCTTTACCATAAGAGCCTGCTTCTGACCGAAAACAAGCAGAATAGGCCACATAACAGATGGGTAAATCTTCCTTTTTTAATACCTCATTTTGATGTAAATTGGTGACTGAGACCTCGGCCGTTGGAATAAGATAATAATCTGTCCCCTCTATTTTGAATAAGTCTTCTTCAAACTTGGGGAGCTGACCTGTACCAAACATGCACTTTTTATTTACAATATAGGGTGGGAAGACTTCAATATAACCATATTCCTTGGTATGTAAATCCAACATGAAATTGATCAATGCCCTTTCTAAATAGGCCCCTAATCCTTTATAGACTGTAAACCTTGACCCAGCGATCTTTGCTCCACGCACAAAGTCCAAGATGTCTAAATTTTCTCCTAATTCCCAATGTGGTTTGGGTTTAAAGGGAAAATGTGGTTTTTCACCCCAGGTTTTAACTACCACATTATCTGTTTCATCCTTACCTATAGGTACAGAAGGATGAGGAATATTGGGTATGGTGATTAAAAAATCATAAATCCCTTTTTCTACAACTTTTAATTTTTTATCTAATTCTTCAATCTGTATGGAAAGGGTTTTTGATTCTTCAATTACACCCTTGATGTCTTTTTTCTCCTTTTTTAATTGAGTAATTTTGGCTAAAAGTTGATTTCGCCTGGCCTTTAGTCCTTCTGCCTCTTTTAAAATTTGCCTACGTTTTTCATCCAGCTTTATAAAACTATCTATACCTAGACTCACTCTACGACTTTCCAGCATTTTTTTTATCAAGTCTATATTTTCTCGAACAAACCTTAGCTCTAACATAATTGTTTCTTGATTTTTATTTCTTTTCTTTTAAAAAGCAAGTATGAAAATTATCCTAGCAGGTGCCACCGGTGATATAGGTTCAGCTATTGCCTTGAGTTTGGCAAATAGACATGAACTTTTACTTCTTTACCGGAATGAACAAAAAAAACAGGCACTCAAACAGTTGCTTCCCAAGGAAGGTGCCTTTTTTTCCATTCAAGAATGTTATGATCAATTAGAGAAGATAAAAGAGGCTTTTATTAATTTTTCCCCAGATATATTTATAAATGCCATTGGTGACGGTTTTTATGATAAGGTAGAAGAAGTTTCTTTAAGGACCATGGATGCATCATATGAGGCAAATTTTAAGGTTCCATTTTTTCTTACCCAGATTGCCTACCATGTATTTTTAAAAAACAAGAAAGGGCATATTATTTTTATCAATTCTGTTTCTGCACTAGAAGGATTTCCTTATGGGGTAGCTTATTGTCCGATGAAGTTTGCCTTAAGGGGTCTGGCAGAAGTGATGGCAAAGGAGGGTAAACGTTATGGTATAAACGTGACTACTCTTTATTTGGGCATAGTAGATACAAAGCTCTTAAAAAAAATGCCTTTTTCCCCGAAACCTAGCTCCCTTATTCCAAGGGAAGAGATAACAAAGGCCATTAATTTTATCTTAAACATAGGATCAAAAACAGAAATAAAGGAAATAATTCTCAAAAATAGGAAGCTTGTCTGGCGTTAGTGCTCCTCTTTTTTTAGTTGAAAAATGGTCTTAATGGTTACAAAGACTAAACCAATACCCAAAATAGTTAAAGAACTATATACAGCTCCCATAAAAATAAAGTGAGCTGCGTCCCATCCAGGATAAATAGCTATAAGCCATGGTAACATAAACAACCTCCTTTAGAATTTAATTTAGCAAAAAAATGGGAAAATGTCAATAGTTTTATAGTTTAATTCGTCAATTCGTAACTGCTCAATACCCTGTGGAAAAAAACAAACAACTGACTATAACAAATCTTCCTCCAAAATTTAAGGCTTTTTCAGGCTGGAATACGCTTAAATA
>CAZNJP010000182.1:0-3349 GCA_964573345.1 uncultured Syntrophobacter sp. | reverse complement strand
ATTTTACCCTTATTTAACGCTAATTTTGAACGATTTTTAGTTAAAAACTAGGGGGGAAATCTGTTAAAACCTACAATAATCTCGTGTAATCTCGTGCTTGGGGGAAGTCACCTCTACTGCCAGATCTGGGGTACCACAAACCTGCTCCTTAATATGATTGCTGTGCTCTTAGCGGTGAAGAACCAAAAAGTTTTGTTCTTATAGGAATAAAGGTAGGGGTTCTAAACCTGCCTCTTCAGGAAACCCTGCCATAAGATTCATATTTTGGACTGCTTGGGTAGAGGCCCCTTTGCCTAAATTGTCTATAGCAGCCATCACAATAATGCAATTATTTCGCTCATCCACCTTTACCCCCATATGGCACTCATTTGTGCCCCTTACATGCAAAGTCTGTGGGATTTGAGGTGGTAAAAGCACCTTGACAAATGTTTCTCCCTGATAGTATTCATTCATGATTTGATAAGCCTGTTCAGTGCTTAATTTACTTTTTAATGATGCATAAGCAGTAGTGAACATACCACGAGAGATAGGGATTAGATGAGGTACAAATGTAATATGGATGTCTTTTCCTGCCAATTTGCTCAATTCTTGGTCCATCTCAGGTATATGGCGATGGGCAGCTACCTTATAGGCCTGCATCCCCTCATTTACTTCACAAAATAGGCTACTTAGCTTAAGGCTTCTACCTGCACCACTTACCCCTGACTTTGCATCCACAACAATAGAATTCTCTTTGATAATATGCTTGTCTAATAGTGGGACCAAGGCCAGAATAACTGGTGTGGGATAGCAGCCAGGATTGGCTATCAAATGTGCATTTTTTATATATTCTCTATATATTTCTGGCAATCCATAAACTGCCTTTGAAATTAATTCTTTTGCCTTATGAGGGCCATACCACGCTTCATATACCTCAGGTTTTTTCAATCTAAAATCGGCACTTAAATCAATAATCTTTTTCTTAAGACGCCATATTTCTGGAACAACTTCCATAGAAACCTGCTGAGGAAGGGCTGTAAATATTATGTCTGCATTATCAGCAATGAGGTTATAGTCTAAAGGAGTAAGAACAAGCTCATTTTTAAAAAAGGGGAATAGATCAACTAGCTTTTTTCCTGCATATTTTTGGGAAGTGGCTATAGTAATTTGGACCTTGGGATGATAAGATAAAATACGTAATAGTTCGAGGCCTGTATAACCCGTTGCCCCGAGAATGGCTACTTTGATGCGGTCTTTATTCAAGGCTAGCGCTTAGAAAACTGAAATCGGGCTCTGGCTCCCCTTTGCCCATATTTTTTACGTTCTTTTATACGGGCATCCCGCCTAATGAATCCAGCCTTTTTTAAGATGGGCTTTAACTCTAAATTATATTTTACCAATGCCTTAGCGATAGCATGCCTAATGGCCTCAGCCTGCCCAGATTTTCCCCCACCTTTTACAGATGCCAAGACATCAAATTTATCAGTCATCTGTGTTGATTCAAAAGGTTGGCGCAAAATCATTGAGGCAATTTCTCTCTCAAAGTATTGTTCAAAAGACCTTTTATTTACCATGATGTTTCCATTGCCTGGTTTAAGCCATACCCTTGCTATAGACGTCTTTCTCTTCCCAGTAGCATAAAATGTTTCCATAACCTTACCCTATGTTTAATTTAATAGGCCTCTGTGCCTTGTGGGGATGATCAGCCCCTGCATAGATCTTCATCTTTTTAAGCATCTGCCTGCCCAATTTATTTTTGGGCAGCATCCTTTTTACTGCCAGTTTTAATAAAAATTCAGGATGGCGGTCAAGGAGTTTGCGGGCAGTCAAGCTTTTTAAGCCCCCTATATAACCAGAATACCAATAATATATCTTTTTATCCCATTTACTACCAGTCAATTTTACTTTATTTGCATTAACAATTATTATATAATCACCTGTATCTACATGAGGCGTATAAGTGGGTTTGTGCTTTCCCATTAACTTCATAGCGACTTGGCTAGCTAATCTTCCTAATATTTTATCTTTGGCATCTACCACATACCACTGTTGTTTTACATCTTCTTTCCTCAACATAAATGTGCTCATGATTTTTAAGAATAGACTTTATACTCCAGGAATCAAGACTTGTCAATATCCTCCTATTAACTTACAATAAAATTACTTGGGGGCAAAAATGGAGAAGAAAAACATAGAGAAACTGCGTGAACAGATTGATAACATAGATGAGAATATCCTGAAATTATTGAATAAAAGGGCTCAAATAGCTATTAAAATAGGTGATATCAAATCAAAGGATGCGCTTTATCCCTGGGATCCACACAGAGAAAAAGAGATATTTGACCGCTTAGTAAATCTCAATCAAGGTCCATTTTCCTATCAAGCCTTATTTAATATTTATCATGAAATCATCACTGCCACCCGCCAGTTGCAGCAGCCTATTAGTGTTACATTCCTAGGTCCTGAGGCCACATTTAGCCATATGGCTGCTGTAAAACAATTTGGGAAAACGGCATATTTTTCTCATGCGTCTTCAATTAAGGATGTATTTTTGGAGGTGGAGAAGGGCAGGTGCAATTATGGTGTGGTGCCTGTAGAAAATTCTGTGGAGGGTATTATAGCTTATACTCTGGATATGTTCTTTCAGTCAGAATTAAAGGTATGCGGTGAAGTTTATATGCGTATTAGCCACTTCTTGGCCTCAGTTACAGGAAAAAGGGAGGAGATTGAAAAGATTTATGCCCATCCCCAAGCTGTAGCTCAATGCCGCAACTTTCTCAATTTTAATTTTCCACAGATTCCTGTTTATGAAGTAAGGAGTAGTGCTAAAGCTGCAATGAAGGCTCAAAAAGAAAAAAACGCAGCAGCTATCACTACTAAATTAGCTATTGAGCATTATAAACTGAAGTTTATTGACCAATATATAGAAGATTTTGCCAATAATACTACTAGATTTTGGGTTATAGGGCCACAAATCCCTCCTAGCACAGGGGCAGATAAGACGTCTATTCTGTTTTCTGCACCGGATGTACCAGGGGCCCTTTATCAATCCCTTAAGCCATTCGCAGAAAGGCAAATAAATCTAACAAAATTGGAATCACGCCCCATGAAAAGCCTTCCTTGGCATTATTTGTTTTTTGTCGATCTAGATGGGCACTATACAGACGAAGGGGTAAAGGCTGCCTTAGAGGAACTTAGACATCAATGCGGCTATTTTAAACTATTAGGTTCCTACTCAAAGGTGGAAACTTAGCTATTTGACATACCTTTAGGGTTTCCTGCTAATCCAGTAAGTAATACCTATAAAAATTATGTTCAGAGATCACGGTAAATCGGTTTTTTTCTCAAGATAAAATGTTCACACCATCTG
>CAZNJP010000181.1:0-3365 GCA_964573345.1 uncultured Syntrophobacter sp. | reverse complement strand
TCTATCTCTATCTTAACGATTTTCCCCTGCTTATCAAGCCAAAGCCATGCATCTACCTTTCCATCCCCATTTCTGTCTTGTTCCTGTCTTATGAGCTTTCCTTTTTTATAAAAATTAAAGGTATCCATTTTGCCGTCACCATTGCTGTCAAATTCCACCTTTTCTTTCTCCCCCTCGGTATCTAAAAAGATGGTTAGTTCCCTTAAGCCATCTCCATCCCTATCTTGTTCTTGCCTTTTAAGTTTGAGGTTTTTATAAAAATTCCAGGTATCGCTTTTACCATCATTGTTGGTATCACTTTCTACCCTCACCAAGTGCCCTTTTTCAAAATATATCCAGGTATCCACCTTTCCGTCAAAATTTGAATCTATTTCTACCTTATTAAAAGTACCGTTTTTATCCAGATACCCCCATTGGTCTACCTTCCCATCCTTATTAACGTCCTTGTCCAATACGGTTTTCTCTGTCAAGATTTTTACATGGCACCTACCACATTGTACACCCCGCCAAGGATAGCTATAGGCCATATATGGCCATAGTGCACATAAAATTACAACGCATATCAATGTCTTCTTCATCGATTTTTCTTAATGAATTTGCTCCTTCCCATCTCTTCATCAACAGGGGTAATGTTATAATAACCTATCATAAATTTTTTCACGTATTCATCGGTATAAGGCATATAGCCTTCTGTATGGAGCCTTCCCCCTGATAATAGCAGGCCAAATCTGTCTTTTTTCCCACTCATCTCAATAAAAGACTCCCAGGTCTTCATGTTTCCATAGCCACTAGTCCCCTTTATGGTAAATTTTTCTTCAGGCTCCTTTGTAATGATATTTATAGCGCCACCTATAGCATTTGTTCCATCAATCATTATAAGGGTCCTCCCCCAAGTCATACCCCTTAAGGTCAGTGTGCTATCAGAGTGTGAAACAATACCTGAAGGGCGGACAACAAAAACCCCTACTTCATCCCTCAATACCTCATCAATGGTCTCTTCCCCTGAAAGCTCAATATCTTTAGCACCAATAACAGTTGTACTAGAAGGGACATCTTTTACTGCACGTGGCGATCTTGTGGCAGTGACCACTATCTCTTCTAATTTTAGTTCTTTTGCCTTCTTCTCTTCCTCCTGTGCCCATAAATTGGGCAGGCATAAAAAGAGGGAAAACAGCAAAATAATGGCTATTTTTTCATAATCCCTCCTGTCAAAGATTTTTATCATTTGAAATATCTGAGGATTAAGCATTGACTCACCCCATCCATGCAGACAAACATGCTGAAAATTGTCAGAATTCAATACTCTTTTAAAACTCTCTAAAGATAGTTAGATGTCTATTTAGCCAATTCATTTAAATATCTTTGACCTTCTTCCACGCAAAAAGTTCCAAACTAAACCAGCAAAAAGGACTACCAAGGCACTTATATGAGGCCAAAGCCTACACAGCCCTGTGCAACCACTAATCTTTCCTTTTGTAAGTACACTTATTGGAACACACATACCTTTCACCTCCTTTCAAAAAAATTACAATTTGGCCAGAAGTTCTTCAGTCTCAGGAATGAAGAAAACCACCTTTTTTGTAGTCAATGCACCGGTGTTAGCCCGATTATAACTATCTCTCCTCTTCCTCCGGAATATAAACTACTCGACCATCTAATAACTTATAAGCTATTCCCAATCTTATTCCCTGCCCTTCAGCCATTTCCTTGGTTAACTTCTGCACCTTGATCTCTTTTCCTTTCTTTGTAATGATTTCCATTTTGCCTGGCTGGTTAGGATTCTTGACCAAAGTAAACTCATCAGCAGAAAATATCTCATGCAGGTGATAGGCACTTACTATGGCCACCATAAGTCCTACGGCAAACACCATAGCCACATCAAACAAATTTGCTATTCCACCTAATGGATCTTCTTTATAGGCGGGTGATTTATTTTTCTCTCTTCTTCTCTTTAAAAATTCCATTTAACCCCTCCCTATTTGAATTTTTTATAATTAAATCAGAAAAATAAGAGATATCCTTCATATCCTCTTCATACCACCTTTGTCTGATTGTAGAGATGACATAGGCTATTCCCCCAATGGCCAGGCCCACTACTGTGGTGCTAAAGGCAATAATTAGGCTATTTGCCATGCGGGTAAGGTCCCCTTGAGATAAGGCCAAAAGGGCTGGCCCCATAGGAATAAGGGTGCCCATTAAACCAAGCATAGGACCAATTCTTACCAGGATTCGGGTCTTATCAAGCAATTTTTCTACTTTTATCTGATATTCCTGAAGGAGGTTCTCTAAAACTAAATCCAGATGCTCTCTTTTCTCTGTGATCTCTTTTGCCAATTCTCTTAAAAAATCTTCCCAGAACAGGTTCCCAAATCTTATCCCCTCTAGGTATGCATTGATTTGCTTAGAGGCCCTGCTATAAGCAGCATGAGAAATTTCATTGCAGAGTTTTGCTGCCAGCCATTCTGGACTTTGTATCCTTTTCCGCAATAACCACTCTGAGACAAAGCCACCTGATAAGACTAATATCCAGATAAAAAAGGCCAAAAGCAGAGCCATAACCGGATACAAAAAGGCATTCATGATTAAATAAAGGGCAGACTGTAAATAGTTTAATATCATTTTCCCATCTCCCTTTTTGTTTTTAGATAGCCTATGCCAAAAAATAAAAGAGCAATGCCCAAAATTCCCATAAGCTGTGGCAATGACAAATCCCATTTGGCAGTGGATTGAGTCAAGGAAAAAATGGCTTTATACTGGCTATAAACAGGCACAACTAAGATAGAGATAACAAAATAAAGGCCAAGCATGAGCATGGAAAATCCAACTATGATTGGGTTAAGATGCCTGAATAAAAGGGCTGAGATAGGAATTACTACCACAAATATTGCACTTATTAAAGCGCTAGCACAAATGGCAGAAATACCAGTTATCGCCGAAAATATAGAGGTGCTTAAAAGCATGGACGATAAACAAATAGGGCAGGGAAACATTAAGAAATAACCTACTTTTCTTTTCTTTATATTTTCATTTACAAATGACCTTATGGTATAAAGGCCCCAGGCAAAGAGGCCAAAAGAAAGAAATATATGCAGCAATACCCCATATGATGTGAATTTCTGGAAGAATTGAAAATAATCAAGGGGATTAAATACCTTTAAGATAACACCCATTAAAAATGAAAGCATGCCATACAAAGAGGCCAAAGATATTATTTTTAATTTACTTAAATGAGCAGAGCCAGCTACAAGTCCTGCCTTTGTTGCAAAGATTAAGACCATAAACAAGGTGCCTATTGCCCAAAAATAAATAATCATCTAAAATTCCCTCAATATCCCAAATGTATAGGTTATGCCTGGGGCAGGGTA
>CAZNJP010000180.1:0-3432 GCA_964573345.1 uncultured Syntrophobacter sp. | reverse complement strand
AAATGGTTGATGTTTTGTTAAGCATAGATCTTGTTCAATTAAGTGCAAAATCTCTAATAGATACAGCTATTTAGGATTGTCTTTCGCCTTGCAGGTGCAGGGGATGAGAAGGTAATGGACTGTAAAGGCGCAAGGAGGCTAATACCACCTGGTGATGCACTTGCAAACCTAAAGGGGGAATGGGAGAGGATCCATGTGCCGTATTTCTTGCCTTCTCTTTTATGAGAAGTCAAAAGGATAAGGGATGGTTTCTGGCAAGGGTAATTGAAATAAATATAGGCTATATTTAACCTATAGATAGCCTTTGCGCTTCAATATCTCAACATACTCGTCCCTGGAAAGGCAACATTTAACTGCTTTTCTAAACTCGTCTTCATTTAGCTTTAATTGTTGCCGAATACTGTGTTGAAATGGAAGCTCTCCTTTCTTATGTGAACGTCGTGTTCGTAATATAAGCCTTCCCTCATATTCAAACCATGCTAAACGGTCCTGTGAATCTCGTATTTTAAGTTGAAGTTTCTCTACAATATGATCAAAGTCTTTGGCCTTGATAGTCATCTCTCGAGGATAACTTCCTGTAACCGGTTCCATATTCGGATTAAGTACGGACCTAGTCTATTTTGTTCTTCTTTAAGCGTCCAGTATAGTTCAGCCAAGGTCTGTTGAAGATCAATAACACTTGTCATCGGATCATCTCCATAGCCAAACTCCTCAAATACACCACACTTGGCAATATATGTCTCGTTTTCTCTCTCAATTTCCACTTCTAGGGGCATCTGTAATATTAGCCTATCATCAAGTAAAGTAGAAATAGTAAACCCCTGGGGAGTAGCCTGTTGTATTTCAAATGATTCGGGTTCAATATCAATAGAGAAAGTGATACTTTTTTTAGTCTCACTCAGAAATTTCTCCTGGTCTGGTGTAAACTTAATGTCTCCTAGATCTGGTATCATAGAAGACCTTCCTCCCTTGCATTTTTTCTGCTATGAATCTTCTTCTGCCCACATAGTGACCATTTGCCCATAGTCGAAACTCATATTGACCTGGTTCTGGTATCGGGACCATGGGTGGTCTTAGTCTGAAGCTATATTCAGAAAAAATTTCGGGAAAGTCTCTTTCGAATCTGGCTTGGAATAAAATCTTATCCGTTCTAACCTGCACATAATCTATTCTAAATTCATAGTGACCTATTACATTAGCTAACCGAAAATATATCGTCATATTTTGATCAATAGGAAATTTCTTAGAAATTACCCGATCAAAAATACCCACTAATGTATCTTTACCTGTTTCCTCTTCCCTAATAGCCATATCACACAAGAGAAAGGCAACTAAAAATGGTAAAGTCTTATTATCTTCTTTATCCCGTTGATTTTGCTCCATGTTGTTTATACTTAAATATCACAGGCCTTCAAAAATTTCAATACATATTTACACAAGGCCCTTTATCCCTATCTCCCCAGGATTGCCATCTTGACCATATCTGTCTTGAGAAACTCCTCCCGGCTTCCCTCCTTTACAACCCTACCACCCTCAAATAGATATGCCCTGTGTGCTACCTCAAGGGCAGCTAGGGCATTTTGCTCAACAATAATTAGGGATGTCCCCTCACTGTTTATCTCAGAAATCTTTTTAAAAACAAGCTCTACATAGTTTGGAGATAGACCAAGTGAGGGCTCATCAAGCAATAGAAGCCTTGGCCTAAGCATAAGTGCCCTTCCCATAACAAGCATCTGCTGCTCGCCACTTGAAAGTGTACCTGCCCTCTGCCCCTGCCTCCCATTTAGGATAGGAAATAGCTCAAATACCCTTTTAAGCCTTTCCCCTACCTCCCTTTTCTTATTGGCAATAAATGCACCCATCTCCAGGTTTTCCCTTATCGTCATACTCCTAAATATCCTCCTTCCCTCTGGCACAAGGCTTAGACCCATTTTTACAAGTTGATGTGGCATAAGCCCCTTGATTGACCTCCCCAGATACATTATCTCACCAGACCTTATCTCACCATTAAATGGCCTAAGCAGCCCACAGATAGCCTTTAGGGCCGTAGATTTTCCTGCCCCATTTGGGCCAATAAGGGCCACTATCTCACCTTCATTCATAAAGAGTGAGACCTTATTTAAGGCACAGACTGTACCGTAATATACGGTTAAATCTTCTACTTCTAGGATAGTGTTTAATTTTCCCATCTTTTAACTGGCCGTCTGTGGCCCAGGTATGCCTCAATCACCCTCTCATCACTTACAATCTGAGATGGGCTACCCTCGGCAATCTTTTTCCCATAGTTTAGCACAATTATCCTCTCTGCCAGCTCTATGACCGTGTGCATATCATGCTCAATAAAGAGGATACCCTTTCCTTCATCCCTTAGCCCCTCAATGATCTTCAGTATCTTCCTTCTCATCTCTGGAAAGACACCTGCCAGTGGCTCATCCAAGAGCAAAAGCTCTGCCCCCATAGCCAGTGCCTGGGCAAGCTCAAGCAGCCTCCTCTGGCCATGTGATAGCCTTTCTGCAATCTCATCCCTCTTTTCTAAAAGCCCTACAAGTTTTAGGTAGCGCATGGCCCTCTCCCTGTTTATCCTCTCTTTCCTCCTTATTTCGGCCCTTCTAAAAAGGGCAGAAAAGAACCCCTCCTCCCTTTTATAGTCTATTGCCAAAAGCACATTCTCTAAGACAGTTATCTGGGGATGCAGCTGAATCCATATCCATAGACTCAAGTGGTAATATATATGTAGCTGGTAGGACTAAGTCATCAGACTTTCCAACAACCCCTGGTGCTTATGATACAGCTTACAATGGTGGTGATGAAGACGCCTTTGTATCAAAGCTTGACGCTGATCTTTCCGCTGATGTGGGAGTATGGGCTAACTTCACCGCCGACCAAACTGAAGGCTCTTGCCCCTTAACCGTCCAATTTACTGACCAATCTACAGGAGAGATTACAAGTTGGTTCTGGGAGTTTGGAGATGGGGAAACTAGCACAGAGCAAAATCCAACACATACCTATAACAGCACAGGTTACTTTACTGTGAGTCTAACCGTAACTGGCCCTGGCGGGTCAGATACAGAGACCAGGGAAGATTATATCCATGTGACTCAGGTGGCTACACCAGTAGCTGACATTAAAGCAAACAACTCAGATGGCCCAATTACACTATATCAAAATGATACACTTACCATTACCGTATCACTAAATAATAATGGCATAACAGAGGATGCCGACTGGTGGCTGGCAGCAGATACCCCATTTGGGCTTTTCTTTTTTACATTTGATGGCTGGACAGATGCCTGGGTGCCAGGATATCAGAGCCCGTTATTTTATTTAGACTCATTTGAGGTGTTAAATATGCCTGTTTCAGGGCTTCCAGCAGGCATATATACTCTCTATTTTGGTGTTGATACTGTAATGGATGGAAATGTAACATGGGAT
>CAZNJP010000179.1:0-3547 GCA_964573345.1 uncultured Syntrophobacter sp. | reverse complement strand
TGCGTAAGAAATTATTGCTCTTTCTTTTTAGACTATTTTATTTCCAATTGAGCCCATTTTATCGGCCCATTATACTTACAATCTTTGGTAAAAGGTGGATAAGATGGCAGCTTATGACCCTTAATCTCATATCTGATATAAAAAATGTGCTTGAGATTGGCTGTGGCCCTGGTTGGTTGCTTGATGCCTCAAAAAAGCGATTTGAAAAGGCTGTAGCTATAGATCTCTCTTTTCCTATGTTAAAGCATTCAGCTAAATATTCAAACTTTCTCCTTAGAGCCAAGGCTGAGTGCCTGCCTTTTAAAGACAAGTCATTTGATGCCATATTTTCTAACCTTCCTTCAGATTTCATTTTGAAATCAAATACCTGGAAGGAGATAAAGAGGGTGGTAAAAGAAGGAGGCACTTTTGTCTGTCTTATTTGGATAAGGATGAGGCCCAATAGCCTTTATGCCTATATGCAAAGGATTATTTATGGTCAATTTGACTTTAATTTTACATACCTTGTCTCCTTGGCAAAAAATGAAGGTTTTTCAATAGAGATAAAAAGGCAATTTGATATTCACAAAAATGAGTTGTTTTTTCTGGTAGGTTCCAATTGCTCACTTAAAATTAGTCTACCAAGGAAATAGATGGGGTTTGAAGAGAATGATAAGGGTACCCAATGACAAAAATGGGCCAAATGGGATAGCTAGATAGCGGTCTTTCTTTTTCCATATCATAATAGTTAGGCCAATTACAGTACCAAAAAGAGATGCTAGGAATATGACAGGCAGTATGGCCTTCCACCCCAAAAATGCACCTATCATCGCCAAGAGTTTGATATCTCCTCCGCCCATCCCCTCCCTTTTGGTCAATATATGGTATCCTAAGGCAAATAGATATAGACCTCCACCCCCTAGTGCAGCCCCCAAGGCAGCTTCTTTAAAGGTAATCTCTGGCAATAAAAAACTAGCAAAAATACCCAGGAATATACCAGGTAAGGTAATGACATCAGGGATGATCTTCCATCTTAAATCAATAAAGGCAATTGTTATGAGGCTATACCCCAAGATAAGATAGACAAAAAGAACAAAACAAAGGGCATACTTTAAATATACCCCTAAGGTGAATAGGGCCGTTAAGGTCTCTACTAAAGGGATTTGCCAGGAAAGGGGCCTTTTACAATGATTGCAATGTCCTTTTATGAAAAAAAGGCCTAAAATAGGGATGTTCTTATACCACTTGAGACTATTTTTACAGTATGGGCAGAAAAATGGGGAAATAAATTGATTATGTGGCAGGCCGTAAATAAAGATATTTAAAACACTTCCTATAACTGCCCCAAAAATAAAGACCAACACAGAGGTCACAATTTTTCATAGCATTTTGTCTTAATGGGTGTCAACTTCTTGGAATCAGATAAATTTAATTAGGATTAACATGGCCATATCTTTTTAGTACTTCCCATGCCTTTTCCCTTGGCAGCCATTTAATTATATTAAAAAGGCGGGCACATTCATTATAATCAAATTGTCTAAGCATGACCTTGATTTTAAATTCCTCTGTAAGATGGGGATAAGGCACATTGTCTGTAGGATGTAGTTCTTCTGTGCTGATGAGCTTATTGTATATCAGGGCCCGGGCTGCAAACAAATCTTCCCATTTTCTATTTATCTTCCTTTTACCGATATACCAGAGTGTAAGCATATCACCAGGTACCAAGGGATAAGGAAGTGGCCTTCCTAAAATCTCTTTGGCCAACTTACGGGCAGGGGTAACTAGTAAAAAATGGGCACGAACCCTCCATTTTCTTGGCAGGATTTGGCAAAGGTAATAAGACAAAAAAAGATGGATATAACCTGTTTCTATAAAGACATGGCCATCTTTATTGTCTAGATATTCAGTGACTGATTGTGCCCTCATCTTGTCTCTTAGGGCAATCCTTTTGGCATCTGCTTTGGCAAATTCCTTAACTGCAGCTACTGCCTGGTCAAATTCACCTAGAACTGCTTGATAATAGGAAATAAGCCTACCAGAGGCCAAGTGTTCTGCCTCATAGACCTCTGTTAAACCAGGTGTTTGTTTGATATCCTGTGGGGTCTTTTTTTCTTCTATCAATTGGTAGATTTTAATTAATTTTTCTAAATAGGGGTCAATCTGCTCTATTTGCTTACCTTTAGAATAAAACTGCTGAAGTAATTTACAACTAGCCAAAGAAAAGGCAGGAAAGGATGACTCAACACTTTTAAGATACACCTCTGTTTTGACTTCCCCTGCCAACATCCTTTTAAATAGAGGGTGTGGTGGTTCTTCCAAAATGATAAAATCGCTTGCCTCCCATGCCTTTTCATAAAATGGAATGGTCTCTAATCGGTGGGCCGAAAAGGCCAACTGCACGACGTTTAGGTCTCTTTGAGCAACGTTTGACACAATCTTATCATAGGTAAAAAGTATAGCTTGTCAATACAAAATAAAATAAAGGGAAAAGATTAAGAGAAAGAGCGGAAATGTATTCTTCTTTAATTGCCACTTAAAGAAAAGGTAAAATGGAAGAGCAAGTATACATACCATCATTGTTTTATTTGCCATTACACTGCCAAAAAACATAAAAAGTAGGATATTCTTCTTTTCCAATTGCCTTACTATAAAAAGAAAAAGAGAAAACAGGAAGCTAAAGGCCAGTCCCTGCCATGACCCGGTAAAGATAAGGCCAAGGAGTACACCAGGTATCGTAATATAAAGTGGAATGAATTCTGAATGGAGGGCACAAAACGAAAGGATAACAAATGCTGTAAAAAACAAGGCATAAATGAAAAATTCGTATTGAAAATAAAACCTTTTAAATAATAATAAATAGATCAAACCACACACAGCCTCTACAATGGGATAATGAATAGAGATAGGGCTACCACAATAAGCACATCTGCCCCTAAGGAGTATAAAGCTTAAAATAGGTATATTATGCCAGATTTTAATAGGGTTTTTACAAATAGGACAATAGGAAGAAGGTGTTATTATAGAAAGTCCTTTGGGTAGTCTGTAGACACAGACATTGCAAAAACTGCCAATGCATGCCCCCAAGAAAAATATAAGGAAATATGATAAAGACATTGAAGAAGGCTATATATTATACTATCAAAAGTCAAATTTATCATAAGCCCACTTAGCAAGAAATAAGAAATTAAGAGAGCTATTTTTTTATGAGAGAGTATTACCTAAAGTGATCGGTTCTAGGTTCAGGGTTCAAGGTTCAAAGGTTATAGTCTACTTTACAAGGGTTCAGGGTTCACCGTTCAGGGTTGACAACCCCTGGCCCAGACCCCTGGCCCAGACCTGGCATGAAAGGGCTGAGTTCTATGGATTATACACCCGAAGTATTATAGTTGCTCTATAGTGTTCCAGCCACGTCGCGCCAGGGCGGGCTGGCTTATAAGCTTAATGGTCTTTTCCGAGCACATAGCTCCTCATAGACCTAGCATGCTGACTAGGGCATGTCGCGCCAGGGCAGGCTTTGAACCTATGAACCTTGAACGGTGAACTTTCTTTATTGACGCGTCATCCTTTT
>CAZNJP010000178.1:0-3691 GCA_964573345.1 uncultured Syntrophobacter sp. | reverse complement strand
ACCATTTCAGGAAGCAAGGGACAGACAATGATATTTCCATAAACAGTTTTATGTGGTGAAGTTATCTCAACCTGTCTCTCATTAAAAGGAGGTGTCCATTCAAATAGCTTTAGGAGCAGGTCTCTTCGTGGTTTCTTTAGATTGGGCTTACGGTATTTTAAATACCTGTAAAGATGGTCTATACTAAAAGGGTGCCCTATTAGGCAAAAGTCTAGCTTTTTACAATTTGAATCATTCATCTTAGCCAAATAAAAGAACTAAAATCCTGAATATCAAATATCAAAATTAAAAGCCTAAAAAGTGAACAAGATTCTTATAATGCTTTTTTCTATCTTTGTATTCCTGTTTTTTCTCATTAGACAGCTTGTTTGGTTTCTTAAGTCTACTTTGTTTTATTGTTTTAACTTGGCATATTAGAACTAAAGTTGCAAAACCTGATTTTCACTCATCTGCACTGATTCGCTAAAAAAATTCACAAGCCACAGACTGGGCTGCAAAAAGGGCAAAATAGCTTCAAGCTTCAATTTTTCTATATACCTTTTATTGCTTTGACTTTTTAAAAAATAAAGGATAAGATCAATAAAATGGGTAAAACGGTTGAGAAAGAGAAAATGCTTTACATAGAATAAGGCGTGTGTAAGTTTAGCAATTTCTTGTGAGGAGGCAATAAAAATGGCTGTAATTATAAAGGAGATAAAACTTAAGGGATCAAAAAGTGAAATAGAAAAGGAAGCCATATTTGACTCAGGATCCACCTATTCCTGTATCCACCCAGACCTGGCAGAAAGTCTTGGCACAGTTGAGCCATTACCAGAACCCATGGAATTTGGCACTGCTAAAGAGGGTGAAAAAGTTACTGCTGAAGGAAGAGTAACCCTTAACTTTTACATTGAACAATATCGCTTCTCCGATGAATTCATGGTGATACAAAAATTAAGTAATGGTGTGATAATTGGTGCAGCTACCCTTCAAAAATGGAGACTTAAGCTTGACTTTGAAAAAGATGAGATCATCATTGATCCCAGGGTAACTAAGCTCTGGTTGTTAATAAATAAAAGCGGACTCCGTAAAATCTCTCAGGAAACTATAAAATCTGACGGGGTGAATTTTGACCCCAAATAGAGAAAATTTCTGAAAAGACTGCTTATCTTTTAAAATGAAATGAACCAAGCAAACTCAATGAACCCAATAATAAAAGCTCAAGAAGGTCCTTTTTAGTTGCCAGATCCTCAATATCTTCAATAATGTTCAATGATTAAACCAAACTCTTTGCAAGCCACTTTGCTATCGAGGCAATAGTTAAGATAGGAGGAAGCCCTGGCGATACAGGAAGCACACTGGCATCGCATACATAAAGCCCTTTGACCTTCTTACACTCAAGGTTGGGATTTACTACCTTGCCAATGGCGGCTGTGCCTCCGGGATGACCTCCTCTTGGCTGAGAGACTATAATATCCTCTGGTTTTACCCCAACTTCTATTAAAATCCTTTTTGCCAGTTTTTCCCCTAAAGAAAGGCGTTTCCAATCAGTTTCAGTCACATGTTTAAACACCTGCCCATTCTCATCAACCCTGCCAGCCCCACTATCTCTGATCTTCACCATTATCCCATAAGGTGGCTTATCACCAAACCATTTTTTTAGACCCTGGAGCATCAATGCCACATCCACATGAGGGGCAAGGATATACCCTTTATCATAGTTTTCAGTGTAAACAGTAGGCATTGAGGGCTCTAAATCTGCTAAAAAATCAGTGCTACGCCCATAAACCACACTGAACAGATCCAGAAATAGCCCATTTCCTGCTTCAATTCCTGAATTCTGAAGAATTACTGGGGTACCCAGCCCTCCGGCAGCAACAATAATGGTCTTGGCCTGAACTGTCAGAGGGCCGTGTTTAGTCTGGCATAATACCCCTGTTGCATGCCCGTTGGAAGTCAAGATAGACTTGGCCTTTGTCTCACTCAGGACTCTCACATTTTCCCTGGTTCTTAATTTGGTTATTACCTTTTTTGCTGACCATTTGGCGCCAGTTGGGCAGGTCAATACACATCTACCACAGTGCTTACACTTATTAAAATCTATAAATTTGGGCCACCGCGTCATCTTTAGACCAAGAGATTCTGCAGCAGCAGTCAGCAAAGCTGCATTATGGCCCATATGTTTTTCAACCATAGGGGATACTCCCAATTCATGCTCTACTTCTAAAAATTCTTGTCTCAAATCAATCCCTAGTGACTTGAGTTCATCCTCAAGGCACCTCACGCCACTTCCGATAGCTATCTCTGTAGTCCCACCTATATTCAGCGCTCGATAATAAGGTATTCCCTCCTGGCTTCTTGGAAATTTTCCATTTTCCTGATAAAGTCTTCGACCAAGTTCCATTTCATCCATCCCTGCATATTTAGAGGTATCTGGTCCCAGTTCAATAATTACTATTTTCTTATCTGCACGGGCCAATTCCTGAGCAACTATAGCACCTCCAGCCCCTGTTCCCACTATGACTATCTCTGTTTTAATGCTTTCCACCATGTACCTTCGCTAATTTCCTGATGTTAACTTGACAATACATAATATATTATGCAATAATTGCTATTAAGTTGGAAGCAAGGAGAACGGCAATGTATAAAACAAAGGTTTCGAAAGAAGGATTATTTATCCCTCTTGATTATGTGAAGGGATTAGATGAGGTAGTAATTATACGAAAAAAGAATGATTTGATTATTCGGTCCGCAGAAACAATGACCGAAAAAACTGCAGGGATTATCAAAACCAACCTGAACGTTCGCAATGTTCTGAATTCTTATACAGATTATCTGGCAGATATTGGGATTGACAGTGAACCTGTGTGACTTTAACAAACCAAGCCCTATTTTTATTGATGCTAACATTTTTGTTTACCCCGTTAGAAGAATGCCCCGTGGCTTGCCACGGGGTTATTCCTATTTTCGCGAACACGGGGTTTAATGCCCCGTGTGAGCATTTCCGTTAGAAGGCCGAAGGTCTTCTAACGGGGTTTACCATCTGACAGGAGAGAAAAATTATGGGATAATATGCTCAGACTTTTTGAAGCGAGTAGAACTTTCTGAGATAAACGGTGTAACTTCCACCTTAACTATAGATGAGGCAATATACGGTATCCTGATTACCAGTGCATCTAATATCTTGAAAATTACCAAAATTAGTACGATTCGTGATCACTTAAAAAATGATGAGAAACTATGTAAAAGATGCTACAAAAATGTAGAAATCTTTCTTGATTATATTGATGCATTAAGACATGGTGGATTAGAACTCATTGACAATATCAACTATCATATATTTCGAGACTTACTTCCCCGCATTCAGGCTGGTATAACGGGCTTACCACATGACCTAATTCACATCAAATTATGCCGTGATCTTAAAATAGATCATATTGCCACACAAGACACTGACTTTGATAATGTCCCAGACCTCACGGTGTGGAAACCGATTTTTTGATACAACCCTTTAAGGCTGACTGCTGACTATTGACCACTGTATCCTATTTCTTCAAATTACTTTGCTCAAAGAGTACATCCCTATATAGCTATGGTTCTCTGGCGGTATATAACGATGGCCTTTTTAGTATCTATAAAAAATGTTTAAGACGGTCCTGGGCCAGTATAGCACCCCCGGCCCCCATAAGCGCTAATTTAAGCCATAAATAAA
>CAZNJP010000177.1:0-3719 GCA_964573345.1 uncultured Syntrophobacter sp. | reverse complement strand
TGGGTTGGATTTTGCTTATTTTGATTCTTTTTATGCCAATTTTATATGGAAGGCAAACAAAATTTGGTGTACTTGCTACAATATCCCTTTTATCTGGATTTGTGATGCACCGTTCAAGATTCTGTTTTGCAGCAACATTTCGTGATGAATTTATGACCGGTGAAAGTGATAAGACAGGGGCTGCTGTTCTTTCTATTCTCATTGTGGTATTTGGTGTTTCTATACTTAAGTGGTTAGGCATCGTTCCTTGGTATAAATATGTATTTCCTATGGGTATATGGCTTACTATAATAGGAGGAATAATATTTGGCTTTGGAATGATACTGGCAGGCGGATGTGGCAGTGGAACCCTTTGGAGGGTAGGTGAGGGGCAGATAAAGCTTATAGTAGTAATGTTTTTTATGGCTATCACTAATGCCTTTACAAAAGATTGGCTTTGGACTAAAATAATAGCCAGGAAAAATGTTCTTTTTAATTATTTACCAAAAAGTGTAGGATGGACCTGGGGCTTTATTATTATTATTGGAGTAATGATTATCTGGTATCTCTTTGCCATGTGGAATGAAGATACTGAAAAGTTTGTAATAAGTGTATAAAAAAACAAAAAAAGGGGGTGTTAAAATGGCAATAGGAGATACTGTAAAGCCTGATGAAATTATAGACTTAAAGGGGTTAAGTTGTCCTATGCCTCAGTTAAAGATGAAGAAAAAGTTGAAACAAATGAAACCTGGACAGATATTATTGGGTATAGGTACCGACCCAGGGACAAAAAATGATTTACCTGTGATGTGCAAAAAGGATGGACATGAGTATCTGGGATGTGATGATGCACCAGATGGTACATTTCATTTTTATGTAAGAAGAGGAGGATAAAAGATGCCTGAAGAAGAAAAAGATATGGATAAATTGGGTATATTTGTAACAAATCCCCATCAAGAGACTTGGCGTCATCTAAAGGGAATTGTAAATGCTGTTCAAAAAGCAGGTAAAAAAGTAAGGGTTTTTTTCACTTATAAAAGTGTTCACCTTGTTCAACAACCTGATTTTCCAGAATTTTCAAAGTTAATTCCAGAAGAAGACTTGGCCATTTGTCTTGATAGCTATACATGTGAGGGTTTTGATGGTGTTCCAGTGGGATTAACAGAGAAACAGATGCGTACCCAGGCCTATCATGGAGAGATTGTTGATGTATGTGGCAAATATATTACTTTATAGGAGGTAATTATGGCCGTTTATAAATTTATGTTCCTAATTCCTAACAAGATATATATTTCTGACGGTGTGCGTTCTACTTTAGGGGTGGCAGTAGAAAATCACTATGGTTTTGCAGCTATTTTAAATCAGAAGATACCTCCAGTCACAGAATATGTAAAAGAAAATCTTGAATGGATACGCGATATGGAAGGGGATGTATTCTGCGTAGTTGATACCATGGATGAAGAAGCCAGGAAATACAATGTAGATGAGGCTGGCCTTACCCCCATCACCTTAGAAGAACTTGCCAAAAAGACTCTTGAGTGTGATTATATCATAGCTTATGGTTTACCTTATCAATTGCGTGAGCTGCCAAGTATGTGTGCCGATACCAGGACAGTGGAAACTGCCAAAGCTGAGGAGGGATAAAATGAAAATTTTGTATCTATATCGTTTTAAGCCTGTAGAGAGTGAGGCTCAGAAGGCAATAGAAAAATTAGCTGAGGCCTTAAGAAAAGATAATGAGGTTAAAGAATTTAGACTTTATGAAGAAAATCCCGATTATGATAAGCTTGTTGAGATGATTTGGGAGGCAGATAAGGTAATTAGCTGGTGGTAGAGTTATGAAACTTACTGATGTGATGCCATCTGAAAAATGGCTGGAATTTGCAAAAAGTATCTATTCTAAATTTGGATTAAACGGGGCCATTTACAACAAGGAGGGATTTCTTGTTCATCCACGCACACCATGGGCTAATGAGTTATGTCCCATTATAAATGGAAATAAGGATAGCCACTTTATTTGTGCCTCTGCACAACAAAATTTGTCAGCAATGGCAAAAGAGCAAAAAAAGCCAATAATAGGGGAGTGTGATGCAGGATTAATCAAAATAGATGTTCCTATATTTGTGGGGAATGAATTTATAGGGACTGCAGGAGGATGTGGCCATCTTTCTGAGGAAGGAGAGGTAGAGACATTCTTTATCTCAAAAATGCTTAATATAGAAGAAGAAAAGGTCAAAGAGCTTTTAACTACTGTAAAAAAGATGTCCCAAAATGAATTAGATGAAGTTGTTAAATATGTAGAGAATGAATTAGAAAAAATCCTTTCAAATTTTAAAAATCGATAATATTATGTAACCGTTCGCAGGTTTAAAGGTTTAGGCGTGTCCTGGCGCGACTTGATATGCATTCTTTGCATATCGCGTTGAATACTACACTAAATGTTTATGTCCAATGGGCCAGGGTTCAAAGTTAGAGAAAAGCTACAGGCTACAAAAAAATAAGCTTGAAAGGCAACTTTAAACGCTTATAATATTATAAACCTATATCGCCTATATATTTCCTTTCTTTTTCTGATAAAATACCTAGTGATAGACAAATTATAGTCCATAGGTGAACAGTTTTATATTTACCACCATAGTAGTCACAAAGGTCCATTATCTGAGAATGGCAATTATGACATGGGGTAATAACTACATCTGCACCAGTCTCCATAATTTGATTAAATTTGATTTTTCCAAACGTCCTGCGCTGTTCAGGATAAGGGGCCTGTAGAGAGCCACCACCACCACCACAGCAGTAATTATTTGACTTATTAGGATACATATCAACAAAGTTTTCTTCTCCTACACACTGTTTAATCACAAAACGCAAATCTTCTGCGATACGGTCTCCAAGCGACTGCCTTACTAACTTACAAGGGTCCTGTACAGTAAATTTTAGTCCATTTTTGTTCCAATCAGAATTTACCTTGAGTTTTCCTTCCCTTATCCATTTTGCATAAAGCTCAATTATGCTCTTAAACTCAAAATTATGAGCTATGTTAAATTTTTTCAATCCAGCCTGGATTGCATAAAATGAATGGCCTCACTCAGTGTTTATAAGTACCTTACATTTTAGATCATCTACTTTTTTGGCCAATGTCTCTACTGTATATTTCCAGTTCTCGTCGTCCGCAAGAAACATGCAATAATTCTCCCCTCCCCACATCTCTGAGGGATAAGTCCAATCAGCCCCTACTAAGTGTAATATTTTCCATAAAGGCACCATCTCTTCTGGCTCTGTAACAGGCTCTCTGGAATTTTGATTAAGACAATAATAGGCCCCTTCTTTATCTATAGGGGCCTGAAGGTTTTCCCAGCCAGGCTCTTGTCTAAATTCCTCTAAAACATCCTTTACTACAAATTTCCAATCTTCTTTGGAAACACCCATAGCACCACCTGTTTTGACATGGAAGTCACATGACTTGCGAATACCAGTAGGTCTCTTATCCCTTGGCCACATGGCACGAACTTCATACACCAATCTTGGTATATCAACATTCATAGGGCAGGCATATTTGCACCTCTCACAGATAGTGCACATCCATACCCAAGGTGTACTAAGCACCTCTTGATCTAAACCCAGGACTACCATCCTAAGAAACTTTCTAGGGTCTAAACCTTCAAGACCTGTTGCAGGGCAACCGGCTACGCAACTTCCACAGGTAAAGCAAAGGTCAAGGTTGCCACCTTCTGGCAAGA
>CAZNJP010000176.1:0-3737 GCA_964573345.1 uncultured Syntrophobacter sp. | reverse complement strand
CCTTTTCCTCCTCAGGGCTTCTGAAGAACTGAGTCCGACTGGTCAGGATCACTCTTTTATATGCGTGAGTTGTTTGCGAAAGGTTTTCGATTTCCTTTAGTACGGCTTCCTTGTCAAAGGTAAGCGACAGCTCATCAAAGCCATCTAAAATAAGGAGGACATTTTCGGTGCTACCAGGGGCCCTACTATCTATTTCTTCCTGAATTACCTCACGCCAACCCTTTTCACGCACACACCGAAGCTCAACCACAATGGGGATACACTGAGACCTGCTGAGATCAGAGGCAAATTTATAGCAAAAAGAGGTCTTGCCAATGCCGTAATCACCGAGCACTGCCAGAAGCTTTCGCTTGGGATCTTTTAACCAGTCATGGACATAACTGTGCAGAGGCCCTTTGTCTTTCCCTTTTTCATCATGGCATCTGGGTGGAATATAGTGTTTGGGAATGAATTCTCTGTAATCTTTGGGTTCTGGCGGTGGAGGTTTGGGTTTCTCTACCGGTGGTTTCAAAACAACGGTTGTTTCAGGAAAACCCCATTCAGAAAGGCAGTCGTTCACCGGCTCAAGGGCTTTATTGATTCTCTGCACCTCTTCACTAAGGGCTTCCCCAATACTTTCATCACCTCTCCAGTGCCATCTGACAATACCCCTGCCAATCTCGGGCAAAGAGATGTGTTCTCTAAGGTGCCCTAAACGGATGTAAGGTTGATCCATCTCATCAGCGAGCCTCAATAGCGCTGTAACCCGCCGGAGGTTAAGGGTTTCCTGAGACAGATAGGCATCTCCAAATTTGTTTGGGATATTATTAAGAGGGCAAATAGATTCAGGCGCATGGCCATAGCAGACCTCAGCTACTGCCTGGGCTGCCAACGGCGGTTCCTCTGGATTCATGCGGGGAAATTCGTTAAAAAGGTATTTGTCTGGATTATTTAATATATATTCCTTGCTGCTTAACGGATGTCCAAGGGATATTGGTTTTCCATTTTCTTTCCGATAACCAATGTCATGCAGATAGACAGCATAGAGGAGGATAAATACCTCAGCAGGCTCGAGCCTTTTCTTAAAGTCGTCTGGGATCAGCCGATTCAGGTAATCTTCTAACCTTTGGGAGTGATCTATACCATTCTTGGGGATACCTTCAAGCCAATTTGGGGCCTCTTTTTTTTACCTTAGAGATGTGCTTATGCAAATTTATCTTTTTATCTGTAGTGCTTTTTCCTCTGAGCCTCTCATGAAGTCGCATCCAAGACCTCACTGCTTAGGTTCCCAAGAATAAGGAACTTCTTCAAAAAAATGCAAATGGGGTCATCTTGCATTACTACATTTTTTATCTTTAAGATTTTTTCCAAAAAAGCTGCCTCAATAAAGGCCTTTTGCTAATTTTTATTGACTGTTTCATTATTTAAACAATTATCCTAATCATTAATATTTGTCAATAATGGGCTCTTTCTAATTTTTGTTTGATGAAGGCAATCTTTTCTTTGGCAGTACGGCTACTAAAAGATATCACTTAACTCTATCTTTAGCCCTTTAAGGATTAATGACTCTAAAACTTCTCCTATAAGATAGATTTTTACTGTTTCAAGGCCCGATTCTCCTTTCAGGGTCTACTAACCAATATTCCCTGACCCCATATTTGCCATAAAGCTTTCTCTTTATCACCCTATCCCTATACTCTGAAGATGGGGATATGATTTCAATGATTAAATCTGGTACCCCTTCTATGTTTTTTTCTGTTATGATGTGTAATCTTTCCTTTGAAATAAACATAATATCAGAGAGCTAAAACCATCAAGACTGTATGGACTTTTGCTATATCTCACCCTTTTCAACCATATCTGCCAGGAGCTTTTTATAGTCAATGCCTGCTTTCTTAAAGCCCTCCCTGCCATATTTTATATTTGCCTCAAAGACATAAAATTTTCCATTATAGACACACATATCAATACCAACATCATCCAGATTACATAGCTTACATGTTCTTAAGGCAAGCTCTATAGCAGCCTCGGGCACATTATCAAGGCTTATTTCAGCACCATGGGAGATATTGCAGCGATATTCACCCTCTTTTTTTATTCGCCAATAGGCAAGTATTGCCTTATCTTTAATAACTACAACCCTTATATCTCCATCAATTTCAAGATACTCCTGTATATAGGCTACTTTTGTAATTTTTTTGTATGCTGAAAGGTCAGCATCGTTTTTAATTAAATATACACCCTCTCCAAGGGCAGAACCCCTGGGGATTTTTGCAATAAAGGGATATGAGAAATAATTTAAGATTTCCCTTTTCTGTCTATCTCCATAAAATATGCGTGTACGTGGATGGGGAATGCCCAACAGATTAAAGAGGGCTGTCTGTTTTATCTTGTCACAGGCATATTTGTAACAATCATAACTAGGGAATGTTGGTTTTCCCATGGTATTAAATAAGTCTGCATAAAAACTTGTAGGATAATAGATTATCTCTGCCTCACGGATGAGTTTTTGTTCCCAGGGCCTATAATCATAAAAATTTGTCCTTACCCCCAGTGTAATAACGCCCTTACAATGGCTTAGTCTACTTCCAATTGCTACCTTCGGCTTTTCCATGCTTTTTTATTATAATCTTTTTATATACCTATTGCCATAAAGTTGGTTATGATATAATTTTGATTATTATGAAGGGATTAAAGATTTATATTTCATTTATCTTATTTTTGTTTCTTTTTGGTTGCGCTACTGTTTCCATATTTGAAAAGACAAGGCCCTTAAAGGAAACAGTCTTATCTGGAGAGGGAAGAGATAAGATACTTCTTATAGATATCTCTGGTATCATCTCTAGTAAAAAGAGGTCATCTCCCTTTAAGGAGAAGACCAGTATTGTCTCTAGGGTGCGTGAAGAGCTAAAAAAGGCCAGCGATGATAAAAAGATTAAAGGTATAGTCCTAAGAATCAATAGCCCAGGGGGCACAGTTACTGCTAGCGATATTATTTATAGAGAGATAAAGCAGTTTAAAGATAAAAAGAAGATTCCAGTAGTAGCCTGTATGATGGATGTAACCACCTCTGGGGCATATTATGTGGCACTCTCAGCAGATGCCATAATAGCCCATCCTACATCAGTAACGGGCAGTATTGGGGTTATTGCATTAAAATTTAATGTAAAGGGCCTTTTAGAAAAGATAGGTGTTGAAGATGAAACTATAAAATCAGCAGATAAAAAGGACCTGTGGTCACCTTTTAGGCCAAGTACTGAAGAGGAGAAAAAAATAATCCAAGGAATAATTGGTAGTTTTCATGAGAAATTCATAAAAGTAATAGCAGAGGAAAGAAAGGAACTTAATATAGAGGAAATAAAAAGGCTTGCAGATGGAAGGATATACACTGCCAAGCAGGCATTTGATTCAAAATTGATTGATAAGATAGGTTACTTGGATGATGCCATTGAAATTGCTAAGAAAATGGCAGGGATTACCAAGGCAAAGGTCATTTCCTATCACCGTCCATCTAGATATAAAAATAACATTTATTCTATGTTCAATATAGACCTAGGTGCCTTAACAGAAAATGTAGGATTGACATTTATGTATCTGTGGATCCCATAAAGCAGACAAAGATAGCTCATTTGTCCTATATAAAATTGCTTTGTTTGCTGACATAGAATTCATCCCCTAAAAACCCCAAATATCCAACGTTAAATAATTAAATTGAGTTTCTTGAGTTCATTGTGTTTAGACCCAACGAACCGTGTAAA
>CAZNJP010000175.1:0-3759 GCA_964573345.1 uncultured Syntrophobacter sp. | reverse complement strand
AAAGGTCTCCATAGTGTAAAAATAAGCGAGCACCTGGTGTATGTGGGTCAATGTAGATGTGATCTATCCTACCAGGCATCTATAGTCCTTTGCAGTATATAATGGGGCATGGAGAGTAGGTTAGGGACGTTCTTACTTTTTTACCACCCCACCCAGAATGCCCCGTGCGGAAGCACGGGGATGAAAGGGTATATAATTGAATCAATACCTTTAACAATGCCCCACCCGGAAGGGTGGGGTGGTTTACTTTTTCTCAAAGAGCCTTTCTCCTCTATCTGAACACCTAAAGGCACTTACCACACTAATATTCAAAAATTTGCTAACTTTAGTCCCACTATATTTCATTTTTTTAATAGCCAAAGGGAAAATCGGGGACGGGTTCACATTTTGGCTCTTCTGTCCGCCTTTTTCATCCTTTTTCTATGTCACTTCCAAGCATGCTCAATTATAGTTTCAAGTTGAGGATATTTAGGTCCCCATCCTAATTCTTTTTTTAGCTTTTTCACTGGTGGCTATAAGGATAGGCGGATCACCTGGCCGCCTGTTGCCTGGAATAGCCTTAATTTTCATTCTTGTTACCTTAGAAGCGGTGTTAATTACTTCCCTAACTGAAAAGCCCTTGCCATTTCCCAAATTGAATACATTGCTTCTATTATCTTCTATGGGAAAAAATTTGGGGTCAAACCTACAAAATACATTTTACATTTTATGACTAACGTCTGACATCTAATTATATTTCCAGCAAAAAACATTCTGGTTTGTGTTTCTCTCTCTTCTAAATATCTAACGATAGCCTCCCTTAAAAACTTAGCGCTATCTCTAATGGTAAGGACAAAGCCAAACCAGCTTGGGTCAGAATTTGGTGTTTTTCCAGTTTTCTGAAAATCTCTGCATTACTTTATTTGTCCTTCATGGCCTATTCTAACAACCCAATCTACCTCATCAAAATCTGTGTCAAAACTTACCACGTATTTTAAACCCTGTTCATTGATAAATAAGGCGATTAAGGCATCATGGAAGTTAAGCCTTCCTTCTTTCTCTTTTATCAATTTCAGAATATCGCTATAAAGATCTGGTACGTTGGGATAAAGCCACTCGACCTTTTCCTTGGGCACGAGGTTTTCTAAGCTCTCCAAAAGAGATGCTAAACTTTGCGATTCCTTGCGCTCCTCCAATCTTTTCGCAAGCACTGAGATCACTTCATTCAATACACAGTCAAGATATATGACTTCCCATTTTCTCTTTTTGAGAGTCTCTGCTAAAGTTTTAGCTTGAGGATGCCATTTATCTTTCTTATCCACAAGAGCAAGTAAGACATTGGCATCAACAATAGCCTTTTTCATTCCCACACTCTTTCGGTATCTTCCATTGCGTTGCCACCAATAGCGACAATACCTGCGAGCTTAAGGAGGTAGTCTGCAGGCACTGACTTAATTTCTTTTTTCCGCAATTTTTCTAATTCCTTAGCAGGGACACGCCGTAGTATTTGCTTAATTAATTCTAACGGAAGCTTAATAGTTATTTCTTCCATTTCTTTTTACCTCCAGAAAATGCGAATTTGACCTTTATAAATCCTCTTATCTTATCAACAATACAATTTATCATGTCTTCAGTCAATCCCGGATAAACCCCGATCCAAAAGCTGTCTCGCATGATGCGGTCGGTGACAGGCAAAAGGAAAATGTAGATATATACCCAAATGTCCCTGTATATCGACCATTGTATTTAGAGCCTAAAAGGAAAATAGGGACAGCAACCATTTATTCCTTCTTGTGGGGCTTGCAATAATGCATTTTAGTTGGTTGGTTTGTCTGGTTTATTTGGTTTGTCTGGTTATGACACAAAAATAGGGACCAAAAATAGAGGGAAATAGGAGGGAAATGGAGGGAAATAGGGACGTTGTTGCGTTATTGCGTTTCTAATAATTCTTCCTTCAATTCCTCAATGTTACTACACATTTAATCCCCCTCTTCTAAGAAGCTCAAGGTTAAGGTTGAGAGCTGCAGTACCATTCATATGTATGTCTAATCCCCTCTTTTAAAGAAATCTTTGGCTCCCAGCCCATATGATTTAATTTAGTTACATCCAGTAGCTTCCTTGGCATCCCCCGTAGAAATAAGATTAAACCCCTGTGAAATATACTTCGTATTTCACTGGGTAAACATTTCACCACAATGTAATAATAGAAGCCATTACATGTGGCAGGCGGGGCAAGCCATCGGGTTTTGATGTATCAAATCTTATTTCTCCCTTATAGCCAACTATTTCCTTGATTAGAAGGGCTAATTCTTTGATAGAAATATCCTTTCCTACACCGATATTGATAATCTCGCTATCGTTATAATGGTTCATAAGAAACACACAGGCATCAGCGAGGTCATCAACATGGAGGAATTCCCTACGTGGTTGTCCAGTCCCCCAGATGGTCACGGAGTGACCAGGTTGAGGCTTAGGTTGGGGAGATAGTTAGGGACGTTGGGACTTTAGGACTTAACTTTCCGCCCCTTTCGGTTGGTAGCGCCTCACTAGCCTAACCACGTTCCCGTTCCCTGTGTTCTGTCTAAAAGTTTTTAAGGAAAAATATGGCTTTCCTGAAGATAAAAAACTAATAAGGCTTCGTTACCTTCAAATCTTCTATGAAGATAAAATCACTTACATTTTTTGAAAACAACTCCCCCTCTGATATAAGGACGGTAGCAGCAATTACTGCATCTGCTATCAAAGGGCCATGACTTAAGTTATATTTCTTTATTAAATCTACGGCTTTCCTAGAAATAGAAGTAGAAAAATGAACCAATTTATACTGCTCAAGAAACTTGACCGTTTCCCTTAATTCCTTTTTATTTCTACAACCAATATAGAGCTCCATCTGGGTTATTGAAGAAATAGCAAGTATTTCATTTTTGGAATAGTAATAATCAAGAAAATCTATGGCTGGCTGATACCTACGGTAAAAATCTATCAGAACATCGGTATCAACAAATTTCATCGGCCATGCCTATATTCCCAGTGTTTTTTTCTAATCCCTTTTACCCATCCAGAACTATCAACCATATCCTCTCTATCTGCCCACATTCCACAAACAGGGTAGTCCTTTATACTTCTAATTTTTCGTTTTACCCTTTTTAGAGTCTCTTGCTTAACCTCATATTCAGCAAGCCCTAATTTTAAAACCTCTTCTATGTCTGATTGATTTTTGGGAAGCCTCTTCATTAAATTATCTGAAATCTGAATAATTACTTGTCCCATCTTTCATCCCTCAAGCTGTTTTTATTCAATTTAGCATTTGTATTGAAAAAATCAAGTCAGAAAAGAAAAATTTGCTGGTAATTAAATTTGCAACTGGGCTTATAGTAGTTAGTAGTAGTTAGGGACGTTCATGCTTTTATGCTTTATTTAGAATATTCTGTCTTAAGCTGCTTTTTTCTGATATAAGCTCACGTCCTTTTTCTACTGACCTGCTTATGTTAGGTTGTCCAACTCTTAAATTTCTGGCGACCTCCGTTGTGCTATACCCCATCTCCCTCACTGCTAAGAAGGATATGATAGACCGAGCCTGGCTAACAATTCTTTTCCTACTTGAGGAATAGATTTCATCTTCTGCTAATTTCAGTTCCTGAGATACCTTGCTAATTAACTCTTTTAATTCTATTTTATTCCTACTTCGCCTCTCAGCCAGAGCTTCAGTGATAGTTAGTCAGTGATAGTTAGGGACGTTGGGACTTTAGGACTTAACTTAAGCACTCTACAATTTTTGGA
>CAZNJP010000174.1:0-3761 GCA_964573345.1 uncultured Syntrophobacter sp. | reverse complement strand
ACATACTTAACAGGGTGAATCTGCGGTGAAAAATAATAAGGCTGAATAGTTACAATCTATAATCAAAAATACTTGACACCCTTCTTAAATCTCTATTATGATAAAGTAGTTAGTATTTAGCAAGAAGTGGGAGGCAAAAGATGGCTGTTTTTAATGTTTTTGCAGGGTTAATTTTTGCTTTCAAAAACTAAGGAGGAAATCAAATCAAAATGAATAAAAAGATCGCATTTTATTCATTAGCGTGTTTGCTGTTTTTTATCTTCACAACAACGGAGGCTTTTTCACTAACCCTGTACGTTGATGCCACAGAGGGCAAAGATGGACGTTTCAGGGGAGACGATCCAGCAAGCCCTTTTAAAACCATTACGTATGCTCTAAATGAAGCATCTACAAATACAACTATCAAGGTTGCACCAGGAGAATACAATGAGACAATAATTATTGATAAAAACCAAATCTGGCTTGAAGGAGCTGGAGCGGATAAAACCATTATAATAGGAAAAAATCCTAACAATCCTACCATAAGAATCGTTGGGCCTAATAGAGTCGGCATTAGAGGATTCTCTATCCAGGGCGGATACTATGGAATTTTGTGTGAATTTTCATTTCTTATTTGCGAAGACAATATAATAATTGAGAACAATCACGTGGGGTTATTAGCTGTCTCAGGCTCCAATGTAACAATTAAGGATACCATAGTTAAATCTAAATCTGGTCTTGGAATTGAAATATATGGAAATTCTTCGGCTACAATTAATAAATGTAAGTTATCACTGAATCCTTGGACTGCTTTGTGGGTGGTCAATAAATCTTATGCACGGATTGAGGACACTCTTATTTCTAGTAATGACGCAAATGGAATACAGGTCAGTCAAGGGTCAAGTGCCTGGCTAATTGGAAATAAAATCCATTCCAATAAGTTGAGTGGCCTGAGTGTAACAGGCCACTCAGATGCAAGACTTTTGGGTGGAAATAAAATATATGAAAACGCTGACCTTTCGGGGTGGAGAGCTGGGATAGGAATATACCATGGGTCTCAAGTTACGATTAACCCCGATTTCTCAAGTGATAAGGATAGGATTTCTGAAAATAACGGCCCAGGAATTTTTGTAGGGAGTAATAGTGAGCTTTTCTTAAAGAGCGGAATCGTTACAAATAATAGTGGAGACGGAGTTCGTTTAAAATTTGACTCATGCGGCCGGTTTGAAGAAGGTGCTAGTATAACAAATAACGATGGTTACGGGATAAACCGTGGGGATGAAGAAGGTGATTCAAAGTATTGGGGAGAACCAGGAGAACTTTCAGGAAACACATTAGGATCGACTAATTGCAAGGAAGAAGTCTCTGAAGAGGAAGGTATATCTGGAGAAGGGGGAGTTTCTGAAGAAGGTATATCTGGTGAGGGCTCTATAACCGAAGAGGAGACCTCTGAAGAGGAAACACCTGAAGAAGATAATCATTCTGTGAGTGAAGAAGGTAGTTCTGAAGAGGAAGGAACCTCTGAAGAAATATTGAATAATGGTAGCGATCGTGTTCAAGATGAAGAAAATACATAATTAAGGAAAGGAGGATACTGAGGAGAAACATGAAGCAGAAAATAAGCAGACTCCTGGCCCAGGCACTCCTGACAGCAAAAGATGAATTAAACATAAAAGACCTACCCCCTATCCATATAGAAGTGCCCACCCTGGATGTCTATGGTGATTTTTCCAGCAATATTGCAATATCTTTAGCAGAAAATGAAAATAGAGCCCCTCTAGAGATAGCCAAAATCTTAATCAATCATTTGCCTGCTTCAGGCCTAATTGCCCGTATAGAGATTGCAGGCCCTGGTTTTATTAATATCTTTCTTAAAAAAAGTAGCTGGCACCAGGCCTTAAGGGAAATTTTATATTTAAAAGATAGATATGGCAGCAATCAATTGGGAAAGGGTGAAAAGGTACTTATAGAATTTATTAGTGCCAATCCTACAGGCCCCCTGCATGTGGGGCATGGAAGGGGGGCAGCGGTTGGTGATACCCTTTCCAACATCTTAAGTTTTAATGGTTATGAAGTAAAAAGGGAATATTATATTAATGATGTTGGTAAACAAATGGAGATACTGGGACGCTCTGTCTATCTCAGATATTTAGAGCTTTTAGGAAAAGGGGTTTCATTTCCAAAGGAGTGTTATCAAGGCGAATACATAAAGGCATTGGCCTCTGATATACTAAGGAATGATGGAAATAAGTATCTTAATAAGCCAGAAAAAGAGGTAATAGATTATTTTTCTAAGCTGGCAGTAGAAGAGATTCTAAAGGAAATAAGAAGGGATTTAGAAGATTTTGGTGTCTATTTTCACTACTGGTTCAGGGAATCGTCCTTGGTAGAAGAGGTAAATGGTGTTATTTCCTGGTTTAAACAGAAGGGATTGGTTTATGAAAAGGATGGAGCCACCTGGTTTAAAACATCCCAATTTGGCGATGAAAAGGATAGGGTATTGATTAGAGCCAGTGGGGCTATCACATATTTTGCCTCTGATCTTACATATCATGCTAAAAAAACAGAGCGTGGTTTTGATTTGTTGATAAACATCTGGGGGGCAGACCATCATGGTTATCTCCCAAGGATAAAGGCAGGGCTGCAGGCCATGGAATATGATTTAAAAAGATTCAAGGTGCTCTTAACCCAATTAGTTCATCTTAAACAGGCAGGAAAACCCATGGCCATGTCTACCCGTGCGGGAGAGTTTGTGACACTGAGGGAGATTTTGGAAGAGGTAGGAAAAGACGCAGCCCGCTTTATATTTCTTACCCGCTCCCTTGAAAGTCATCTGGATTTTGATTTAGAAGTAGCCAAGAAAGAGACTATGGAAAACCCTGTTTTTTATGTTCAATATGCCCATGCCCGTATCTGCAGTATTGAGAAGATAGCTTCTAAAAAGGGTATTTGCTTTCCAAAATTGGAATCCATAGACCTGTCTCATTTAGACCTTAAAGAGGAGATTGCATTGATTAAACTTTTGGCCCAATTTAAGGATGTGGTAAAAGAAGCTGCTCAGTTTTTGGAGCCACATCACTTGTCTTTTTATTTGACCTCTGTAGCAGGGGAGTTTCACAGATATTATAATAAACACCGCATCTTGGGGGAGGAAAAAGACTTGACTTTTGCTAGATTTGCCCTGGCCCAGGCAGTCAAGATTGTCATCAAAAATGGCTTAAACCTATTAGGTGTCTCAGCCCCTAAAGAAATGTAAAAATGGGCGAAAAAAAGTATACCATTAAATTTACATCTATAGGGCTTATTTTAACCATAATTGGCGGTTTCCTCTCCTTACTCTGGATGTTTATATTGGGTATCTTGGTAGGAAGAACCATAATTTATCCTAAAGAGGTGGCCCCTCCAGCTATAGGAATTCATTCCATGGTTGAAAAAGAAAGAAAAACCATTATCAAAAAAGAAAAACCAAAAATTCTAGAACCAGAGAAAAAGATTCCAGGTAAAAACTATGTTTTGCAATTGGGCTCTTTTAAAAACCGCATCAATGCAGAAGGCCTTCATAAAAAATTAATAAAGAAAGGTTATCAAAATTATATAAAGGCATTAAATTTACCCAAAAGGGGTCTGGTGTACAGAGTTTATGTAGGCCCTTATACCCTAACTCAGGCCCTGGATGTCTACGTTAAGCTTGCCCCTTACCACCCCTCTTTACCTTTGGCCTTGTCTGAGTAAACCACCCCACCCTTCCGGGTGGGGCATTGTTAAAGGTGTTGATTCAATTA